>DASXGW010000013.1:0-300000 GCA_036488875.1 Candidatus Baltobacteraceae bacterium | reverse complement strand
CGGTCCCGCGAACGCGGTCGGAACGGCAAACTCGCGCAGCTTTCCAGATGGCGTCATGCGGCCGATGAGGTTAGCGTTGAACTCCCCGAACCACAGATTCTTGTCGGGGCCGACCGCAATACCCCACGGCGCCGCGTTCTTTGTGTGCAGATGATGAATCGCCAGAAGCTTACCCGACGTCGACATCACGTCGATGGCGTTGAGTCCCCCGTCGGTGATCCACATGTTTGCGTCGGGGCCGGCAACGATCGACTGCGGACTCGAGCGGTGCGGCAATGCGTACTTCACCATCTTGCCCGACATGTCGATCGCTCCCACTCCGACGGCGTTTATGCCCTGATCGACAAACCACGTTCGCTTGTCGGGGCCGGGTGCCGTTGACGAGGGCTGTGACTGCCCTCCCTTGGGAACGGTAATTGTATACTGCGTGATGGTGCCGGACGTCGTAATGCGGCCGATCTTTCCGGCGCTCGCTTCCGCGAACCACAAATTTCCATCGGAGCCGACGCTGATGCCCAACGGCTGCGTACCGAGTAGCGGATACGTCGTATAGTGTCCGCTCGAGTCGATCTTCTCGATGGCGCCACTCGATGCACCGGTCGCCCAGATGTTGCCGTCGGGGCCGACGCACAGGTCCGAAACGCCGACGGGCAGCGGCCCGTTGTGGGTGTGTAAGAACGGCGCTTTGTACTGTGCGACGGTCGTTGCGCTCGGTGCGAAAACGGCGGACGCTTTCGGCGCGCCCGATACGGACGCCGTCAATCGCGCGACCGACAACGGCGCGCCGTCGTATGAAAGACTAACGTGCGTCGACGAGCTCGTTACCGACGTTGTCGACAGCTTCGTCGCTCCCGACGCATCCGTGTCGGTCAGCGTGACGGGATTTGCGTACGTGCCTGCGATCGGATTGCCGTCGGCATCGAGTTCTTGAACCAGCACCGGGGTCTTAACCGCCTTTCCGGCCGGCGGATACGCCGCGTGCACCATCAGCGAGACGCTTGCGACCTTGGCGGTCGATGCGCGTTCGTGGCGACGGTGTCGTACGCGGTCGAGCGAGGTGTAGATGGCGGCGGCACCCTGCAAGCGCAGTGCGTCGACGCCGAGCGCCACGTTGGCGTCGAGCGGCATGGCCACCGCCGAAGAGACTTCGGTCCCGCTCGCGCCCGATGCTTGCCGCAAACCGAGGACCTCGTCGGTAGTGGTGGTTGTCAGCGGCTTTTGCGAGAACGCGAAAGCGGTGTAGTCGTAGTGCGTTTCGAGTACGTCGTGCACGTGCAGGCAGAGCAGACCCGCGGTGCCGACGTAGGCCGTCCGCTCGATCGTTTCGTAGTCGCCGAAGACGATGTCGACGCGCGTTGCCGTTTCGTCGATCCCGTTTGCGGTCGTGCCGAAGTGCGGCGATACGCGGCACGTCTTGGGGATGCGAACGCTCCCCACGTTCTGCGTCGTATCGCTTGCCAGCACGAGCGGCCGCGACGGATACCACGAGTGCAGCGTGATGAAGTCGGTGACGTGGTGCGTCGCGTCGGTAAAGAGCACGCGCAGCGATCCGTATTTTGGCGGCGTATAGGCGATCGACGAGTTTTGGTACGCGCCGCCGAACGGCCACTGGTAGACGGCATTGCCGTCGGGATAGCTTTGCAGCGACGCCTCGAGTCCTTCGACCGGAACGGCGCGTTCGTCGTACGAGCCGTCGGCGGCATAGCGATCGTCAAGCGTCGAGCCGGCTTGCGAGTTCGCCTCGAAAACGACGCGGGTTGCGGTATTGCTCCAGCGCGTTCCGTTCGCCTCGGGCAGCTCGTCGAAGATGCCGTTACCCGCACCGTAGGTGGTCGTCGCACTGATTCCGGTCGAATCGCTCACGGCGGATTTGAGGCGCTTCACGTTGCTGCCTTGGCGAGCGGCGTTGCGAAGTTGCTCCACGGCGGCGTCGAACGTCGTCGTCAGCGACGTGCCTTTGCCCGTCTCGACACTTTGACCGTGATAGTTGACGACGTTTTGACCCGCGGTGCCCGCCGCGGTCACGCTTTCGGCGATCGCGAACCGTTTCGCGCTTCCGCCGGTATTGGTTTGCTGCAGCGTTCCCGCGTAGGAAAGGGTTGCGTTCGTCGCTCGCCCGACGGCGGCCGGCACCGCCGCGTTCGGCGGGGCGCTCGGGAGCGTGCCACCGCTGCAGCCGGTTAAGATGAGGATTACCGCAACGCGCTTTAGCACGACGCTGCCACGTGACCCTTTGAATACACTTCGATTGTAATGTTCGCCGCGCCCGGGATGGCTTGGCCCTCGAGCACCGTGCCCAGATTCGGCAACGCGCCGCCGGCCTTCGCTTTCACCGCGGTCGCCTTACAGGGCGGGAAGTTAACGAACAGGATCGCGACGCCGCCGTATTTGGCTTGGCCGTAGACGTAATACGCTTTTCCGGGTCGCAGCGTTTTCGACGTCAGGCCGCCGGCGGCCGCGTACGTCGCTGCAAACGTGGTCGCCGCGGTCGTTGCCATCTGCAGATAGAAGACCGGTTTGCCTTTGCTCAGCGCCGGCAGCATCGTGTTGTAGTTCGTCGTGCTGCTCGTAAGCGTCGCCGCGACGGCGGGCGTCGCGGCCGGATAATGCAGCGATCCGCCAAAACCCGCAAACGCGGGAATGCACGCGTGGGTGTTGCGGCTCTTGAGCTTCGTCGGCTTCGAGGTGGCGTATTCACTGCTCGTCGTTTGCCCTTTACACGTGGCGATCGCCGCATCCGGGCGGGCGAGCGCCGCGAGTTGACCGGACGGAACCATTGCGGCGCTCTGGCCGCCGCAGGCTGCGAGCGCACATGCCGCGGCCAACGCACCCCATTTTGAAATTCGCTTGATATTTACCACTGAAATCTCCGCCTTACAGAATGCTCGCGAGGTTCCATGCGTCGATCGATCCGATGCCGGTGGTGAGATCGTAGCCGGTGCTCGCGTAAAAGGTACCGTTGTTGCCTTGCACGACGTCGTGGAAGTACGGCGTCGCTCCGGATCCGTAGCCGTGCGCGGCAAAGGCCGCGTACAAGCCTCCGGCGGCCAAGCCGAGACGGCCGCCCTTCACTTGATCCAGCTCCGCGACCGCTGCCCCAAAGAGCGGCGAAGCCAACGACGTGCCGCCGAGCGGATCGTATTGCGTGTTGAACGTGCCGGTGTAGTACAGCGCGATACCCGTGTACGGATCGGCGTCGAGCGCCACGTCGGGAACGTTGCGGCCCCGATCGATCGTACCGGCCGTCGTCGCTTGCCAGGCGGGACGCGCGAAGATCGTCGAGATTCCGCCGCCGCCGTCCGTCCACGCGGACTCGAGCGCCCACGCGCCGCCGGAGCCGACGGTGAGTGCCGTGCCGCCCACGGCCACAAAGTACGGCGAACTCGCGGGCGCGTTCGCGCACAAACTTCCGCCGCTATCGCCCGTGGCCGCGTGAAACGTCGTGCCTTTGCTCGCGCCTTGTTCGGCCAGCGCGCTCCACGCGGCGACGGTCTTCGTACCGATTGCCGCTTCACACCCGCCGAAGCTGGAGTTGAGGGCGTCGACCGCGTTCTGCGAAACGGCCGCGTCATACGCGTCGGTAATGCTCTTATTCTTGAGGTTCTTGATTTCGTAGACGGTTAGGGCGGTGCCGGGCGCGCCGCCGACGATCGCCTCGGCATCGAGCGCGGCCTCGACGGAATCCGTCGACGCGTCGCCGGGAGGCGGCCCGCCGTGCAGCAGCACGCGGTGCGTTGCCGGCCCCGTGCGCGCGATCTTGAAGTAGGTGAGGAAACCGCGCAGATCGCTTTCGGCAAAGTCCGCGTCGATCACGATGCCCGACGCGCGTCCGCTTCCGTCATAGTGACCCGACGCGGCCGCGTGCAGGATCGGAAAATCGTAGCCCGCCCAAAACGCCGCCGGTGCGTATCCGCGAGCGTGCGTGACGGAGCTGATTGGACCGAAGAGCGCCGACGTAGTGGTCGCAGACGGGATGCGCGTCGCGGCCGCGCCACCGATGAGCGCGTAGAAAGGATGCACGACGGCAACCGTGTCGAGGCCGTCGACGCTCAGCAATGTGCCGGCCAGCGCAGCCGGCGCGTAAGCCGGGCGAACGTTGACGTACTCCGAGCCACCTTTAGCGGCCCGCACGCGATGGATGGACGTACGGAAATAACGCGCGATGACGGCGACGCCTGCGCTCGCGTCGACCAGCGTGCGGTTTTCGTACGCACGATCGATGTGAAAGCCGGCGTGCCGCAGCGACGCAAGCACCGTGCGGTAGGTCGCTTTACTCGGGGCGAAGCGCGCATCGAACTGCGAGTTGCTCAGCCAGCGGCGATATAGCGGCGACCTTGGATCCGATTGATCTGCGACGAGCCGATCGAGCGCGCTCTGATTTCGGTAACGCAACACCATCGCCAGGGACAGCGTCGTCGAACGCGGTGCCGTGCCGGCATCGGTCACGCCCAATTGACGCAGGTCGGGCGCGGTTGCGAGGATTTCGCCGCGAGCCGCCGCGTTGGCATTACCGGGTGCAGAGTCGCCGGGCGCCCGTGCCGGCAGCATCGATCCGCCCGAGCACGCTGCCGCGAACGTGGCACTGAACGCAACAAGGAATGCAGTGCGAAGATGGCCCATCATAGATTCGTGCTTACGCAGTGCGATTGCGTCAACCTAGTGACGACGGTGCCGTTTAGGTGCCAATGACCGATCGCGAGCTCGTCGCCGCAGCACGCCATGCCCTTGCCAACGTCGAGAACGAGCAACTGCTGCTGCGCAATTCGCTCCTGCCGCGCGACCACCGGCTGTCGTACGGCACGCTTCGTTTCATCGTGCTCAACTCGCTGCAATCGCTCGCGCCCGCCAGCGGAGGGCCCGCCGCGCAGCGAGAGCGCCGGCTGTGCACCATTTTAGTACGCTGTGACCTCAACGGCGAGGTTCATAAATCAGTTATCAAATCGATGGCGCTCTCGCGGCGCCAGTTCTATCGCGAAAGGCACGAAGCGCTGTTGCGTTTGGCGGCAACCGTCCGGCAACACGTCGATAAGGCGCAAGGCCAAGCCGAACCGGCGCCTTCGTCGGCGACGCTCGTCGATCTCGGCGACGCGGCCGAGGCATACATCGAAGCCCTTCGCGCCGCAGGCCAGCATGGCTTGGTATTTGAGGAAGCGTTTTCGCTGGCGGGACGCAATCCAGGCGATGCGCGCGAGGTCGACTTCTGGCTCGTCGCATCCGAAGCGGCACGCTTTCTCGGCGACGTAAAACGGTCGCAGCAGGCCCTCGACCTGTGCCTTGCGACGCGCGGTGACTCGTACTGGCGATCGCTGTGGATAGCCGGCAGCGCGATGAGTCTGCAGTGGGTGCGCGGTGAGAGCGCCGCAGCCCGGGCGACGTTCGAGCGCGCCGTTGGTGCGGGGCCCGACGAACGAACGCTGCACGGAAAAGAAGCCACCTTACTGGGCATGATGCTCAGCGGAGCGGCGCGTCTCGAGATCGATTGCGGTCGCTGGGATCGGGCACGATCGCTGATCGCGCGCGCCTCGAACCTCTTACAAAACGGCACGGCGGCAAGACCGCAATCGATGTCCCGCCTTTCGGCGCTGATTTTCCGCGTTTCGTCGCAGCTCGCGCTCCACGCCGACGGCGATCGGCCGCGATCGGTTCTCGGTTTTCGCGCCGCGCTCGACGCGGCCCGAGCGTCGGGCGAGTTGGGAGGCGTCTCGGACACCGCGATTCGCTTCGCGGCAGCGTTGGCGCCGGACGACGCGCAAACCGCGCTCACGTACGCAGACTACGGCTTAGAGATCGCGCGGCGCTTTTATCCGGGAGATCGTCTTTCGGAGCTCACGCTCGCGGCGCTGCCGTTGCTGCTGCACGAGCGCGGCGCGGAAGGGGCCGAGCGTGCGATGGTTAACGCGCGACAAGACCGCTTGGGCTTGCGCGACACGCTCTACTTACAACTCGGCGATGCGAAGATCGCGGCACGTGCCGGCGACTACCGCTCGGCGCTCGAGCGCGCCGAAGACGCAGCGGCCTCCTTCTTCCGTTTGGGAATCGACGCGTGGGCGTGCGACGCCCAGCTTATCGCGATCGAAGCGTGCGAACGCCTCGGCTTCCACGCGCGCGCCAAACGAGCGCTGTCGGTGATGGGCGACGTTCTAAGTCGCGCTACCGCCGAAACTCGTGCGCGTGCGCGCCGCATGCACGTGTCGGAATCGCTTAACGTCATGCTCCCGACGTAGCTCGCGCTACTCGCCGTCGTAATAGTCGAGTTTGGGGGACGAACGGATAAGGCCGAGGCCGCGTTCGGCGGTCCACAGTCCGACTTTTTCTGAATCGGGATAGAAGCACGCCTCGAGACCGGCGGCCGAGTCTTCCATTCCGACCAGCAGCACCAGCGCGGACTCGTTGCTTTCGTTGAGCAGTTGATGTGCGCCGGATTCTCCGGTCGGAAACGCGATGAAGTCACCGGGACGACACTCGAACGTCCCTTTGTGCGTGCGAATCGACGGGCGGCCTTCGATGACGTAAAAGAACTCTTCGCACCGCACGTGCCAATGCAGCGGACAGAAGGCCTTGCCCGGCGGGATACGGGCGACGCGATAGCCCAGATCGCGCGCACCGAGCGGCAACCCGATTTCGCCGTCGTAACATTCCCACTTCGTGCCGGCGCCGGCGTGACGAAAGGTGATCTCATCGAGATTGACGCGATGGAGCGCGACGGGGCCTTCGCGTTCTAAGAGCGCGCCGATGGCGGCATCGGCGCCCGTAAAGAGCGGCTGTCCGTCGCCAAGCAGCAGCGTTTGCAGCTGCAAACCCCACAATCTCTGCAACGTCGTGACGAAACGATCGCGGTCGGCCAGTTTCTCAGCCGGAAGCAAGCTCAACGACCCCGCCGGCGTGCCGATAAGCGCGTCGCCCACGACCGCGGCTTGGTTGTCGGGCAAATACAGCGCGACTTCATCTTCGGTCTTCCCGTGCGGCAACGGCACGACGAACGCACCCGGAAAGACTTCGCCTTCCGGTTCGAGCGTCGCGTTGCGCGCGCCAAACCGATCGCGAAGCGCTTGCGCGCCGCGTTCGTGATCGCGGTTGGTGATTACGATCGTGCGAACGCCGCCGAGCTTGGCGATTTGATCGAGCGATTGATCGTCCAGCGGAAGCGGGTCGACCGCGATACAGCCGCCTTCGCGCTCGAAGAGATAGCTGTTGAAGGCCATGCCGCGGTCGGGCTGCCACGACGACCACATCCACGCGCCCGGAATATCGAGACGTGCAAGCATAGGCGCCGGTGTTGCCGAACGCGTCCGCGTGGCCCTGCAGCTCCAGCAAACGGTTGCTCTGATCGGGCGTGACGACGCTATTGCCGACGTTGCGGCGTTGATGGAGCGCGCGCGGCTCGTCACGATTTCCGGGCCGGGCGGAATAGGCAAGACGCGCGTGGCCGAAGAGTTGGCCGGCGCGGCCGCGCGCCACGATAACGGACTCGCATTTGTCGATCTTGCCTCGCTGGGGCAAGGCGATCTGATTCCCGACGCGATCACGCGCAGCGCCGGACTCGAGTTGGGTTCCCAGAGCGATCCGCTCGAAGCCTTGATCGCGAGCTTACGCCAACGCTCGCTGCTGATCGTGCTCGACAACTGCGAACACCTCACAGCCGACTGCGTGCGCGTCGCCTCAGCGTTGTTGCGCGAATGTCCCGGGGTCAGTATCCTAGCCACGAGGCGCGAGCCGCTCGGCGTCGATGGTGAGCTCGTCTATCGGCTTGGACCACTCGACGAGAGGTCCGCACTTACGCTCTTCGAGATGTACGCGCGCCGCGATCATCCCGAGTTTTCGTTCGCAGAAGCGGAGTACGGTGCCGTACGTGAGATTTGTAAACGTCTTGACGGGCTGGCGCTGGCAATCGAGCTAACGGCGCCGTACGTGCACTCGATGACGCTCGGCCAGCTGCGCTCGCGTCTGGACGGACACTTTCGTTTGAGCGTCGGCTCCGGCCGCATCGAGTCGGTGGTGGCGTGGAGTTACGAACGTTTGCCTGAGAACGAGCGCGCGGTCTTTCGCCGGTGCGGAGTCTTCGCCGGAAGCTTCACGGCGCACGCCGCGTGCGCGATTGCGGGCGGCGCTATTGAGGTCATCGCTGAGAAGTCGATGCTGGTGCGCTCCGGCGAACGGTATCGCATGCTCGAGCCTATTCGTCAGTTCGCGCTCGAGCGTTTACGCGGTGAAGGCGAGGAGGCTGCGACGCGCCGCGTATTCGCGGCCTATTACACGCAGCTCGCCGAAGAGGCAACCCGCAAATTCGGATTCGATACGCAAGAAGGATGGCTGGGCGCTCTCGAGCCGGAGCTCGAACATTTTCGCGCGGCCTTGGAGTGGACGCACGATCACGACGTGCCGCTCGCGAGGAAGCTGGTAGCGAGTCTCGTGGATTTTTGGGAACTCGCTAATCTCGCTCCCGAAGGTCTGCGGCGTTCGGAGACGATTTTGGCGGTGACGCGCGATCCTGAAAGTCACGAGGCGCTGCCGATTCTGCTGGCGATCGCGCGACTGGCGATGATCTCACACGTGTATTGGCACAGCTTCGAACTCTACGAACGCTCGAAGGCGTTGGCGCGGCGCTACGAGGACGAACGCGGGTTTGCCGAAGCCCTGCGCATCGGAGCACGGGCGCGCCGAATTCTGGGCAACGAAACGCAGCGGTGCGTTCCCGAGCTGCGCGACGCGCTCGAAGTCATTCGAAAAGAAGGCAATCCGTATCGCGTCGCTCGCACCCTGACCGATTACGGTTTCGAGTTGGTCGACAGCGGCGACGGCGAGGGCGGCCGAGCGATCCTGCGTGAAGCAGAAGCCGCGACCATGGCGCTGGACTGGCCGCATCTCAGCGCGCACCTGGAGATCAATCTCGCCGAGCTCGAGTTTCGCAGCGGTGAAGCAGCGTCGGCAGTTGAGCGAGGGCGGCGGCTCGTGGAAACGCTGGAGGCGCGCAGCGCTACCGCTATGTACGCCCTCGCGCTGACTAACCTCGCCGCCTACCTTGCGGTACAAGGCGCGCTGGACGAGGCCTACGACCGCGGGCGCCACGCCATTGCGGCGTCGATCGCCCGCGATCTCCATTTCTGCGTCGCCTGGTGCATCCAAACGGTGGCGCTCGTGCTGGCCAACCGCGGCCGAACGGAGGTGGCGGCGCGGCTCTTGGGTTACGTCGACGAGTACGTCGAGTTTACGGCGAGCAAACGCGAGCCGACCGAGACGCTGGTGCAAAAGCGTTTGCTCGCCTTGCTGCAGCCGCTCGGCGAACGCCGCTTCGACGAAGAACATCGCGCCGGTCGAGCGCTAGTTGAACGCCAAGCGATCCACCTAGCTCTGGGGTAGCTTGTACCGCAAGACCTTCGAGAGATCCATTCCGCGGACGATACCGGCCGAGTGATACGTGAGACCCCACGAATCGATGACCGAGAAATCCGAGAAGACGCAAAACGGCGTCCGGTTATTGCCGCTGGGACGCTGGCCTTCGGGCACCCAGCTCCCGCCGATCGTAAAGAAATCGGCTCCAAAGAGCTCTTGCCGGCAATAGCACACCGCCGGATCGGCCAGGTACTTACTGCACTCCTTTTTCAGTTTGAGTTCGGCGAAATAGGCGAGCGCCGCCAACGTCGGTTTGGTCGAATACAGCGTGTTGACGTCGAGATCGATCGTCGATTTGTCTTTCGCCTGGTAGTGGCAGAAGGTAGCCGATGCGTTGAGGCGGACTTGTCCGCCCGCGTTGTTCGTGTACCACGCATCGCGCACTTGAACTTTTCCGCCGGTCTTGCGGCAGTAGTTCGACGCGGCCGTGAGACTGTCGGGGGCCGCGGCGCGAGCGGCGGTCGCCGGAGCGGCGATCTGGGCTACGGGCGGATTCGAGACGCCCGCACAGGCGGCGAGCGCCAATAAAAAGACGACGGAAACTTTATGCATTGCACCATTCCTGGAAGATTTAGGAGTGGCTTAGCCATTCGATGATCGTCTTGCTCAGCTCCTGGTCATATGTTTGGGGCGTACCGTTGGTGTCTGCGGCCGCAGCGTCCTTCGCCGAGGCGGCGACGGCGAGCAAATGTGACATGTTGTCGATTGCGACGAACGACGCGAAACCGGAATGCCCCGCGTTGACGATGTCGACGATGCGTTCGTGGTCGGCGCGTTCGGTAACGACGTCGGCGGTGCCGTATATGGCCAACACCGGAACGTTGACGCGCGTCCACGGCTCGATGACGTTGAGCCGAGCCACTTGCCGCACGTACCACGGATCGACGGGATAGACACCGTTGTGCGCGCCGCATTGGGGCATCGTGGATTCGATCGTCGCTTCGGGCTGGTTTTCAAAGAGCAGCATCTGCATGCAGCGCGTCTTTTCGAGCAGCAGGCGATCGACGTTGGCAGGCGTTTCGCCGCCCAGCTCGAGTTGGCGCCGGAGATTGCGAATTTCGTATTCGGGCCAATCGCGCCCGACCGCCTCTGCGACGATGATCCCGGCAACGCGATTTGTCGTCGCCAACTGGGGTGCGATCACGGAACCGATGCTGTGCCCAAAGAGATAGACGCGTTTGGGATCGACGAGCTCGTTGGATGCGAGCGATTGCAGCGCAGCTTCGTAGCCGCGGCGTTCCGCTTCAAAATCGACCTTCGCGCACGGTGGCCCCTGACTGTCGCCGATGCCGCTCTTCTCCAGCCGCATGACCGCGAAACCGGCGCGCGACAGGTCGTGTGCGACGTGCAGGTACGCGTCGTTGGGATTGGAAGCGACGTCGACCGAGAAGCAGCCGATGCCGCCGATAATCAGTACGGCGGGCAGCTTCCCGCTCGCGCTTTGCGGCACGGTGACGATCGTGCGGCGCAGCGAGTCGTCGACGTCGACGCTTTGGTAAATCGTTTTCACGGTGGGGTCGGCTTCGTTCGACGCCGTGCCTAGCGTGATGGTTGCGTGTTGCGATACGCTCTTGCGAACGAACGTGACGTCGATCGGCGTGCCGGCGCGTGCGTCGTGTACGGCCGTGTAATAGTCGGCCGTCGTCACGATCGCACGTTCTCCCATCTGCTGCAGCACGTCGCCCGTGCGCAAACCGGCAACATACGCCGCGCCGCCTTGTGGGACGAAGGTCAACGTTACGCCGCCGGGCTTTTGCATCGCCGCCGCACCGAACAGCGCATGCCGTACGAGTCGATCGGCCGGCGCCGGCGGAATCTCCGTCACGTGAAAGAGCGACGTGTCCGCCGGCGCATGCTGCGCGGACCACGAGACGATGCGCCGATCCGGATAGTCGAAGACGACGTTGAAGCGCTCGAGGAAGCCGTAGCCGATGCTGCCCGCATAATCGGCGCTTGCAAAAGCACCCTTCGACGCGACCGGCAAGCGCGTCGGAACGCCGGTCGAGGTCGTATTGAAAGCTTGGAGCGTGGTGCGCAGCAGGTCGGCGTAAAGTGGACCGCCGACGCCTTGACCGGTCAGGGCGTTGCGCACGGTCGCAAACGCAAAGAAGTCGTTGGCTTGCGCGAACGGCTTAAACAGGGTGAGCTGCGAGCGGTCCCCGGTATCGACGAGAAACGTGCCATGCACGCCGTCGACCGCGGCCGCAACGAACGGTAATCCGCCATCGACCGTAAACGGCGTCACCGCCGCGGTCGCCGGTACGGTCAGCGGCGCGCTCGAAAACGTCAAGCGCCGTCGATCCGCGTCGACGAGCATGCGAAGGTTCTTGAACTGGTCGTAGCCGATGACGCCGTCGAGGCGTTTGAAGCCAATCGCCTTTCGAATCGCCGACAGATCGCCGACGAAGGCTTGTGCCGCGTCGAAGCGCACGCTGCCCAGCCGCAGCCCGCGCACGGTGACCGCGGTGGCGGCGACGCGACCGCTTCCCGCGCCCGTCATGTAGCCGGCCGGCTTTCCGGCGAGCCCGATACGTCGCGCTACGTCGGGCGTTACGACCAAACCCGACGATCCCGTGTCGACGATCATCGCGAACGGCCCGGCGTTGCCGATCGTGGCGCTGACGAAGATGCGGTGGTCTTGCAGCGAGAACGGAACGCTGCCGGCGATCGTGGTCGCAAAGATTAGCGCTAACATGCACCTAGTATACTAGGTGTAACGAAAATGGGCTCTCAAAATGCCATCAGTTATGACTGCGCTTCGGCGGTACGAGCGAGATCGTCGAGCACGGACACGAAGTGCTTGGCCATTTCGGCGCCCATCATCGCACCGAAGAGAAAGCCCAGCGGACCGGCAAACGCGACGTTCTGCGCGATCGTGCTGCCCTGACCGTCGGGTACGATGTCGCACGAAAACGTGATCGTGGTCAGCGGCGGACCCGCCATCGAGAGGCTGAAGCCTTGCCCTGCAATCACGCTGTGAAACGTTACGTCGTGGACGCTGCCGCGATTCGTGGTCATAACGCCTCTGACGCCGTCGGAAATCGGCCCGTCGACCTGCGCGGAGCGTATTCCCGAGTTCCACGCGCTCCAGTTATTGGCGTCGGCCCAGAGCCTCCAGAGCGTCTGCGGCGACGCCGCCGTCGAACGTGAAACGCCAAAGGTCTTCATATCCGTCAATCCTCCACGCATTTAGGGCTACTCCCAAGACGTGAAGAACTTCTGAATCATTTGTCGGCAATCGCCGTACGTTTAGCCGGGACTCTCCTCTTTGGACTGGACCGATGCCGGTGTGACGCCGCCGGTATCGATGTTCGCTTGCGCCTCAGTTCGCTGCGACGGATTCGCCGCGTCGCACGCGGGACACTCAAGACCTTCGGCTATGTGCGCCCAGGCCTTGGGATCCGCCCACGTTTCCGGCGGGGTCTCAACGAACGGCGAACCATCTTCCCACATCGGCGGCTTGGGCGTCGTGCAGTTCACTCTCCCTTTGTGGGGAGGCGCTTCACAGTTCGCGTTTGGGCAGTCGCACGTCGTAACGGCCATTGCTTCAGGTCCTACCGCAAAAAAGGGGCGCACCAAACGGTGCACCCCTTGATTTGGTCGGCGCTGCGTGAGTCGAACACGCGACGACCTGCTTGTTAGACAGGCGATCTCCCGTTGATCTAAGCGCCGAAACTACACTGCAGAAAAAGACCGAGGGGATCGAGCGTTTCCGCTACGATCCCCTCGGGGAATCCGTCAGCAGAAATAGCTCGAACTTACGTGACGACCATACCCGTCGCGACGAGACAGTCGAAATTCGGCTCGCACAAATATCGTTTTTCTAAACTCTGCTTACGCATAGCGACCTTAGTCTAACACGAAAAGTGTGATTGTCAACGGCGACGCGAGTTTAGAAAAGGACCGGCACCGCTTCATCGCGGCGGGGTGCCCTTCACTAACGTGATGTTGAAGATGCCGCCCTGGTTCTTATTCGGTTTTAACAGCAGCTCGCTGGTGAGATAGAAGAGCCTCCATTGACCGTTTGATTTCGCCCACTCGGCGCTCGCGGCGACGGTCGAACCGCTCGTAAGCGTGACCCCGAACGACCAGTGCTGCCCCGGACATAACTTATCGAGCGCGATCGTGCCGTTCCAGCGCTGATTCGGCGCAAGCGTCACGTGAGATGGAGCGCGCTTCACGCACACGTCGTCCTGCGTCTGCGGAGCCATCGTTATGGTGATGCCCGTTGCATTCGTAACCGACATGTTCAACGCGGTGACGTTCGGGTTCACAGGCGTGAGCGACTGACTGCTGCCGCATGCGCTCAGTGCGAAAGATAAAAGCAAGATCAAAACAAGCCGATGTTTGTTCACGACGATGTGTTTGGACGCCGGGCGAGCGCGCCCCTAGCCGCCTCACAAGACAGGTCTGCTCGATTTTTGCGGCGCCGCGAATCGCCACAACAAGCCATCGTGATAGTCGGTGAGCCAGATCGAACCGGCGCCATAGCGGACGGCGTCCCCGCCACGACCGCCCCAGTGGCGAACCGCGTTGGTCGCGGAGTCGATTTGCGTCAAGGGAACGCCGACGATCGTCGCCCACGCCGCGCCTGCGCCGTAAGTTATCTCCCCACCGCCGCCTGGTATCAGCGTTTGAACGTTTGCGATCAAACGTTTGGCACGCGCGTCAACCTTACTGACCGTGCCATCACCTTGATTGAGCGTCCATACCAGCCCGTCACCGGCGGCGAGGAAACGTGGCTTGAGACCTACGGGAATGGTCGATACCATTTTTCCGCTGGCCGAATCGACCCCCGTCAAGAGGTTGCGCTTACCGCTGGTAACCCAAACGATGCCGTCGGCAAATAGTGGATTATAGGAGCCCGGAGGAACCGCTACGGTTTGGCGGATGCGATTCGTCGCCGGATCGATACGAGCCAGCACGCCGTCGTTGACGACCAGCCATACGCTGTCGTCGCTCGCCGTTATTCCTCCCTCGGAGAAGGCCGGCCCGATGGGAAGAAGCGCGGCTACGGTATTGTGCCGGGGGTCGATGCGTGCGAGCGAAGGATGCGAGCCGCAGAGCGGCACCCACAAACTTCCGAATCCGAAGACGAGCCCCGAACATGGTTCAGCCGGCAGCCTGACACGAGCGACGAGTGCGTTCGCGGCGAGGTCCACGCGCTGAATCGATTTGAGTGCGTCGTTTGCGACCCACACGGAATCCGGCGTGACCGCAAGCCAATCCGGAGTGCCGCCGAGGCGGAGCGTGGCCAGCGGATGTAAAACGTCCGCGACGCTTTGCGGAACGAAGTCCAACGCAACGTAGGCCTCGTAAACGATTTTCCACGTGCCGGCGGTCTTCTCCCAGGATGCGAGATACGTGCCCGACCGCACTCGCTCGGGCGCCCTGTTTATTGCCGTCCACTCCCCGCGCTCGGCCGCGTGCTTGCCGTTCGCGGCGATCCTGATACTCGTTGGAATGCGAACGTACTCGACGAAGTTCGGGTCCTTGAACTCAACGGTGGCGTAGCTTTTGGCCAACTGATCAGCACCGGTCCACTCACTTCCATCGCTTTCGAGAAGATGTATATTCGCCTTCCACGGTTTGCGCAACGCGGCGACGTCGCGCTCGAAGATAGCGCGGTTGTTCTCAAGCCGCAGGGCACGGATTTGCGCGACGTCCGAAGGGGCGGCAGCGGCTGCGCAACAAAAAACAATAGCCGCCAACGCAAAAAGAGTCCGCATGGCGTGCTAATCCGACCCTCGAGCGCGAGCCCCTTCTTGCCGGCGCCCGCATTTGCGTTCGCTGAGATGAATTTTGCTCGACGCCGGGTAAACGTGCGGCGTGAACTACGTCGTGCTGGCGGCCGGCGAATCCGGGCGCATGGGCTTCGATAAAACGACGACGCGCCTGGGCGAAACGACGCCGCTCGAACGCATCGCTCATGCGCTCGGCAAACGACGCACGATCCTGGTCGTTCCGACCCGGCTGCGCGCGTTCGCCTCAGAGATGATGCCGCACGCCGAGGTCGTGACCAACGACGAACCGCGACGCGGAATGACGCATTCTCTGCGCATTGGTTTGAGCGCGGTTCCCACGAGCGAGCCGTTCGGCGTGCTGCTGGGCGACATGCCGGCAATGACCGAAGCGACGATCGCGCAGACCGAGGCGCTGCTCGGCGACGGCATCGACGTGGCCTTTCCGGTTCGCGCAGACGGGGTACCAGGTCACCCGGTACTCTTCTCCGCGCGGTCGCGGGCAGTCGTCGACTCGTTGCGCGAAGGCGATACCTTGCGGCACGCGCGCGACGACGCGTCGCTGGTTCGTGCGACGTGGATCTGCACTGGCGCGTCGGCGTTTCTCGATCTCGACGTTCCCGCGGAGTGGGAGGCGTTTCGTGCGTGACGTCTATCGCGAAATAGCTGCACGCCTGCGCGACGGGTTCTCGTTTGCGGTCGCGACGCTGGTTTCGACGCGCAACGCCGCGCCTGCGCCCATTGGGACGTCGCTGCTCGTCGCGTCCGACGGATCGTTTCTCGGTAACGTCGGCGCGGGTTGTCACGAGGGCGAGCTGGTCGAAGCCGCGCGCGCGACCTTGCGCGACGGTCGGGCGCGGACGATCGATTTCGATCTCGCCGACGAACTGCTCGACGGCTCTGCTTGCGGCGCAGCGATGACTGTCGTTGTTTGGAGGCCCGGCGCAGCGTTCGAATCACTCGCACAACGGATCGCGGAGGGACTAGAAGACGTGGAATACGATTGCGACGGTCACGGAGTCATCGTTCCAGCGCAGCGGTCGTTGCTCGTCGTGGGAGCGACGGATTTAGCCGCGCAACTCTCGGCGCTGGCGCAAGCGGCGGACTTCACGGTCACCGTCGTCGATCCGCGAGCGGAGTTTGCGACGTCGAAGCGGCTTCCGAACGTCGATCGTCTCGTGGTGGCGTGGCCGCAAGACGCGCTGCCGGAGTTGCTGCCGCAAGCCGATGCGATCGTCGTCGTCTCGCACGACGCCAAGATCGATTTGCCGGCGCTTCGCTGCGCGCTCGACACCGACGTCGCTTACATCGGAGTGCTGGGAAGCCGGCGCAACCAACGTTACCGGCGCGAAGTGCTCGCGCAGGACGGCTACGATGACGCGAGCTTGGATCGAATTGCGGGACCGACCGGCCTCGACATCGGCGCGGTGACGAACGGCCAAGTGGCGTGTTCGATTCTCGCTGAGGTGCTGACCGTCCTCAACGGACGCAGCGGTCTACCGTTGCGCGAGACGTCGGGCCGCATCAGCGGCCCGCAACCGCAACCTAGCGCGCGCTAAGCTTTTCGAAGATTCGGTCTTCGGTAAACGGGAGTGACGTGAAGCGCACGCCGGTGGCATTACGCAGCGCGTTGCCGATGGCCGGCGGAATCGCGTTGTTGGTATTCTCCGCGACGGACTTCGTGCCCAGAGGACCAATTTTGTCGTGGGTGTTCGCGAAGAAGACCTCCGTCTCGGGAGCGTCGGCGATTGCAGGTATACGATAGTTGCGCAAGGTGGGATTGACGACCGCTCCGGCCGCATCGTACACCATCTTCTCCTGCAGCGCATAGCCGATGCCCATTACGACGCCGCCCACGACCTGACCGCGCAGCTGGTGCGGATTCATGACGACGCCCGCATCGACGGCCTGCGCGCTGTAGAGGATCGCGATCTCGCCCGTGATTCGATGCACGGCAAGACGAACGCCGTACGCCATGAACGAAACGGTTCGCGGTGCGCCGTACGCTTTGCGGAACGCCCGGAAATCGACCCCTTCTTGCACGCCTTTGGCGCGAAGCTCGGTGAGCGGCATCTTGTGACGGCCGCAAATGACGCGGTCATCCTCGATGCGGCAGTGCTCGAGTTTTTCGCCGGTCGCGCGGCTGGCATATCCGAGAATTTTTTCGCGAAGGGCTGTTGCGGCGAGCTCGACGGCCTTCGCCGGCACCATCATGCCGACGCTGGCAAACGTACCGCTATCGTACGGCGTTTTGTCGGTATCGGCGTTGAGCACCGAAACGCGCGAGGTCGAGCAACCCATGATCTGTGCGACGATCTGCTGCTGCGCCGTGACGAGTCCATTGCCGATCTCCGTCGATCCGACGGTGAAGTGATAGCTTCCGTTTTCGAGAAGCTCGATTTCGGAACCGGAACGCTGCTCCGTGGGCGGCACGCAGTCGAGCATCGTGATCGCCATGCCGTTGCCCTCGAGCCAATGCTCGCCGTCGGGCTTCTTCTTCCCTCGACCGCTGCGCAAGCCGTCCTCGATTGCATCGACGCATTGATCCAAGCCGTAGCTGCTGATCGTGAGATCGCTCACTTCCTCGAACACCGCTTGAAGGTTGTCGTAGGCGCCCACCATGTTCTTGCGGCGCATTGCGATAGGATCGATGCCCAGGGAATGTGCGAGCTCGTCGATCGCGGATTCTATTGCAAAGGTCGTTTGCGACGTGCCGTATCCTCGGAAGCCGCCGCCGCAGTGCGTGTTGGTGTAGACGGCGTAACCGTCGCCCTTTTTATTGGGACACTTGTAGAGCGCCCACGGGCCCGACATGCCGTTCGCAAGCGTCTCGCCGCCGTGATTTCCGTACGCGCCCGTGTTCGAAACGACGCGATATTGCATGGCCGTGAGCGTGCCGTCTTTTTTCGCGCCGAGCTTCAGGTGAATCTTCACGGGGTGTTTGGTGGTCGCGCCGATGAACTGCTCTTCGCGGGTGAACTCCCACTTCACGGGACGTCCGGTCTTGAGCGTGGCGAGCAGCGGCAAATCCTCGCTCATCATGTCTTGCTTGCCGCCAAAGCCGCCGCCCACGCGTTCGCAGAAAACGTGCACGTCGCTCAGGTTGAGTCCGAAGATGAAGCACAGCTTGGACTTGACGATAAACGGGCCTTGGACGCTGGTGCGAATGTGGTAACGGCCGTCGTCGCCCCGCCAGCTGATCGCCTGCATCGTCTCGAGGTGGACGTGCTGCTGGCGCGGAGCAAAGTACGTGTCTTCGTAGATCGCGTCGGCTGCTGCGAAGCCCCTTTCGACGTTACCTACCTCGCCGTGCAGTTCGAGAAAAATGTTTTGCTCGGGATGCATTGCGCGGGAAAACTCGCCCTTATCGTGCAGGCGCGGCGCGCCGGGCAGCATCGCTTCTTCGGGATCGAAAACGGCGGGGAGAACTTCATACCCTACCTCGAGCTTGCGCACGCCCTCCTCGGCAGCCGCTTCGGTATCGGCGACGACCGCTGCGATGCGCTGGCCGACGAAGCGCGCGACGTTGTCGAGCACGTAGGTATCGTCGGGATCCACGCGGTTGTCTTCGTGAATGGCCGTCGTGAAGAGCTTGCGGGGTACGTCTTCCCACGTAAAGACGTCGACGACGCCGGGCACGCCGAGCGCTTTCGACTTGTCGATCGACGTAATGCGCGCGTACGCGTGCGGCGAACGCAGCACCTTGAGGTGCAAAATGCCCTCGGGCAGCGGAATGTCGCTGGTGTAACGCGCGTGCCCCGTCACGATGTCGCGCGCGAACGGATTGGGCACGCTCTCGCCTTGCGATTTGCCCGCGTCGTCGCGTTTGACGTTCGTTTGTCCGGCGAACGCGTCGCGGATCGCACCGTAACCGGTGCAGCGGCAGAGATTCCCCTTGAGCGCGCGCGGAAGGTCGTGCTTTTGTTCGTCGGTCAGCGACGCGCCCGTCATGATCATACCGGCGGTGCAATAACCGCACTGAAACGCCTGCGCGTCTAGAAACGCCTGCTGCATTGGATGCAGCGTGCCATCGGGACTGGCGAGGCCCTCGATCGTCGTGACCGACTTGCCGTCGGCGCGAACTGCAGGGTAGAGGCAACTGTGGACGGGCTTGCCGTCCACCCAGACCGTGCACGCCCCGCAGTCGCCGCCGTCGCAGCCCTTTTTCGTGCCGAAAAACCCGAGGTCGCGCACGAACGTGCGCAGACACTGCCCCGGTGCCGGCGACGCGGCGTACTGCTTACCGTTTACGCGGAAGTTCACGCGAAGAGCTCCCCGCAGATTTCTTTGGCAAAGTGATAGGTGAGGTGACGGCGGTGCGCCGGCGAGCCGTGGACGTCGTCGAGATAGACGTCCGGAGCGATGGCGGCGTCGATCGCCGCTCGCAGATCGCGTTCGCTCATCGCTTTTTCAAACGAAATCTGCACCGGCTTGACGGTCGCGGCCGTGATGGTAACCAGCACGCCGTTGTCGCCAAGCGTGCCGATCAACAGCACCGACGAGCGCCCGAGATGCGTGAGCGATGCTCGGCGGAACGCGTGCCGCTTCCTCAGCACGTCGCTCCTGACCCGAATCGCGCGAAGCAGTTCGCCGGGAGCGAGCACGTTGGCATGATTACCGTTGACGAACTCTGCCGCGGGGACTCGGCGCGCGCCGCCGTCGCGCGGCCAGAGCTCGTACTCGGCTTCCAGCGCGACGGTCAGCGAGATCATCGGGCCGGCCGGGAGCGACATGACGATGTTGCCGCCGATCGTCGCTTCGTTCCAAATCTTGAACGACGAGAGAAAGGAGCGGCAACATTCGCCGATGAGGCCGCCGGCCGGCCACTCTTTGGGCGGCTCGTACGCGTACAGCTCGGCAATTTTGCAGGTTGCGGCGATTTCGAGACCGTCGTCACTTGCGATCAGCGACGGCCAATCGAGCGTTTCGAGATCGATGAGCGTGTCGGTATGCACCTGCGGCTCGGAAAATAGCCACGTTCCGCCGGCAAGCCACGCGTTGCCGGCGCGCCAACCTTGGATCTCATCGAGGCTGCGCGGCCGCTTCACCTCGGTAACGGTGTTGAGATTCACGACAGCAATCTCCAAAGGATCGCCAGCTCCGCGCCATAACACGCGACAACCAAAACGGGGCTGGTGAGTACGAGCCACTTCGGCTGCTTCTCCGGGAAGAGCCACGCGTGGAACAGACGAATCGCCAGCGGCATGAGCGGCCACGTCGTGAGCGCGACGCTGATCGCGTTGCCAATGAACGTGCCCAGCGCCGGCGGAGTCGCCAGCGTTTTGAGCACGGGATTGAGAAAGCGTAGCTCGAGCATGACGACGGGGAACAACGTCATCAGCACCAGCGCAGCCGTCTTCCACATGTTCGGCGGTTTGCCGGTCGCCGGATCGGCGGGCACCCAGCCCGGGAACGACGTATCGACGCGTTGCGCTTCGAAGCCTTCGATGAGATCTTCGGCTTCTTGGAGCAGCGCCTTACGTTCCGGCGAGTTCATCCAGCGATCGAGATCGCGCTGCGCTTGAAAGCGCAGTACGGTCGTCCACCCCGTCTCGTTTTGGTGCGGCGGCTGCACGAACGAACCGATATAGCCCGGAAACACCTGCTGCGCGCGCTGGATGCGATCGGCGAAGGCTCGATACTCGGTGTCTTTGCCGGGTTTGATGCGCGTGATGATGACTTCGGTCGCGGTGTGCGCAACGTAATATTCAGCCGCGGCACCGCCCGTTAGCTGCATCAGCACGCCGCCGTCGACGAGACCGCTCGCCTCAGCAATCAAGTCGCGGTTGGTTTCGCTGTGCCGCCAAACGCGCAGCGCGTCGAACGTTGAGAACCGCGCAATCCCGACGGTCTCGTCTTGATCCGGCGTCTGCGGAATGATCTCGAAACTTTCCGCACCCGGCGAACGCAGCAGCGCGTCTTGCCAGCGCGCTTGCCAGGCGCGAAACTCCGAGTCTTTGCCGTCGCGCACGCGCGCGCACAGCAGGAGGGTTTCAGTCTCCACCGATGACCGCCGGCTGCGTTCCCGTTCCGGACCAGACGTCATGCACCGGCAACGCGGTGAAGAGATGGTCTTGCGGATGCGCCCACTTTAGCCGGTACTTCTGAATCTGCACGCGGTCGCCGGAACCGCCGCTAACGAGCAGATCGGCGCCAATGGTCGTCGACGTCGTTGCGACGCGAACCGAGAAGGCACCCGCGAACGGCTTGAACGAGGCGACTTCGCTGAAGTTCGAAACCAGCTCGTGCATCATCGCACTGTGCAAATACATCGTCGGAGCGCCTACGAGCGTCGTCGTCGTCGAGAACACCTTCACCGTGCCCGCTCCCGAAAGCTGTCCGGCGGTAATGGCCTCGGCGCCGCCGTATGGGCCTGCAAGCCATCCGGTAGCGATCGACATCGGACCGCGATAGCTCGCGCCAAAGGGGGTGAAAACCGCATCCATGTGCGGCGTACCCGGATTGTTCGGCCACGCCGGCGGTGCGCCGATCGGCGTCATGAGCGAGTACGAGAACACCTTGACTTGGCCGCCCGCGCCGGGTGCCGTTACGATGCTGTCGCGCCCGGTTAAAAAGTCGACGAAACCCGCCGCGAGATTCAAACCGGACGTGTCGCTTCCGTACGGCTCGAACGTTGCGAACGTCGCGGGTGCCGTACCGCGCGCGCCCAGTTCGCTGCTGAAGATCTTCACCTGGTCGGTCACGCCGGCGCCGGATCCGACGATGATGTTGTCCGGCGAGCGTCCGTCGATCTGCGTGGAGGCGACCGACACGCCGCCGGTCTGCGCGGCATCGAACGCTTGGAAGCGCGCGAGCTCGGTTGTAAACGGTTTACCGCCGCTCTGCGCGCCCGAATACGCGACGACTTCGGGCGCATGTCCCTTACCGGCACCCACGATGAGATCGTAGATGCCGTCGCCGTCGACGTCGCCGATGGCGACGCTGGGCGTTCCGTAAAAGTCGGGAAACGGCGTAACGGTCGCGATCAAACGATCGCCGTCACCGTCGAAGACGTTGACGGTTGCAGGATGACCCGGCGAACCCCCAACGGCGACTGCGTAATCCGAGACGGCGGGTATGACGTTCACCAGCATCATCAGCCCGTTGTCTTCGTGGTTGAGCCGGTGGCAGTGCAGTACGTATAAACCCAAGTAGTCGATGAACTTCGTGCGCATCGTCAAAGTGCCGGGCGCGATGAGCGATTCTTCCGGTCCCAGCTCGGGGGCCGGAACGTTGGCGTTGTCTTCGCCGTGCATCTGCGGTCCGAGTTTCAGGCCTACCGTCGGATCGTCGTATTTGGTTACTTGGAAATCGTTGACGTGCACGTGAATCGGGTGCGCGTCGTTATTGTGGTTGACGAAGTTCCACTCTTCCACCGATCCCAGCCGCGCTTGAATCAGCGGCACGTTGGGGAACGCGTTTCCGAAGAACGCGTAGACGAACGCCTTGGGATCTTGCTTGCTGGCGTGATTGTTGAGAAATCCGCCGTTGATGAGCAGCGTGCGGCTCACGTCGGGCTTGACTTTTGAGAGGTCGTGGAACGGCGTCGGCGCGTTGAGTTCCTGTCCCGGTACGAACGCGGTGGTGACACCCTTACCTTCGTCGGGAGCGGCGTCGAGCAGCGTCTGTGACGGAAAGATGAAGAATCCGTCGGCGTAGCTGATCGACCGGGGTAAAATGCTCAACGAGCCTAAATGACCCGGCGGGTTCTTCGTGCCGTCGTTGGTGTACAGAATGCCCGGCGCCGAAATCGAACGCGCGCCCGAGCCTAAGCCCGGCAGCTCCATGCGCAGGCCGCCTTTTTCGGGCATCGTCACGGCAATCGCGTAGCGCGACGCCGGCGGAATCAGCAGCTCGGTTCCATCCGTTTCGTGCGGATACTCGACTTTGCCGTAGGCGATGCCGTCTTGCCCGACGATGGCAATCTTGGGGTGGTAGCCGGTTGCGGTCTCGGTCAAGCGAACGTTCATATAGGCAATGTCGCTGACGTTGGCGAGCACCCAGATCTCGGTTTGACCCGGTTTGATCTTGAGCACCGGTTCGAACTGTCCGTTGACGGTGAACTGCGTGTCGCGCTCGTAGTCGGGAAGCTTCAAGTTCGCCTTCAAGACGGGCTCGCCGGCCTTAAACGGCGTGAACCGCTGCAGGTTCATCGGTACGAACTGGAAACGGCCCCGCGTGTTGTGAATCGACAGCGGTCCCGAGTACCACACCGTCGCCCACTGCGTGCCCTTGGGCGAATCCAAGAAGTTCACCGGCGCGAGCAACGGCCGATACGTGCCGTCGGCGAGCTCGTTGCCTTTGGGCGGGATCAGCGTGCTCACCCACTGCGGCCAGTTCGGATTGGTCATCTGCGCCAAACCGTCTTTACGATCGAAGACCGTATTATATTGCAGCATCATCGTGCGGATCGGAATGTTCTTTTCCGTTACGAGGGGGATCTCGCTGTCGGCGCGGCCGACGAGCAGCATGCCGGCCAGTCCGTAGAACGTCTGCGATGCCGTCAGCGTGTGCAAGTGGCTGTGATACCAGAACGTGCCGGGCGTCATGTTCTTGGGAATGTCGTAGACGTAGGTGTTCGCCATGCCGGCATCGATGTGCAGCAGCACGTTGTCGGCGTTTCCGCGCGGGCTAACGTGCGCGCCGTGCACGTGCAGGTTGATCGGCGACGACGTCAACATCGTTGGATACTTTGGCACCGGCCGGCCCGCGGGCGTGTATTGCGGATCGTAATAGTCCGCGATCGAGAGATTACGCAACTCGTTGTTGAGGTGAACGATGAGACGTTCGCCGGGCGCGACCCGCAGGGTCGGCCCGGGATACATATGGTTGCCCGACATCCGACCGTCCGACGCAGTACCGCGTTGCAGTGTGTAGTCGAAGAGCAACATGTTCTTTACGGGCTTTGCGACGGTGTCGAGAGACCCGGTATCTTGTCGTGGAATCAGCGTGACTTCGAGAATCCCGTCCCGGCTCGAAAGGATCACCGGTTCTTTAAACGGGCGAGCGCCCATTGGGGGATCGGCAGCCGCTCCGGTCGCAAACGCGAGCATAACGAGCAATACCGACACGCCAAAAATCCGCGGCATGGTAAGAAGCCCCCCTCGTTCAAGGCGCGATTAGAGCGTGACCGTTTTGTGCGAGAGCAACGGGGTCCTTCGGCGGGGCACGGCTCGGTTACGTCGAAACGTAAACTTTCGTTATGCGCTTGCCTGCCTATATCGTTTGGAGCGGGTGCATTTTTGCACTTGTGACGACTGCTGCCTCGAGCGACACTGCGCCACCCGTTCGCTGCGCGACGCCCTGCGCGACATTTGCCGCGTTTCCGGTGCCGGAAGCGCATCCGCACGGGATCGTCTACAACCCCGAGGGTCCGCTCAAAGGCATCTGGTTCGATAATAGAACGACCGACGGCACGTCGGGCGTGGTCGCGTTCGCAACGAATGGAACGCAGCGACGCTATCTCACGCCGACGCCGGGGTCGCAGCCGGGTTCGATCAATATCGCCGCGGATCACACGATCTGGTTTACGGAAAGCGCCGCGAACAAACTCGCGCAAATCACGTACGACCGGAAGATTATCGAGTATCCGGTGCCGACGAAGAACGCACATCCGCTCGACATTACGCGCGGCCCCGACGGTGCTATGTGGTTCGTCGAGTGGGCGACGGGCAAGATCGGGCGCGTCGCCCCCGACGGCAAGTTCACCGAGTTCCGCGTCGGAAGCGCCGCGAGCCATCCGACCGCGCTGATCACCGGGCCGGATAAGGCGTTGTGGTTCACCGAGGTCGGCACGCACACGATCGGTCGCCTGACGACATCGGGCCAGGTACGCCATTTCAGCGCCGGACGCGGCGATCTGACCGGCGACGTTACGACCGCCATCGACGATTCGTTCTGGTTCGGTAAGCGCGACGCGGTGACGCGGATGACGACGACCGGAGCGCTCACGGAGTACAAGCTCGCCAACGTCGTCGATTCGGGAGCGATTTTCGGCAGCCGTTTGGGCGGCGTCTTCCTCGGCGTGATCAAGCGCGACGGCACCGGTGCGGTTGCCACCGTCTCGGCCGGCGGCAAGCTCTCGACGTTCGATCTGCCGCAGAAACATCTGCTGCCGGCGGAGTTCGCGCAGAACGCCGACGGCGCGTTCTACATGGCGGTGGATAGCGACGGCCGCCAAGCGTCACCGTCGCAGCTGTTCTCACTGCACGTGACGCCGACGGCCGCCTCGATCGACGTGCCGCGCACGACGATCGTCACGGGCGGAGGGCCCGATTGGATGGCGACGGGCGCCGGCGCGATGTGGATCGCAAACATCAGTTTAAAGGAAGTCGAGCGCATCGACGCCGCCGGCAGTAAGATCGCGGCGCGCATTCCGGTAAAGGGCGTGCCCTGTTCGGGCGCCGCGTTCGGTTTCTCGAGCGTCTGGATTCCCCTGTGCGCGAACGGTAAGGGAACGTCGCTGGCCCGGATCGATGCCGCGACCAATCGCGTCGTCGCAACGCTGCCTATCGCGCCCGCAAACTCTGAAGGCGGTATCACCGCGAGCTCCGATAGCGTGTGGATGGCGACCGGCGATCGCGAGCTGTCGCGCATCGACCCGTCGACCGGCAAGGTTCGTCAGCGCGTTCCGGTCGCCGCCGGCTCGCAGAATCCCGTCTATGCCGATGGGACGGTGTGGATCACCAGCAAAGCGTCGAACGCGCTCACGGCAGTCGACGCGAGTAGCGGGCAAGTGCTGACGACGATTCCGATTCCCGGCGGTCCGCACTTCGTGGCGGCCGGCGGCGGCGCGATTTGGACGATCGGTCAGGGTGACGGCGTGGTGACGCGCGTCGATGCCAAGAATAAGCGCGTGGCCGCGCGCATCTATGCGAATATCGCCGGTTTCGGAGGCGACGTCAGGTATGGCGCGGGGTACGTCTGGACGACGCTGGTGGGCGTTCCGTTTACGAAAATCGACGCAGAAAACACCCGCATCATCAAGCAGTGGTACGGCCGCGGCGGCGACGCTATCGACTTCGGCTACGGCACCGTCTGGCTCGCAAACTACAACGATCACTTGGTCTGGCGAATAAAACCTTAGCGCTCGAAACTCGCCGCCGCCGCGCGGTGTTGTGAGGGCGATGCCCGCTCGCCGCTATTTGCCCTCGATCGCGCTCGTAGCCGTTTGGTTCCTCTGGGGATCGACGTATCTAGCGATTCGTGTCGGTGTCGAAACGCTTCCGCCCTATTTAATGATCGGTACGCGGTACGTTATCGCGGGGGTGGTGTTGTTCGCCATTTTGCGAGCGCTGGCGCCGCGCGACAAGAAGCCGCCGCTGCCGACGCCGCGGCAGCTTTTTCACATCGCCGTTACCGGCGTGTTGCTGCTGACGATCGGCAATGGATTATTGGCGGTGTCCGAGACGCGCGTCGATACGAGCATCGCAGCGCTCTTGGTAGCGAGCACGTCGATCTGGATGCTGCTGCTCGAAGCGATTCGCGTACGCAAACCGATCGGCACAGCGTCGGCAGCGGGCTTAGTGTTGGGTACGCTAGGGATCGCACTGCTCGTCGGGCACCCTTTGGGTGGGTCGGACGCGTGGTACATGGTCCTTTTACTCGTCAGTGCGTTTTCGTGGGCGCTCGGCTCGGTCTACGCGCGTGGTTCTGAGCATCATCCGCTCGCGGCGCCTTTAGAAATGCTCACCGGCGGCGCTTTGGCGGTGATCGTCGGCTTGTTCTTGGGTGAAGCCTCACATCTCAACCTTGCGGCCGTTTCGCTGCAATCGTGGCTCGGGATGCTGTGGCTGATTATCGGCGGGGCGCTGGCGGGATATACGGCATTCGCGTTCATCCTGCGCACGCTGCCGGCTGCAACGGTCGCTACCTTTAACTACGTGAATCCGGTCGTGGCGGTGCTGCTGGGCGTTACGTTTCTGCACGAACCCATGACGTGGAACGTCGCCGCAGGCGGCGTTGCCGTGATCGCGTCGGTCGTGGTGATTTTACTTGGCAATCCGGTAACGCAAGTAAACGACTGCGGTGCCGATTCGGCGCGTCTCAAGGAGCTCGAGACTACGCCGTAGGCCGCCGGGCCGAAATGCCGGCTTTCCGTCACCCAAGATCGTCGAGTGGAGCAGCAGGTGACATTCGTCGACGAGATCGGCTTCAATCGCAACCGCGGCAAGCTCCGCACCGCCGATGGTGATGTCGCGATCCGATTCCCGCTTGAGCTTTCGAATCGTCTCCGGGTTGAAGTCCCGTTCGATACGTGTGCTGCGTGTCGCAGCGCTCGTCAACGTTCGTGAGAAAACGATCTTCTCAGGCTTCTGCCAGATCCGAGCGAACTCACGGTGTTCGGGCCGATAGTCCTCGACCGGTCCGTCCCAGTAGGCCATCGTCTCATAAAGGCGCCTTCCGTAGAGATACGTTCCGACAGGCCGCAACAACTCACCGGCAAACGCGTGCACCTGATCGGCACTGAGCCAGTTAAAGTTACCGGTTTCGTCCTCGATGTACCCGTCCAGCGACGTATTGGTGATGTAAATCAGCTTCGACATACGCAGTAAGAACTCTAAATGTACTTTCTGAGTTTCGGCCACAACGTGGCGAGCGGAATCTTGATACCGTTGCAGACCATGATCGGAACATCGTGCTCGTACGAAATGACCCATGGTGCGTCGAACACCGCGGCGCGGCGGGACGACGCGAAAAGGTGATCGCGGGCACCGCAGTCGCCGTGCACGTCGATGATGACGTTGCCCGTGTAGCCGTGGGTTCCCCATAGCCAGTAGTTGTTGTGACCGGAGACGGCCGGCGGTAAGCCATAAGCGCTTCCAAAGAAATCGACGGCGGCGGCTTCGCCATAGTTACTGGCGACGATTGCCGCCTGGCGCCGGTGATCGGGCGGCAGCGCGTTATAGATACCGGCGATCGTCGCGACGAGCTCCGGCCAACCGTGCATGTCCGCCCAGTCGGTCGGTAACTGCGCGGTTTGGCCGTGTTCCGTCGCCATCGTCGAGCGGCTGATGTGCAGCACGTTGCCGACCCACTGCTGATAATCGACCATTTGCGTCTCGCCGAGAACCGGCAGCGAGAACGGCAGGAAGAACAATCCCGCGACGATCATTACCGGCACGAGCGCGACGCGTACGAGTCTAACGTTTTGCGTCCAGCGCTCGATTGCGACGCCGCCGGCGGCAATGACGATCGGGTACACGTCGCCGGGATAGTAGTGCTTGCCGTGCGCGACGATCATCAGCAGGATGAGGATCGCGTATGTCCACGCCAAAAACCGTGCGGATCCGTCGCGGAACAGCCGGATCAAACCCACGATCCACACCGGCGAGAGAAACAGATTCGTCAGAAGCAGCTGCTGGAAGAGGTAAACGCCGGGGCTGACGACGACGTTCTTGCCCATCGTTTGCGCATTGCGCAGCAACTCGAACATCGGGTAGCCGTGAACGGCTTGCCAGATGAAGTTCGGCAGCGCGATGACGACGGCGAGCGCAGCACCGGCGAGACACCAGCGCGAGAACAGCATCCGGCGCTGCGGCGTCAGCGCAATGCCGGCGATCAGCGCGACGGTAAAGAAAATCACGCTGTACTTGCTTTCGAGGCTGAAGCCTATTGCGGCGCCGGCGGCGAGCCAGAGTCGCGGATCGCCGCCTTTGGCGATGCGCAGCACGAAAAGCGCGGCCAGCGGCCACAGCCAGAGCCCAACCATGTCGGGGCCCACTTTCATGCCGAAGGCCAATAGCACGTTGCAAAAGAGGTAGGCCAGCGTAGCGACGACTTCTGCGAACGCATCGCCGCCAAGCTCGAGCACGATCTTGCACGTGACGTATGCGCCCGCGGCGGCGAAGATTGCCGGCACCGCGCGCAGTAAAAACAGCGAGTGGCCGAACAGCTGCGAGCCGGCCGCAAGCAGCGGCGTCACCGGCGGTTGGTCGACGTAGCCCCACGCCGGATGAAAGCCGCAAATAATAAAGTACAACTCGTCGCGGAAGAATCCGTAATGCGGATTGCCGGCGAGGTGAACCGCCAGCGCCACCAGCGCCGCGACGAACGGAACGCGGGCCGCGTTCACCCGAAACGGCTCCTGTATTCCGTTGGCGCGACTCCGAACCGGCGCTCGAACGCCCGGCGGAACGTATCGTCGCTCGAGTATCCGACGTTTTCTGCGACCTTGCTAATGGAATCGCGCGCGTTGACGAGCAGCCAGCGCGCTTCGTCGAGCCTCAGCTCCTCCACGAAATCAGCCGGCGTAACGCCGAGCAAATGCTTGAACTTGCGCGTGAAGTGGCGCGGGCTAAGATTGGCATGTTCGGCGATCGACTCGATCGTCAAGTTGTCCGCGAGATGTCCGCGAATCCAGCCGGCGATGTCGCCGAAGTGCTCTTTCGCCTGCGTCTGCAGTAGGAGCGGCTGCGAATACTGCATCTGGCCGCCCGAGCGTTTGAGATAAACGACCAGCTCGCGTGCGACTTTGAGCGCGACTTCCTGTCCGCAATCTTCTTCGACGAACGACAAGCAGAGATCGATACCCGCGGTAATCCCGGCCGAAGTGTAGTACTTGCCGTCTTTGACGAAGATGGCATCGGCATTCATGCTGACCTTCTTCCACGTATCGCGCACGTCGCTTGCATAGCGCCAATGCGTGGTGGCGAAGCGTCCGTCGAGCAGGCCGGCATCGGCGAGGGCGTAAATTCCGGTGCATACGGAGGCGACGCGCCTCGCCTTCGCGGCGTTGGCGCGAAGCCAGCGCGAAACGGCCTCGCGCACCTTCGGGTCGACGCGAATTCCGCGACCGCCGGGAACGACGATCGTATCGAACAAGCCGCCTTCGGCGAGCGTTTCCTCCGCGAACAGACTGAGTCCCGATTCGGTTTTGACGCGTCCTTTGCGGACGCCCACCAGGACGACCTCGTACGGCGGGACCTTCCCGCCGGCCTCGGCGTTCGCGGCTGCGAACGTATCGGCGGGGCCGATGACGTCGAGCGCCTGAACTCCGTCGTATCCGACGATTCCAATGCGTCGCGTTTTCATGACTAAAGTCTAGAGAGAACCGGCCATGGCCGCAATGACCGGAAAGCGGCGATTTCGGACATCATCGTCCTGGGTCTAACGTAGCAGGCGCAGGCGCTTTCGTCTGGAACTTTTGATTCTGCTGGGAACGTTTTCTAATTTCGGGAGGTTCGTGTATGAATCGTCGCCGCTTTGTCGTTGTTGCCGCTGCCGCAGGCGTATCGGCAGCCGCGGTTGCCGCTTGCAGCGGTCGCTTTGGTGGGCCGGTAAGCGAGCTTGAGCCGCTCGTTACCGGACGCGCTTCAGGACGCAAATACTCGGTTACCGTAAAGTACGCAACCACGAGTATCGACGGTAAGATTTTCCGAACCCGCACGTACGACGGCCACATTCCAGGCCCGACGCTCGTGACGCGGACGGGCGAACTGCTCGACGTCACGATCGTCAATAAGTTGCCGCGAAACCCGAAAGCTCCGTGCCCGAAAGGGCCGATGCGGGCGCCCGCCATCCACGACGAGATGGAAGATGCGGAACCCAATCCGCGGCACTACCGAATGGCAACCGGCCCCATCGATTGCATGAACAATCCCCACGACTTCAACACGACGAACCTGCACACGCACGGCATCCAGACGATACCGCATCTGTTCGAGCCGCTCGGTACCTCGAATCCGGCTGCGCCGATGCTTGGGATCGAGCCCGGTCACCAGTTCCACTTTCCGCTTCCGGTTCCTCAGAATCATCCGTCGGGTTTACACTGGTATCATCCTCACCACCACGGTTCGACCGACGTTCAGGTATCCAACGGCATGGCCGGGCTCATCGTCGTGCGCGGACCGATCGACGCGGTTCCGGAGATTGCGGCCGCACGCGAACTCTTTTTGGTGATCCAGTCGCTTCAAGTGAACAAAGGCAAGAAGACGAATCATTACGACCTCGAACCCATCGCGTATAAGCCAAGGAACGAAGGCGGATACTACGTCGATACCGACTACACGATGTTTACCGTGTCCACCGATGGATCCGAGGGGCGCACCGACGCCCGCGGCGTGATGTGGGAAGACGCCAGCGTGTACGGCAAAAAGACCTACGAACCGGTCCTCCCGACCCCAACCTTTACGATGCAGCCCGGCGAAATTATCCGCCTGCGGCTGCTCAACGGCTGCAATCAGCACGCGCTTCCACTGGTCTTGGTCAACGATACCACCGGCGCAACCATGGACGTCAGGCAAATCGCATTCGACGGCGTGAACTTAAAGGCACCCAAGAAGATCGACATGAGCGGGAAGCTCGGTCTACTCGGTGGACTCACCGTGAAGAACTTCATCGATGCGCCCGTTCGCATGACGGTGCCGGGGAATCGCATCGAGTTCTTGATCCAAGCGCCCAACACGCCCGGAACCTATACGCTCTCGTCGTTAAAAGCCGACGATCTGCACGGCCCGGGAACCAAGATCGCGTTCATGACATTCGTTGTAGCCGGAACGCCGAAGGCGATGGAGTTTCCGAAATCGCTGCCCTTACCCGAGCGCGAGTATCCGTTCATCGAAAAACCGTCGGCGGAGGGTAAGACGTTCGAGTTTAGCTTCAAAGGCGATAGTAATACGATCCTCACCGGATTCGACTTCTTGGTCAACGGCGTGCACTATATGGAAGAGGTGTGCCCGACGACGGTGAAGCTCGGCGACACGGTCGAATGGCGCATCGAGAACGCCACGGGCAGCATTCATCCGTTCCACCTCCACGTCAACTCATTTTGGCTGGTCGCCATTAACGACAAAGTGCTCGACGAGCCGGAAATCTGGGACACGTTCTACGTTCCGCCCAAACGCAGCCGGGACGACGGTAAGAACGGCAGTATCACGATTCGGGTTCGCTGGCTGCAATGGCGTGGAAAAACGGTGCACCACTGCCACTTCCTCAGCCACGAGGACACCGGCATGATGCAGAATTTCCTGATCCAGTAAAGTACTGCCCTCCGGGGCGCCGAAATAGAAAAGCGTCATGGTCAAGCGCGACCGCGTGACGCGCGAGTTCCAACGGCGGGCTGACTTCCCCATTCTCTTCGTGCGGGGTCCGGCCGGTTGCGGGAAGAGCGTGGCGTTACGCGACTACCTTGCGGCGAGCGGGCAAGATTGGGTTCTCTACGACCTCAAGCGCGAGCGGAGCACGTTTGCGCGCTTCGTCTATGGGTTTACCGAAGCGCTGGCGGCAAGAGCGCCGGGCGCCAGGAGTGCGTTCGCGGGCGCCTACGAAAAGGCCGTCGTTTCGCAGCGCCCGGCCGAGGATCTGGCGGCGTGGCTGCACGAGCACATCAAGGCACTCGACGTCGTTATCGCAATCGACAACCTCCACAACGCCGCCGGCGATCCGCAATCGGAGGCGTTCGTGGCGTCGCTGATCGACCGCATGGCGGACAACGTGCGCTGGATCGTATCGACGCGCGACGCCGACGGTTTTTCGCTGCCCGTGTGGATGGCGTTCCGTTGGATGGACGTTCCGCTGGAAGGCACCGACTTGGCGTTCGACCGCGACGACGTGGCCGCGCTCGGACGTAACGCCGGCGTCGCTCTCGGTGCCGCCGCTTGCGACCGCATCGTCGAAGAAACCGGCGGGTGGGCGACGGGCGTCGCCGCCACCGTGCACGCCCTCTCCACGGCCGGGACGAGCTCGATGACCCGCTTTTCGGCGTTCGAACCCATGATCGACGCACTTCTGGCTCAATGCGACTCTTGGGAGCTGCGCGCACTGATCGGCACGGCGCTGATGCCCGACCTCTCCGAAGAGCTGCTCGGAACCGGCCCGGCGAGCGACGCAGTTGGCAACCTGCGCCGTCGCGCGCCCTACCTTTTCTTAGGCGCCTCCGGCGAGCGGTATCACGACTTAGTGGCCGAAGCGCTGCGCGGACGCATGCAATCGATAGACCCGCGCGATCTGCAAACCGCGATTGGCGTAGCGGGACAGGCGCTGCGCCGCCGCGAGCGTTTTGCCGAAGCGCTGGAGCTTTACGCGGAGGCCAATCACCCCGACCAGGTGGCAAAATTGCTCGAATTGCAAGGCTTGAGGCTTTTGGAACAAGGATACGCCGACGTCGTCGAACGCGCGTTGGCCTGTTCCGAACGCAGCGGGCACGTCGAATCGGCGATCGTCCTGGCCTTGCGCGCGATCGTCACCTCGCGTTTAGGCCGATTCGATGCGGCCGAATCCTGGTTCAATCAGGCGCTCGCGCGCGCCGCCGACAACGACACGCGCATGATCGAAATCAAGTATCTGTTCGCATGCGACCTGATGCGGCGGTATCGCCCCGACGCGTTGGATTTGATCGCGCCGCACGCGGCCAACGAGGAGCTTCCGGCCTCCCTGCGGGCCGGGATCTTATCGGCGCTGGGTGAGGCGTACATGCTCTCGGGCGACTCCGATCGTGCGCACGACGCCGTCGGGAAATCCCTATCGCTCGCCCACACGCTCGGCGACGATGCCATGAAAGCGCGCGTTCTCGCGCGAGCCGCGTACGTGTATCATAGCGATTCGCAGAACGAGGAAGGTGCTCGCTATGCGATTGCGGCCGTCGAAGCCGCGGAGCGAGCCTCGTCGTTTAACGTCGCGGCGGCCGCCTATAGCACGCTCTTCGCGATAGCAATGGATGACGAAGACTCCACAGCTGGTCATACGTACTTGGATCGGTTGCTGGAAAATGGCCTAAAGTCCGGTAACCTTGGGTTTCTTCTCTATTATTTCACCAATGCGTTCGAGATTGCCGTGGAGCGCCACGACCTGACGGAGTTAGCGCGCAGCGAGGCTGGGCTGCGCGCCTTCGATCTGCACTACGATGACGCCGATTCGCACGAATCACTGCTGCCGGCGCAAGCGCTGCGCGCTTCGTGGAGCGGTGAGTTCGATTACGCTTACCGTTTGTTGTTCCCGACGGCGGCGCAGCAAGCCGGAACCGACCGCACCGCACTCCGCTGGGGCGAAGTGGCGTTCTACGCCGCCGCGGCGCGCCGGCCGGCCGAAGCGCGCGAGGCGATCGACCGCGTGTCCGAAACCCTCGGCTCGATCGAGCAAGAATCGAGCCGCTCGGCACGAGCGCGTCTGCTCGCGTATCTTGCAGCAGCGCTCGTAATAGGAAATGGCGAAGCAGAGCGATTCGTTGCGGAGCTGGATGCATCGCGCCTGCCCGCGCGGCTGACGGCTCTGCACGATGCAGTCCGCGCGATCGGCGAACACATCGACGGGGCGTCCAACCACGATGCGGTGGATCGCGCGCTGCGCGCACTCTATGCAAACAACTTCGGCGGCTTCGCGCGCATGCTCGAAGCGCTTCCCCTCCCGCTGGCGGCGCACGCATGAGGGCCGGCGTCGAAGGCACCGCTTCGGGCTCGCGCCCCGAGGTCGCTTCGGCGGTGTTGGAACGCGCGATCTTGCCGCAGGAGCGAACGCTGGCAACCGAGATCGTCGTCATGCAGTTGCTCGATCGCATCGCAGAAGTCGCCGACGGTGCGAGCGCAGCGCGGTTGATGCAGTGGCTCGAAGATATCTCGGCACGCCATCCGGAGTTGGGCTGCTTGAGCGTGCTGCTATCGGCGACGTGGCGGCAAGTCCTTGAGAATGGGGCGCTCGAGGGGCGTATTGCCGACAAGACTATGCTGATGGCGCTAGGCGAGACGATCGACGCGGCGGCGCGCAAGCCGCGGCCGCTTTCGATCGCACGCGACGAACCGTTCGATGAAATCGATGCGTGTTTGGCGGACTTGATCGTGCGCCTGTTCGAGCACGACCCGATCACCGCAGAACACTCCAAGGCGGTCTCGTCGTGGTGCGCGCGACTGGCGCGCAAGCTCGGCTTATCACCGGCCGACACCCTGCTGGTTAAACGCGGCGGCCTCGCCCACGACGTGGGCAAAATCGGCACTCCGGAAACGATTCTGCTGGCTCCGCGCTCGCTCAATGACGACGAGTGGGCCGTCATGCGACGACACACGATCGACGGCGCCGAGATCGTGGCCGACCTTCCGCTCCTGGCCGAGCTCTTGCCCGCAATCCGCAGCCACCACGAGCGCCTCGACGGAGCGGGGTACCCGGACGGTTTGCGAGGTGACGACATCCCGCTGAGCGCCCGAATCGTGGCGGTCGCCGACTGCTTCAACGCGATGATCGGGCGGCGGCCTTACCGACCGCCGATGGCACCCTCACGCGCCTTGGAGCTGCTCGATAAAGCCGCGGGGACGCACCTTGACCCCGAGATTGTCGCTGCGATGCGGGCGATCGTGACAGGGTAGGTCTTTCCTGCCATAACCGCCGTGTAACGATTGCTTTACATTGCTTGAAGAAGCGCTCGGTTGGAAATACTGTTAGGTAGGAGACGATACCTTACCTCAGCAGATCGAGAGCGCGCATGGTGTGGCAACTAGGGAACTCTCGCTCCAGCATGGCCTGTGTGGCCGCGCTGAGCTTTTTGCTTTCCGCCTGTTCGGCGGCCGCAACCGGACCGGCTTTACCGTCGGACGATACGGCGGCGCCTGGCGCACCGGAGGCGGCGCATCACCGGATGCACCGACACGACACCGAGGCCCTTCCGATCAGCTCGCGTGCGATTCCGATCAGCTCGCGCGCGATCCCGATCTCTTCGCGCGCCATTCCCATCAACTTCGCGGCCTTGCCGCAACTGCTGAACATCTGCGGATTGCCGATCGTCGGACGCGTCTCGTGCGGCGCGATTCGCCGCCTCGACGTATTGCCGCAACTGGGGCTCCTGCCGTCGCTAATTGCAGGATATCAACCGTCGGATCTGGCCAGCGCGTATAACGTCCCGCAAGGCGCAGCCGGCGGAACGATCGGCATCGTGATCGCTTACGGCGATCCTAACGCCGAGAACGATCTCTCCACCTACCGTTCGACGTTCGGTTTGCCGCCGTGCGGCACGAGCGACGGTTGCCTACGCTTCGTCAACGGTGCCGACGGTTCGAGCACGTTACCCGCGGGCAGCGAAACGTGGGCGCAAGAGCTGTCCATCGATCTCGATATGGCGTCGGCGATTTGCCCGAACTGCAAGCTGCTGGTATCGGAAGCGCCGTCGGCCGACATCGAGGCGCTCACGACCGCGATGCAGATTGCGATCCAAAAGGGCGCGACGGTAGTCAGCAACAGTTACACCACGCCCGAAAGCGCGACCCTCGCTGCGGACAATCCCAAGTGGAACCATCCGGGCACGCCGATCGTGGCGGGCGCCGGAGATTCGGGATACGGCGTTGGCTGGCCGGCATCGTCGTCGTACGTGACGGCGGTCGGCGGCACGACGCTGCTGCCGATTCTGAGCGGTTTCGCGTGGCTTGAAACGGCGTGGGGCAGCACGGGCAGCGGCTGCAGCAAGTACGTATCGAAGCCGGCGTGGCAACGCGACGCGGGTTGCAAGATGCGTACGCTCAACGATGTGGCTGCGATCGCAAATCCCGTTCCCGGCGTCTCGGTCTACGACACCTATTTCGCTAACCAGTCGATGCAGGGATGGGCCGCGTACGGCGGCACGAGCGTCTCGACGCCAATCGTCGCTGCACTGTACGCGATGTCGGCGAATCGCTCGGGAACGGGCGCATCGACACTGTATTCTGCGCCGAGGTCCGGCTTCAACGACATCCTACTGGGAGCCAACGCCTTGTGCCTGACGTATCTGTGCACCTCGGGGCTGGGATACGACGGACCGACGGGTCTCGGTACGCCCAACGGAGTTGCCGGGCTCTAAGCGCGAATACCCTTACACCCTCGGTGTAAGGAGGCGCGGTCGTGCGCGACGTTTCCAGCGGCATCTTAACGGCGATCGTTTCGCTGGCTTACACCTTGTCGTGCGCGGCGCTGATCTTTTCGGGACCGCTGTCTTACGGTTTGAGCGTCGGCGTCGCCGCATCGCTGATCGCGATGGCGACCTGCATGCTCGCGACCGCGCTGCTCGGTCCGTTTCCTCGGGCGATCGCCGGCGTCGACGGTAACGCCGCCGCCGTTCTCGCGGCCATGGCCGCGGCAATGGCGTTGTCGCTGGGCCAGAGCGGCACGCCGCCCGGGCCGCAGCTGGTCACGGTTATGGCCGCGATCGCGATCGCCACGCTGTGCACCGCGATGCTGCTCGCGTTTCTTGGTTTCGTACGCGGCGCGCGATGGGTGCGTATTATTCCGTATCCCGTGATGGGTGGATTCATCGCCGCGGTTGGATGGCTGCTCGTCGTCGGCTCGGTGCGTGTCGCCACCGGAATGCCGGCAACCGCTGCGAACGCCGCTGGGCTTACGCACGGGACCCCGCTCGCTCAACTGATTGCGACCGTCGCACTCGCCGCGGCGCTTATCGTCGCGGCCAGACGCATCGTCTCGGCCGCCGCCATCTCGCTGGTGCTCGTCGCCGCGGTCGCCATCGGCGACACCGTTCTAGGCCTGCTTCCGGGCGGATTGCACGCGGCCGCAGCGGCGGGATGGTTTCCGTTAGCCAACGATCGCGCGGGCTGGTCGCTGTGGTATCTCAACCTCAACCTTCACGACATTGCGTGGCCGGCAATCTGGCAGGTTTGGCCCGAAATCGTGACCGTCGCCGCCATATCCACCATCACGATTCTCATTAACGCCACCGCCTTCGAGCTCGTTTCGCAAACCGATGCCGACCTCGACGCACAGCTGCGTGCCGACGGCATCGGAAACATCGCCTCTCTCGTACTCGGCGGATTCGTGGGATACTTCGCGCTGGCGCGCAGCGTCCTCAACGTTCGGCTCGGAGCGAAGGGCCGGCTCTCCGGCTACACCGTCGCCGCCATCGGCGCGGCGCTCGTCTTTGCCGGTTCGAGCATCGGCAGGTACGTACCGGTGTACCTGCTAGCCGGTTTGTTGCTCTACATCGGTTACACGATGCTCGACACGTGGATCGTCAAAACGCGACGACCGCTGCCGGCGTTGGAGTGGGTCGCGCTTTTGATCATCGTCGTCGTCATCGTGAGCTTCGGCTTTTTCTACGGAATCATCGCCGGACTGGTCGCGTGCACGGCCATCTTTGCGTTCAACTACAGCCGCACGACCGCAATCGCATCGGTGCAGTCCGGAGCGCAGTATCGCAGCACGCTCGTGCGGTCGCCGTCGGAGTTCGCGGCGCTCGTCGAGCACGGTGACGAGATTCGCGCGATCGCGTTGCATGGATTTCTCTTTTTCGCCGTTGCCGACCGGCTGTATCGGCGATTCTTGGATACCGTCATCGACGGAAAGGCGCGATTTGCGATTCTCGATTTCAGCCGGGTCAACGGAATCGACGCCGCGGCGGCAACGAGCTTCGTGAAAATGGCCCGAGCGGCTGACCGCGCCGACGTGGCGATTGCCTTTGCCGCCATGAGCGACGGCGTTGCGCGGCAATGGGCTGCGGCGGCAGGTCCGCTCGACGATGGGGTCAAGCGCTTTACGGATCTCGATCACGCCATGGAATGGGGCGAAGACCAGCTCATCGAGCGCTATGCGACGGTGCCCGGCGACGATCCGACACTGCGCGGATGGCTCGAGACGGAGTTCGGTGACGCCGGGGTGGCCGCGCGTTTGGTTGCCGTATTACAGCGACGCGAAATCGCTGCCGGCGAAACGCTGTGTCGTGAAGGCGAAGCGGCGGATTCGATGTTCTTCATCGAGAGCGGGCATATCGGTATCGTCGTGCGCAGAGACGACGGATCGATGCAGCGGTTGCGCAGCCTGGGCGAGCACACGATGCTCGGCGAGATGGGTCTCTATCGCCAGACCCCGCGCAGCGCGTCGGCCGTCGCGGAAAAACCTAGCGTCGTCTTCGAACTTACGCGCGAAGCGTTCGCGAACATCGAGCGCGCGGATCCCGAGCTTGCCGGAACCATTCACCGCACGATCGTCCGCACGTTATCGGATCGGCTGTCGTTCCAGAACGTCCTGCTCTCGCGGCACGTTTGAGACATAAGCACTCAGTTCGATGGTATTCCCGTCGGGATCGAGCACCTGGAACGCGTGCGCGTCGTCGCCTCGCGCGCCGAAATTGCCCTCCATTTCGCGCACGACCGGAACGCCGCGATCGCGCAGAAACGCCTCGATTTCGTACGGAGCGTTGTCGAGCGAGAGCGCAATGTGATTGACGTTGTTGCCGCCGGGCGTCGCGCGGTGATAGCTCGGGGGGAAGAAATCGAGGATGGTCTGCCCGTTGACCCGCACCGACGGGAAGGGTACCGTACCGGCGCGGTACTGGTCGAGGCGCTCCGGCTGCAACCCCAGCACCCCGGCATAGAACGCGACGCTGCGTTCGGGGTCGGCGACGTTGAATACGACGTGGTCGAGGGATTTGACGGCGATCTTCGACATTGGCTTCATCCTCATTATCTTAATATCAAGATACATCTAGAGGTCTCGGGCTGTCAAGTGTCTTAACGCTAAGATATGCGTGACCGAATCGATGCCATCGTCGCCCAATGGAAGGGCGAACGCCCCGATCTCGATACCCACGCCATGGCCGTGGTCGGACGCTTACAGCGCGCGGCGGCTGCGCTGCGCCCAAAGCTGGACGAGACGCACGGCGCGTCTGGGCTGCAGGGCGAAACCTTCGACGTCCTCGCGTCGCTGCGCCGCTCGGGCGCGCCGTATCAGTTGTCGCCGACCGAGCTCTACCGCGAGATGATGCTGACCTCGGGCGCCATGACTAACCGCATCGATCGCCTGGAAGAGGCCGGCCTCGTCGCGCGGCGCCCGGATCCCGACGATCGCCGCGGAACGCTCGTCCGATTGACGGCCAAAGGCAAGACGCTCATCGATACGGCAACGAGCAAACACGTCGCCAACGAAGAGCGTCTGCTGTCGGCGCTGAACGCGCGCGAACGCCAGCAGCTCAACGAGCTGCTGCGTAAGCTATTGATGAGTTTGGGCGACGTTTAGGCGGCGTCGACGACCGTAAAGACGCGATCGAGCGCCGTCACGGCCAGCGTCTTGCGCACGTCGGGCCGCGTCGCGCGCAGCGCGAACTCGCCGCCGATGTCGCGGCTCTGCCGCAAGAGTTTGATCAGGCGGCGCATGTCTTCAATACCCAACACCGGCACGTAGTCGAGGTTAACGATAACGTTGCGGCCCTCGTTGAGCGCCTCGAGCGTGGCAGCTTCGAGCTGCTCGCACGTGCGCTCGTAGACGATGGTCGTATACTTCATGCTCCCATGGTAAACCGCGGTGCGTCCACAAACCGTCCAACGCGGGGCGATTCTACCGTTGAGCGAGAATCGGGACGCTGCCGCCGACGGCGCGGCGACGGTTAGCGTCGGTCAAGACTACAATCGCGTTAGGAAGCGCCACGCCGACGTAGACTCCTCCGTCATCCTCGAATTTCGGTAGAGGTGTCACCGTGGCGGTTCCGTCGCGATGAATATTATAGATCCCGTCTATTCCCAAAGCCCCCACCGTTGCGCCGTCGACGATCAGACCGTAGAACGCTACAGTCATGAAAGGTTCATCCTCGCCGGGATGTTGGGGACCGCCGTTCTCCCACACCTTGAAATACAGACGCCTGACGTTGTCCCCGCACACCTCGTCGATTCTCCCGTGCGGCGCCATATGGACGAGTCCGACCGCCACAATGATACAGTCTGGCGCCCAAGGATCGGCGGCGATCGCGTTAACGGGATCGCATGCGGTGTTCAGCGGACCTCCGCAAAGTGCGCCGCTCTCGTTGCGCTCGATCACGCTGGTTTCGCCCGTGCTTCGATCGATTCGTCGTAACCCGCCGCCCCACTCACCTCGGTTTATGCCGACGAACACGTACTTGGAGGTCGCGAAAACGGTCGCGACCTCGGAATGGATCGGCAGATCTTTCGACAGCCGGACGGCAGAGAACGAGGAGCCGGTGGCGACGATAAGGCGACGATTGGTTACGAGGACCGTCCCGGATTCGTCGCATCCGAAACCAATGAATTTTTCGCCGCCTTTCGGCACCTTTACGTCTTCGACCCACGCCTGCGCTCGACGGTGGGACTCAACCCAGACGCCGTCATCGCCGGGCGCCTCCGAGATGGCGAAGAGCGTGTGGTTCGCGGCGCAAATGTCTAGAACACGGCCTGCGAACGTTTCAATCGATCGCCGGCGCGTGTCGAGTGCGACACTCGACAACGCCCCGCCGTCCGAAAGTAACCAAAGGCGGCTTTCGCTAACCACCGCGCGAGTGATGAACGATTCCTGAGACTCGCCTAACGGCAAAGCCCTACCGGTCGCCGCTAGCGTCAGCAGCGCAAGGGTAAGCGCGAACGGTTTCATGCCTTCGGCGGGACGCGGACCCAACGGCCACCGGGTAACGGGGGCAGCGGCGGACGGGGCTCGGGAGAGGTGTTCATCCCGCCATTCTACAAGATTTTGCGGTGTGGCTGGCGGCTCGTGCCGTCTGGGGGATGGGAATGGACGAACCTGTCCGGGTGTTTACAACCATCGTGCTTCTTGCGAGCGCGGCGTACGTCGTGGTGACGAATCTGCAATTCCGTCGCCAGTGGCCGGAGTTGGTCGAGCGCTGTCGCCGGCGGGTGACTTCGCTTGGCATCGAAGCCGCTGCGCTGCCGGCTATTGAGGGCGATCGCAACTTCATGGTCTTCGTGGCGTCCTTCGCCGGTGCGCTCTCCGGAGCGCTCGCAGGTCTCTTGTTCAACGCCTCGCTGATGATGCTCGTCGCGCCGCGGATCGATCGCGATGCCGGCAGCGACATTCTCGTGGGCGCGGCGTTCGGCGCACTCGCCTTTGCCATCCTCGCCAACGAGAAGTAACGCGCGCAATCGGGCATTAAGCTGGGTGCGAGTGCCCCCTCGGTGGTGCAAAGGCTCGGGGTAGACCGCGTAGGCGAAAGAATCAGTATCTGGTTCCCGGTCATGGGATGAGCAGCACTTTGCCAATCGCCGAGCGATTCTCGAGGTACTCGTGCGCTGCCGATCCGTCGCTCAGCGCGAACGTCCTTGCGATCGGAACGCGCAGTGCGCCGGTGAGGATGAGTTCGAAGAGCTTGCTCGTTCGCCGTTCGCGCTCGTCGTGAGACGTCAGGACGTTCCAGAGATCGCCTCCGACGAGTCGCTTCGAGCCGTCCATCAGCACGCGTGGGTCGACCGGCTTCGGATCGCCGCCGGCAAAGCCGTAAAACACGACCGTACCGCCGGTTCGAACGCTGTCGATGGACGCATCGAGCGTCGAGCCGACCGAGTCGTAGACAACGTTGGCGCCGTGCGCCCGTTCGGGCCATCCCTCGGCATACGTGTACGCTTCCGCCGCGCCATAGTGCCGTGCGGCCGCGCACTTTTCGGCCGTCGAGGCGAACGCGATCGCGCGCGCGCCGGCGTGCACGAGAAGTTGGACGAGCAGCAGCCCGACGCCGCCGGCCGCGGCGTGCACGACGGCCGTATCGTTCGGCATCGCAGTGTAGCTGTCTGAGATCAGGTACTGTGCGGTCAGCCCTTGCAGCAGCACTGCGGCCGCAGTGTTGAAGTCGATGCCGTCCGGCAGCACGACCAGTTTGTCGTACGGAACGGCGACGAGCTCGGCGTTGGCAAACGGACTGTCGGCGAAGGCCACGCGCGTACCCGGTTGTATTGACGGCGGCGCTCCGTCGCCGCACTGCACGACGGTGCCGGCCGCTTCGTACCCTGCGACGAACGGAGGCTCGCCCGCGAGATGATAGTTTCCGCGCCGGCGGTAGACGTCCGCAAAGTTCAAACCGATCGCGGCCGTTTCCACGAGCGCGTGACCGCGCGACGACACCGGATCGGCAATGTCGCCGTATGTCAGTACGTCGGGTCCGCCGAATCGTTCGAAGTAGAGCGCTTTCACGTTGGCCATAACGTTCGCCGCCAAGCGCGGCAGCTCTCTACAGAGGAATCGGAAAAATCGCTCGGCAAACGTGACCCTATGTCGCAGTACGCACAAGAGGCGGCGCAAGCGCTCGCGCGCATGGGAGCGTCGATTCGCTCCGGTAGCGCAAAAGTACATTCGCCGATCGACGGTTCGCCGCTGGCGTCGATTGCCACGGAGGACGGGCGCGCGGCCGAACTCGCGATCGAAAAGGCGCGAGCCGGATTTACGGCGTGGTCGCAGTCACCGGCACCGCGACGCGGCGAGCTCGTTCGCCGATTCGGCGAGGAGCTGCGCAAGCATAAAACGGATCTGGCGCTCCTCATCAGTCTCGAGGTCGGGAAGATCGCGACTGAGAGTCTCGGCGAGGTTCAGGAGATGATCGACATCTGCGACTTCGCGGTCGGATTATCGCGTCAGCTCTACGGACGAACGATCGCGTCCGAGCGCGCGGATCACGCGCTACGCGAGCTTTGGCATCCGTTGGGCGTGGTCGCGGTCATCACGGCGTTCAATTTCCCCGGAGCGGTGTGGGCTTGGAATACGGCCCTCGCATTGATCTGCGGCGATGCCGTGATATGGAAGCCCTCCGAAAAAGCGCCGCTTACCGCACTCGCCTCGTCCGCGCTGCTCGACCGCGCAGGCAAAGCGTTTGGCGCGCCTGACGGACTTCATCAGCTTCTCGTCGGCGACCGCGAAGCCGGCATGGCTCTAGTTGAAAACCAAGGCGTCGACCTCGTCTCGGCGACTGGTTCGACCGCGATGGGCCGCGACGTCGGGACGCGCGTCGCTCGCCGGTTTGGGCGCAGCCTGCTGGAGCTCGGCGGCAACAACGCGATGATCGTGACCGCAACGGCCGACTTGGATCTGGCACTGCAAGCGATTGTGTTCGGCGCCGCCGGAACGGCCGGCCAGCGCTGCACTACATTGCGACGCGTGCTGATTGACGAAACCGTCTACGAGGAACTCGTCGCAAAAATACGATCGGCCTACGCCCGCATTTCGATCGGCAACCCGCTGGATGATGAAACGCTCGTGGGGCCGCTCATCGACGCCGGCGCGTTCGAGCGAATGACCGATGCCCTGGCGGCCGCGCGTCGAGAAGGCGGCACGGTGTACGGCGGACGGCGCGTTCTCGAGGATCGCTTCCCGCACGCGTTTTACGTCGAACCCGCGCTCGTCGAGATGCCCGGTCAAACCGAGATCGTTCGTCAGGAGACGTTTGCGCCGATTCTCTACGCGATGCATTATCGAGAGCTTCGCGAAGCCATTGCAACGAATAACGGCGTTCGGCAAGGTCTCTCTTCGGCGATCGTCACGCGAGATCTGGCCGAAGCCGAAACGTTCATGTCCGCGCAAGGCAGCGACTGCGGCATCGTCAACGTCAACACGTCTCCTTCGGGGGCCGAAATCGGCGGCGCCTTCGGCGGCGAAAAGGAGACGGGCGGCGGTCGCGAGTCCGGGTCGGATTGCTGGAAGGCCTACATGCGCCGCGTCACGGCCACGATCAACTACGCAAACGGATTGGTACTCTCGCAGGGCGTGAACTTCACGCCATAGCTATCGACAGCTGGGCGTAGGCAGCGGCGAGCAGCGGGAGTTTCACGCCCGCGGCTTCGCCGCGAACGCACATATCGCCGATGATGGCGTCGGCTTCGAGCTTCGCGCCGCTTTGCAGGTCGCGATACAGCGACGAGGTTAGGTTGGAATCGGGGTCCGTTAATGTCGTGCGGATTCGTTCCAAGGCCGGCGCGCGCGGCGCGTATCCGGCCGCCGTTGCCACCGATACGCACTCGTCTATCGCCGCGCCTGTTAGGTCGCGACCTCGGGGTGCCCGCGCAATCTGACCGACGCTTCCGCGAAGCAGACACGTAATGGTGCCGAGCGTCGCGATGAAAACCCACTTCTCCCACATCTCCAACTCGATGCTCGAAGACAACCGTGCGGTGAAACCGGCGCCCTGGAGGCTGCGATCGACATCGAGCACGCGCGCGGAGTTGCTGCCGTCGAGCTCACCGTAGGTCAGTTCTTGCATCTCGCGAAGCTGAACGATACGTCCTTTTTCGTCGAGCGTCGTCGCGACGATGCAGACGCCGCCCAAGACGTGTGACCTGCCGAATTTCGCACTGAGCAAGTCGATGTGACGAACGCCGTTGAGGACCGGCAAAATCACCGTGTCTGGGCCGATTGCGGGTGCGAATTCGCCGATCGCGGATTCCAGTGCGTACTGTTTGACGGCTAGCAGCACCAGGCCATACGGCTCGTTCAGCTCGGCCTTCGTGACGATGCCGGGAGTTATTTTTGCGTCGCCGTGCGGGCTCACGATCTCGAGCCCGTTCGTGCGCAGCACTGCGGCGCGGCCGTCGCGCACGAGAAACGTAACGTCACGTCCGGCTTGTGCGAGGCGGCCGCCGAAGTAGCCGCCGACCGCCCCCGCACCCACGACGAGTATGCGCATCGCCATGGCTCGACTAGTATCCGCCGCTCGTGTCCAACGCGATCGCCGGACAGTTGACGGCGAATCCCGCGGGCGTGGCGAGCGGTCCGACGTCGGCGTATGAGGTGAGACGTTTGCTTTGCGCCTCGCCGACGACGAATACCGACCACAGCGGCGTGTAGGCGTTGGACGCATACGGCTTGGATGTATCCGGCACCAGCGAGAGGACGTTGAACGGGGAGCCGATCGTCGCCGCGTTTGCCGCCGTGGCATCGTCGCCTATTGGCGTTTTGAGCGCGAGGTATGCCAAGCCCTGAACGGCGTCGCCGGTCTGCGGTCCGTTGGCAACGACACCGATCGGGATTTCACCCGCCGAATCGGCCTTCGCTAGGCGCGGCACGTAGGTTGCGCGCTCGACTGCTGCGGCGGTCGGGTCGGACGCGTCGGTGCTCACGTAATAGATTGGCTTACCGTTAAAGAATCCACGCGCCAGCGCGAGAGTAACGGTACCTTTAGTGGTGTCGATGGCAACGACGCGGTCTTCGGTATCGGAGTGCGTCGTTACGTCGAACGGTCCGTTCCCGCTCGCAACGATCGGCGCGTTGAGAACTCCGGCCGTACCATCAACACGCACGAACGGTGAATACCCGTCGTCGCCAATCGCGCCGGGTTTTGCCGACGCGGGCGGAAATCCGCCGGTTCCGGCAACGTACGAGCGTTCCGGTGAAAAATCGGGCTTACCGGCAAACGCTACGATACCGTTGTGCATCGTCGCCGCGACGATCGCGCTATCGCCAAGCTTGGCGATGCCGGGTGCGTAGACGACACCGTAACGCTTTGCTACTCCGGCGTCGGACGCGTCGGTGACGACGTACCAGACCGTCTGTCCGTGCGACTCGCCGCGGCGAAGCGGAAACGTCGCGGTGTGCGTCGACGTGTCGACCGAGATGACGCTGGGGAAGAAAAACGCTGAGGCCGGTTCGGACGCAGCGTCCGCAAAGCCGGTTCCTGCGCAAATGAGGGCGGCGAAAGACGCCGCAAAAAGTGCTTTCATGCTCGCAATACGTCCTTCGTAGGATTTTGGATGACTCCCGGTGCTTTCAGCGCTTTGAGCCGCTCGAGAATCGTTTCGGGCTCCGGTCGAACGGTGTAGTCCGGGTTAACCTCCGCATCGGCAATCGTTCCGTCAGGCGTGATGAGGAACCGCGCCGGTATCGGCAACTGCCAAACCTCGGTCTCGTTCCAGGCCTTTGAGTCGTTCCCGAACTCACGGTAGAGTGCGTCGAGATACTCCGGCAGCGTAAAAGCGATTCCGAATTGTTCCGCGATTTCGTTGTGGAAATCGCGCAGTATGGGAAACCCGATGCGATATGGCTTCACGAGGTCGGCGCTGAACTCACTTTTTTGCGGCGAGATCACGACCAGCTCCGCCCCAAGCTCTTTGACGCGCGGATAGATTTTAGCCAGCGCCGACAACTCCAGATTGCAGTACGGGCACCATTTACCTCGGAAGAAGCTGACGATTAAGGGACCGTTTCGCCGGAGGTCCGCCGAGGATACCGGGACGCCGTTGACGTCGGGAAGCACGAACTCGGGAGCGAGATCGCCTTTCTTCAGCGTGCGCTCGAGGATCCCGGAGCGCGCGAGCTCCGCCGTAGCTCGGTGTATTTTTTCTATCGTCTCCGGCGGTGCTTTTGCCTCGAAATCGTGCTTTAGTTTAGCTAGCTGATCTGCCAACGACACGTTACACCGCTCCTTTGCTCGCCGCAGCTGCGAGTGCTTCCCCGGCCGTGAACGCGGCACAGGCCAACAGGCAAAGGTCCTTGATGAGGAATGCGCCCGTACCCGATAGTGCGGGGAAGGCCGGTGCCCATACGCCGGGAGTACTCAGCAGAAAAGAGAGCGTGGTGAGAAAGGTGACGATTGCCAAAAGGCTGCCGGCCGCCGACGCGATCGCCGATATCGGCCGCGACGCGATGAGTAACGCTACCGCGATCTCGATCGTACCGATCGCGCGTGAAACGCCGTCCACGCCGGTCAGCGAGTACATCCAAGACATGAGCGGGCTGTGAGAGACCAGCGGCTGGATTCCTAAAGCCTCGCCGTGCGTGAACTTCAAGCCTCCGATAAGTAGGAGTATCGCGACTAGTCCATAGCGTCCGATCCATAACCCGGCTCTCGTTGAGAAAGCGGCTACGTCGGTCGTGCGAGATCTCCGAAGGGTTGTCGTCGTCATTGATCGCTCCTTTATACGGCCGTTCGGCCGCCGTCGACCGGCAGCACGACGCCGTGCACGAAACTTGCGCGATCGGAAGCAAGATAGACGATCGCGTCGGCGATCTCTTCAGGAGACGCCGGATGGCCGGCGGGCGCTGCGGCGGCAAGCTGCGCGAGACCGTCCCCCATCGCGGCCGTTCCTTCCGTGCGAGTCGGGCCCGGGCTGACGGCGTTCACTCGCACGCCACTGGGGCCAAACTCCGCGGCCCACGCCTTCGTAAGCAAATTGATCGCCGCTTTACTCGAACCGTACAGCGCCATTCCCGCCATACCAAACTCACTGACCATGCTGCTCAGGTTGATGATGGCGCCTTTGCCGCGGTCCGCCATTTTCGGCGCCAACTCCCCAACGAGAATAAACGGCGCCCGCACGTTGGTAGCGAAAACGTCGTCGAACACATCCGGCGGCGTTTGCGCGGTCGGCCCGAACGGGAAGGCGCCGGCGTTATTCACGAGGATGTCGACACGACCGGCGATTTCCAGTGCGCGCTGCGCTAGCTTCCGCGTAGAATCGGCGTCGCTGAGGTCCGCTTGCAAGAAATCGGCGGCCCCGTTTTCAGCCCGGATAGCCGACACGACGGATTGACCCCGAACTTCGTCGCGGCCTGAGATAAGAACACGCGCTCCACGCCGCGCGAGCGCGAGCGCGGTTGCTTTGCCGATGCCGCTGGTTGCGCCGGTGACGAGGGCGGTACGGCCGTTGAGATCTTGAAGGGTGCGGTTGTTATCCATTGCCTTTCCTTAAACTGGAGTGGTAAATCCAATATAAGTGTGCTAAATTGGATTATCAACTCCAAAAAGGGCGATTTCGAACGATGAGGACGCTAACAGCCAAAGATCAGAGCTTTACTCCCAAGGGGCTTGCGACGCGGGAGCGCATCGTGGCCGCGGCCGCCCGCCTCATTCACGAGCGCGGGGTAGCGGGGACGACGACCGAGGAAGTCCGCGATGCGGCCGCAGTGAGCTCGTCGCAACTCTACCATTACTTTAAAGATAAGATGGCTCTCGTGCGCGCCGTGATCGCCCACCAGACCGACGCGGTCATCGGGGCACAAAAAGAGTTCTTGGGGCATCTCAACAGCATGCGGGCCTTGCGCGAATGGCGGGATCTGCTCGTGCGCATTCAGCGCGGGGGGCATTGCGCCGGCGGCTGTCCGCTGGGAACCCTTTCGAGTGAAATCGTCGAGATCGTTCCGGAGTTCCGAATCGACCTCAACCGAGCGTTTTCGCGTTGGGAAGACGGAATTCGAAGCGGATTGCGCGAGATGCACGCCGGCGGGCAGTTGCGAAGGGATGCCGATCCCGATCGGTTGGCGACGGCGCTGCTTGCGGCCGTTCAGGGCGGGTTGGTATTAACGCAGCTTCGGCGCAATACCAAACCGTTGGAGGCCGCGGTCGACGCAATACTCGACCACATCGAATCGCTTACCGTGCATCGAACGCGTCCCGCGCGCCGAAGCTAGCGGAGGCGCTGCAGTTCCGGGCTGCGCTTCCGGATAGACCGGCATGACGAGAACCGCGAGGAGCGTTGTTGATAAAATCACGTGCATTGGAGCTCCTTTTGCATTTTGGATTAGTAGTGCGTCGCTAGCTAGCCTGCCCCGGCGATTATGGGCGCAACCGAACGGAGGCGACCCGACATTCTAGGGTGCCAAGGAGAGAAAATGCCCACAACCGCTTCGACCTATAGAGACCTACTTTCCGGCGTGCGCCGGTTGCGCGCTTCTTTAGACGATGGAGGCAGCGATGGCGTCGCCGCGCGGCTCGATGATTCGGTTATTCGCCCATTGACGGCACTAGCCGGTAGCGAAGACGATCTACCTCAGCTCGCGCACGAGCCGGCCGAGTCGCTATGGGATCTGGCGAAACGCGCAGCAGCGTGGCGTCGCGAGGGACTTCCGCCGACTGCGTTGCTTGAGGCTACTGCCGCGCTTGCGCAGCTTGCATGCGCCGAAGTGTCGTCGGACGCGAACGCAGTCGCGGCACGCATTGCCGAACTCGAAGCGCTCTATAACGGGTTAGATGCCGAAATACGCCTTTCACACAACGGTCCGCTGTTAGTTACCAATGTAAAGAACCTGGTCACGTGGCTGGGCGAGCCGTTGTCTGCATTTCCGCAGATGGCTCTTTGCCGTTGCGGTGCGTCCGCGATCAAACCGTACTGCGACGGCAGCCACGCGAAGATCGGCTTCGATGATGCGAAGGATCCCAAACGGGTACCGGACCGCCAAGACGTCTACGTGGGTCAGCAGGTCACGATCTTGGATAATCGCGGCACGTGTCAGCATTCCGGCTACTGCAGCGACCGCCTGAGCAAGGTGTTCCGGACGAAAAGCGAGCCGTTCGTCGCGCCGAGCGGCGGCCGCATGGACGAGATTATTCGCGCGGTTCGCGACTGCCCGTCCGGTGCTCTGAGCTATGCGGTCGATGGCGTCGAGGCGCGAGCAGATGTCAATTGGCACGGCCGGCGACAACCGGCGATTGAAGTCTCTAAAGACGGCCCGTATCGCGTCACCGGTCCGATTGCGCTACGTGACGACCAAGGCAACGATGTCGTTCGTAATGCCGGTGCGTCCTTCGAACACTGCGCGTTATGCCGGTGCGGTCACGCGCAGAATAAACCATTTTGTACCGGGATGCACTGGTACGTCGAGTTTCGTGATCCCCTACCGCCGCCGGACCGCCAGCCTTCGATTTTCGAGTGGGCGGGAGGGCTGCCCGCACTCACGCGCATGACTCGCCTATTTTACGAAAAATTCGTGCCCGCGGACGATTTGCTTGCACCGCTGTTCGCAAATATGTCCGCCGATCATCCGCAACGAGTGGCGAAGTGGTTAGGCGAGGTCTTCGGCGGCCCAAAACGTTATAGCTCGGAGTACGGCGGCTATCCGCGTATGCTCTCGCAGCATCTCGGCAAATGCCTCACCGAAGAAATGCGCGCTCGCTGGGTCACGCTCTTGTTGCAATCTGCGCGTGAATCCGGTCTTCCGAACGATCCCGAGTTCCGCTCCGCGTTCCAGGCGTACATCGAGTGGGGATCGCGCTTGGCCGTTGAAAACTCGCAGACCAACGCGCAGCCTCCGCAGCACATGCCGATGCCTCACTGGGAGTGGACCACCAGCGCCGGACCGCCGGGCAGCCGTGTATCGGCGCTAGCGCCGCACGAAGAAGTTCAAGTGGACTTGCCGGCTCCGGGCGAGCCGGTCAGTTTCGCCAAGCACGTTAAAGCGCTTTTTCGAGAGCGCGATCGCAAATCGATGCAATTTGCATTCGATCTGTGGGCGTATGCCGACGTAAGCGCTCATGCCGACGCGATACTCGAGCGGGTCAAAGCTGGTACGATGCCGTGCGACGGCGCTTGGACACCAGAAAAGGTCGCGGCTTTTGCCGATTGGATCCAGGGCGGCAAACAAGAGTGAAACGACTACAGGCCGGCAAAGGTTATCATATCGCCCCGAGTATAAATACAACTGCATGCGTAGAACTATCGCAGTCGTTTTGCTTCTCGGCGTTGCGGCATGCACTGGCGGTCCCGCGGGCGCTCCGCCGATCGCTCAAATGCCGCAACCGGGCGTGGCCGCGCGCAACGCATTCGCGCTGCCTGCGAACCTGCGCGGCATAACCTACGACGATCTCTCGAGCCGGTGCGGCGTGAGTTCGGACGAGCTGGCGACAGTGAAGGCGCTGAATCGTCCGACGGTTCGCGTGGTGTTCGATCCAATCGGGCCGTCGTGCTACGCGTCGGGGATGCACGCCTTGCACCAATCGGCGCATACCATGGGCGAACTGGCCGACAGTTCTTCGATCAAACGCTATTCGCTCGCTCAAATCAAGGCGCGCACGAAGGCGTACGTGAACGCACTCGCGAGCGATACGGATCTCTGGGAGATCGGCAACGAAGTCAATGGCGAATGGCTGAGCAGAGTGCGCTGCCCTTCGTCGCACGAATGCGCCGCCCAGGCGAACGACGTGATGTCGAAGGTGAAGGCCATGTACGACATCGTCAGCGCGCGCGGGCTGACGACGGAAATGACGCTCTACTACCAGGTCCCGAAGTGGGTGACGCCCGGATACGACATGATTTCGTGGGAGCGCACCTACGTGCCGGCTTCGATGCATCGCGGCCTGCGCTACGTACTGGTTTCGTATTACGAAGCCGGGAACTACGGTGCGCGGCCCAGCGTCGCGCAGTGGAACAAGATTTTCGCGCGTTTGGCAGCCGACTTTCCCAACGCCAGGGTCGGCTTTGGCGAGATCGGCATGGCTGCCCCCATTACCACCGGCTCGCTTTCGGACGCGCAGAGCATCTTCTCGTACTATATGTCGATCGTTCCGCCGAGTTTGACGCGCTTCACCCGCGCCGGCTTCTGGTGGTACGCCGCGGAGGATCTCGTTCCATCGACCAAGTGGCCGTCGTTCTACGGAGAAGTGCAGTCGACGCTTTAAGCGTCCATCGCTTCGAGCTCGGCGTGCAGCGACTCCCAGCGTGCGACGAGTTCGCCGCTTTGCGATCGCACGTCGGCGAGTTCTTTACTTAGCGCTAACGATCGCACGTGGTCGGTGTTGACTTCGGGCTGTTCGAATAGTGCCTCGATTTCGGCAGTCCGAGCGTCGAGCCGTTCGATCTCGCGTTCGATCCGGTCGATTCGCGTTTGCAGCTGCGACCGAATCCGCAACGGCGTTTGGCGCGACGTCTTGGGGCGCTCTTCCGTGTCGGGGGCCGTCTGCTCGAGGGAAGCACGCTCGCGGTCTCGCTGAGATGCTTCGTAATCGTCGTAGGCACCCTCGACGATTCCCCACTGTCCGCTTTCGATCCAAAGGACGCGATCGCATAATCGTGAGAGCAGGAAGCGGTCGTGCGACACGACGACGATCGCACCCGCGTAGTCGCTCAGAACGCTTTCCAACGCTTCGCGGCTATCGATGTCGAGATCGTTAGTGGGCTCGTCGAGCAACAGAACGTCGGCTTTGCGGGCCGTCAGGCACGCGAGCATAATTCGCCGCCGCTCGCCGCCTGAAAAGTCACGCACCGGTTTATCGGCCGCGTCGCCGCCGATCCGCATGCGCCCCAGCAACGTTCGCGCCTCCCAATTCGTCCCACCGGATGCCGCCAGCACAGCTTCTACGGCGCTGGCGTCCATGTTGAGTTGCTCGTGGGAGTTTTGCGCGTAGTACGCCACCTGAGCCGCCGGATTGAACCGCACCGAGCCGGCATCGGGCGCAAGTTCGCCGGACAAGATTTTGAGAAGCGTCGACTTCCCCGACCCATTCGGGCCGACGACGGCAAGACATTCCCCTCGGTCAACGCGGACGGTGAGATTGGAAAACAACGCGCGGGCGTACGACTTCCCAACGTCAGTCGTCTCGAAAACGTACCCGCCGCCGCGGCGCACCTTCTCCAGCCGTACCGCGATACCGCGTGGAGCTGCGACCGGTGCCGGCGCTTCTACCGTCGCCTCGACGCGCGCAAGTTGCTTCTCGCGGCTGCGCACTTGGCTGTAGTCCGACGAGGTGTGCGTGGTACGCAATCCGGCGATCGTCGCGCGTCGCTTATCACGCTCGGCAACGAAACGTTCATAGGCTCGCCGTTCTTCTTCCAGTCGCGTTTGTTTCTGAGCGACGTATGCGGTATAGGCCGCGGCCGAAGGCGCGTAAGCGTGCAATCGTGCGCGCTCGATTTCCCAAATTCGCGTCGCGATTCGATCGAGAAAATAGCGGTCGTGCGAAACGACGATATACCCGCGGCGATCGTTTGCGATGAACGTTTCCAGCCATCGCACCGTCCCTATATCGAGATGGTTGGTCGGCTCGTCGAGAAGGAAGAAGTCCGGCTCGTCGATCAAAAGATGTGCAAGCGCCGCCTTGGCTCGCTGACCGCCGGAAAAGGCGCGCAGCGGGCGCTGGTATTCGGCCGGTGTAAAGCCGAATGCCGCTAACATGACGTGCAGCGCTTTATTGCGCTGCGCCCACGATTCCGCGTCGACCTTCGCAAGCGCCAGATCGATCAGTTCTTGCAGCGTAGATTCGGTTTCATCGGCGACACCCTGCGCGAGATAGCCGAGCCGAACGTCTTTCGCCCTAACGATCTTCCCACCGAACGGGGGCTCGACGCCCGCGAGCAGGCGTAATAGCGACGTCTTTCCTGCGCCGTTCGCACCGACCAGGCCGATCCGCTCGCCATCGTTGAAAACACCGGTCGCACCGGCGAAGACTTCGCGCGCCCCGTAATGACACTCGAGGTCCGAAAATCGCAACAGTTCCAAGGCTAGGACGTTTTGATGGCGGCGCTGGATTTCGCCTCTCTAGCCGCCGGGAACCCGGCGCCCGAGAAAAACCGCGCGGCGGCGTCGACCGCTTTTGGCCATAGGCGATCGTCGCAGAACCAGCGGCGCAACGTGAGGGTCATTGGGTTCCAGCTGCCGCTAAGGTTGAGATGATTGGCTCGCGGATCGTCGACGAACGCATGGGGCACGTGCCCGCCGAGAGTCGCTAAATCGACGAAGACGACGCCGTCGGTGAGATGCCGGTAGCGTGGAACGCGTCCAATGAGATTGAGAATCGGTACGTCGCGAGCCGTAACCCACGGCTTCTTATTCGGACGCCAGTGCTTTTCATGCGTAGCAGAGTCCGTCTCCCAATGACCGGCCGTGCCGTTGAGCCACTGCATGAAGGGCGACTCCAAATCCAGATCCTCGATGACGTCCATGGAGAAATGGATCCGGTGCAGCAGCCCGGCGACATGGTCGGTGACGATACCGCCGTTTGGGGCGCCGAGTTGGAAGAGCGCGCCGATCTTCCATTCTGACGCTTGTCGCGAGCGCATCAACCCACGTGCGATGATTCCGCCGGCGCTGTAACCGAAAAGGAGCGTAGGGTCGCCCGAGTTTCCGTTGGCACGCACGCCTGACAGAAACTCCGCGAGCTGATCGATCCGTTCGTTCAGGCCGCCCCTGCCGCCGTCGAACGACACGCACTCGTACCCAACTGCCGCCAACCCCGGCAACCCATTGCGGCCTTCCGCAAAGACCCGCATGCCTTTCCCGCTCTCGTTCCATCCCGGAATCAACACGACGCGCATCAATCTGGATGTACCCAGATCGTCCGCACCAGAATTCCCGCGAACTGGCAAACCCGCATCCCGGCAGAGCCCTTTGCGAGAAAGACCTGTCGGTAGATTTGGCGTGAATCTACGGCATCGAACTCGAACTCGGCGACGGTGAAGGACGCCTTCATATGCTACGGAAGCAAAGCGGGAGGAGGAACTCTTATGACGTTCACTCGACGATTGATGACGCGCGTTCTTTTTCTGCTAGTAAGCCTCACCGTCGCTTGCAGCGGCCCCATCACGTCGAGCGGCGATCGAGCCGTCATACCGGCACAGGACGCCGCACTGCATCCCCACCTACCGTACGTTTTCGTGTATCTCAACTACACGCGCTCGACGATTCACCTGAAATCGTTCGGCAGCCAGTGCATGAGCCGCATTCCGCCCGAGATGTCGATCCGCCCGCAACGCACCGCGGATGTGAGGATCACCACGAGCGCCGGCGGCCGGTGCCTGACACGGCAGTCGGTGTACTACACGACTTACACGGGAGCGCCGGGCGGAAAGTTCGATATCCAGTTCACGAAGAAGGTCCATACTGCGTGGGTAGTGCGGAACTCGGGACCCAGAAATACGATGGTCAGGTTCTGCTGGTATCCCGACGGCCTCGGTGGCACCGCCGTTATCGTCAACGGAACCCGCTGCATCGTTTAAAACGCGGTGCTTTCTAACGAACTCGTGCATCGCGTTTTCTCAGGATCAACCGATAGAGTCGAATTTTGGTGGAGCTGTCGGGGTACTGCCCCCCGACTCCAGAAATCCTAACCGGCGCGTTCTCCAGGCTCAGCTCCCTCGAAGACCGGCATGCCTTTCCCGCTCTCGTTCCATCCCGGAATCAACACGACGCGCATTAATCTGGATGTACCCAGATCGTAGATTGAGAGGGTGGGTATGTTCGTAACGATGACATCCGTGGGTGCGAGAAGCGCCATAACCGCCGGCATGTGCGCGATCGCCAGCGGCGCACTGTTCTTTTTCTCGACGAATCTCGGGTCCATTTGGCCGTTAGCATGGCTCGCCGCCACACCGGTGTTATGGCTCGCATACGGCCGGGCTCGGTCGTGGCAAGTCTTGGCAGCGGCGTTTGCGGCGTTTGCGCTCGGGCAGCTTACGCTGTTCGAAGCCTACGGAATCATGGCGGCCACTCTGGCCGTCCTATTGGTGGTGACTTCGGCCGCATTCGCCGCCGGCGTGTTGCTCGCGCGGCTGGCTTACCGACGACTACCGCCCGCGGCCGCCATACTTGTATTTCCGGCATACTGGACGGCGTTCGAGTTCGCGTTTACGCACCTTTCGCCGAACGGATCGTATGGGTCGATCGCCTACAGCCAGACTTTCGTTCCGGTGCTCATCCAAAGCGCAGCCCTGGTCGGGTTAGGCGGCGTGACGTTTCTTATCTGCGTCGTTGCAAATGCCATCGCGATGATTGCACGAGAACCACGCCGCGCGCTTTGGCCGGCGGTCATAGCGGCCTCACTTGTGCTTGCCAACGTTGCGTTCGGTTTCGTTCGACTCGACGGGCCGGCGCCGCCGCGATACCGCGTTGCGGCCGCCGCAGACGATCGAGTGCGCTTTGGCTGGACCGAAGCGCAAACGCTTGGCATCGCTCGCAGCTATGCTAGGTTGACGACACAATTAGCAGCGCAAGGCGCACACGTCGTCGTGTTCTCAGAAAAGGCTGCGGAGATTCAACCCCAATGGCTTCCGGTATACGAGGTGCTCCGCCAGAGCGCCCGCGTAACCAAAACGACGTTGATCGCCGGTTTTGAAGAGCACGGAACGGAAGTACAAAACGTCGCATTAGTTTTTAGGCCCGACGGATCGATGCTTCGATACGTCAAGCAACGCTTGCTGCTGGGTTTCGAGAACTACCCGGCCGGAACCACGCCGGGTATCATCGGGGACGGCCAAGCCGTCGAGATCTGCAAAGACATGGATTATCCGCACGGAGTGAGGAACGACGTTCGCGGTCGCGATATCAACGTTGTCTTCGTGCCGGCCCTCGACTTCAGCCTCGACGTGGACGCGCACGCGCGACTCGCGATCATGCGTGGTGTCGAAGACGGTTTCGCGGTAGTTAGGGCGTCGCGCTTCGGACTCTTGACGGTTACCGATGCGAACGGCCGTGTCATCGCCTCGGCCGCGTCAGATACAGGCTTGGTGCGCGCGATTGTAGCCGACGTGCCGCTTGGCCCCGGCCACAGTCTCTATCTGTCAATCGGCGATTCGTTCGACTGGCTCTGCGTTGCCTTCACGCTCGTTTGTGCCGGCGTTGGAATGTTCCATCGCAGCGCTCCACGACCGCCGCTGTTCGCCTATTTGCAGACGTAGGCAAAAAAGTATGCTCCTCCGGAACCCGAAAAAGTGAGAGGGGGGCCACTCCTTATCGAGAGCCTGCCGCCGACCGGCTCCGCGTACGGCATGTTGAGGATTTGCCATACCCACGTTTTGAGGTGCTCGAGGTTGGCGATGATGCACTTGGTTCCAGGATATGGCCGGGTGTTCGTTATTTTCATTTTCGGTGAGGTGTGGAAACCGATCTCAAACGACGTCGCGTTTAACGTGAAGCTGTAGAGAAACGCTTTACCCGGACAGGTGATCGGGTGAAAGAAAGGGTCGATGCACTTGACCGAGCCGTACTTCGGGAATCGGCTTCCGTGATAGGCTCCCGTGATGTCTCCGTTGCCGGTGGCGTCCCCACTGACAAAGGTGTTGGATAGTGGCGGATTGGGCGGCGGCCATAGCATCGTGAGCGCGATACCATGGTAGGCAGCGAGGGCTACGGTCGTTCCCTTTTTCTGCATGGCATATTTGATACAGGAACCGTGGAGGTCAAAATTTCCTTTGAAGTCGCAGGGAGAACTTGCGGCGGCTTCTCGCGCTACGCTTGGAATTGAAACGAGTGGTTGTCGCATTACGGGTGGCTGCTGCGAAGCGCCGGGAACGATCGCTCCCGTTCTCGAGCACCCGGTGAGCGATGCGGTGACGGTGATTGCGGTGATGACCCGCGCGCACAGCGAATTCATTCAGTTGAACGATCTCTGAGCTTTTCTAAATCCAAAAATGCGCTAGCCGCGTGCTTGATTGAACTAAGCCGGCTGCATGGCAGCGGCGGAAGATCGTTGAGCCTTAACGCATAGGTCGTAGACCCTCTGCGCCTCGCCGATACCCTCGAATGATGGAGCATCAGGCCCTCCCGACCAGTTCTGCCTACCGCTGAACCACGTCGCTGCGGGCGCGTCGCCAAACGTTATGGTGCCGGTCCCCGCCGGCGCGAGCTCAAGATCGATTTTATTGATGCTGGGCAGGTAGAGTCGTTGAAGTTTTCCGGCCCAGCCTTGACGCAAGATGAGCGCCGAATCGGACGTCACTCCATACCAGGTTTGGCTACGACGGTATGCGTCGACAAAGAATCGACCGGCAATCATGTAAAGGCCAGCGAGGACAAACGGAATGCCCCACAGCTTAAAAAACCAGGGCGTACCGATGCTGACGGCCATCGTCTCCCAAAAGATCGCGAATCCGCCCCACATTAGGCTAAAAGGAACGTAGAGCGCATCGTTGCGATGAAATCTCAATCCACTCGCGGGTCGACCGGTCCACAGCAAATCGGTCGAGCGGATGCCATAACTCTCGAACATTCTCGGTGCTGGAAGGAAAGAACTCATGCCGGGCTTCCCCTTCGCACAATGTTGCCGGGCTTCCGCTGATTTTTGTAAGCGCAATCGGCACTAGTTCTAACGAACTAGTGCGTCGCGTTTACTCGGGATCAACAACCGATAGATTGAAGTTTTGGTGGAGCTGTCGGGGTACTGCCCCCCGAGTCCAGAAAGCCTAACCGGCGCGTTCTCCAGGCTCAGCTTCGATTTTAACTTGATCGCGCGTACGCCTCAAAGCGGGGCTTACCGCGCGCTGCAGACCCTTTTTCTCGTACGAGCGTCGAATCACGCGCTCGCACCAGCCCGAGTTATTGACCGGAGGGCAGAGCGATTCGGGCCGACCCTCTGCGTCCGGTGACTAACCTAAATTAGGCAGCCAGTGCGTATTCGTTGTTGGCAGATATTGCCGTTGCGATCGTTTAAGGAGGGCTCGCAACTCCGCCTGCTGACGCCGACCACGGATCTCCCTGTCGAACCTATTTCAGCCCCGTAGCCAGACAGAAATTGTAACACGGCCAGGCAAGCGCGGGTTGCGGGGGGCTTCTGCCGATAAAGTGAACAAGCATGCCTTCCTTCGAACCAGGCCTTTATAGGCCTTGGCTTCAGCGTACTGCGACCGCGACGCTGTGGATTTACAGCGCCTTGATCGTGGTTTTGCTGCCGGCGTTCCACTTCGTCTTGTTGGCGATCCCCGGCATGCCACCCGACTCGCTGACCTTGCGGCTGGCAGCTTCGGCCGTCTCGGCCACGGTCGCCCTGGCCGTACTCGCCTTCCCGGCGCTTCGGCGCCACTCGGCCGAACTGCAGCTGGTCAATATGCTGCCGGTCGCGATCGTCGTCCCGATTCTCGTCGTCGATAGCGGCAATCATCCGTATTACATCGCGGCCAGCCTACTGGTCGCCGTCGGCGTTCAGCAGGCGTTTTATCGCACGTCGTATCTCGTCGCCACGGCGGTCGTCGCGTGCGTCACCGAGCTCCTCTATTCTGTCTGGGCCGGCGTATTGACGCAGCCGGCAAACATCGTCGCGCTGGCGATTGTGGCGAGCGGTTACGTCATCGCGGTCACGATCGGTGCTCTGCGCATTCGCATTCAGTACAACGAGCTCAAGAGCCGGTTCGAAGCGCTTCGCATGAGAGAGCACCTCGACCGCCTGGCGCACTTCGACACGCTCACGGAACTGCCGAATCGTCAGACGCTCATGGAAGGCCTGGAGCAGAGCCTGCGAACCAATCACGGCTCCCAGTGCGCGGTGCTTTTCCTCGATCTCGACCGCTTCAAAGACGTCAACGACACGCTGGGACATGCAGTCGGCGACGTGCTGCTCCACGCCCTCGCGCTGCGACTGCGTTCGGTCATGCCGCCGAACGCACTGCTCGCGCGTTGGGGCGGCGATGAGTTCGTCGTTGCGCTTCCCGCGGCGGACGGCGCGCCGGCCGCCGAAGACCTCTCCAAACGACTCATCGCTGCGGTTAGCGAGCCGCTGTTTGTCGATGAGTACGAGTTCGTAGTGTCGGCGAGTATCGGCATCGCGATTTCGCCCGAGCACGGCGTGGACGGTGACACGCTCATTCGCAACGCCGACGCCGCGATGTATCGCTCGAAAGAGCCCAACGGCCCGCGCTACACGTTCTTCGAGCCGCAGATGCATCAAGCGGCGCTGCTGCGCCAACAAATTCGTAGCGAGCTGCGCAAAGCGCCGGAGAACGGCAGCCTCGAGCTCTACTACCAGCCGATCGTCGAAACGACGACGACGCGCATCGTCGGAGCGGAAGCGCTGCTGCGCTGGCGTCAACCCGACGGCCGGCTTCTGGATCCCGATCAGTTCATTCCGATCGCCGAAGACAGCGGGCTGATCGTGCCCATCGGACTGTGGGTTCTGCGCACGGCGTGCGCGCAGCTGCGCACCTGGCAGGATGCTCGCGTACCGATGACCGTTGCCGTCAATATCTCGGCACACCAGCTCGCGCATCCGGAGTTTCTTCACGACCTCGAGCACGTATTGCGCGAAAGCGGCGTCGACCCGTCGGGCCTAGAGATCGAAATCACCGAGACGACGATGATGAACTACGTCGACGAGATTCTTTCACGCCTGCACGAGATCAAGACACTGGGCGTCAACGTGACCGTCGACGATTTCGGCACCGGCTACAGCTCGTTCGGTTACCTCAAGCGCTTCCCGCTCGACTCGCTCAAGCTCGATCGCACGTTCGTGACCGGCATCGAGCACCGCGAGGACCGTGCCATCGTGCGATCGCTCATCACGGTCGCGCAGGCGCTCGGAATGAAAGTGACGGCCGAAGGCGTCGAGAGCCGGATGCAGTTTGAGATCCTGGCCGACTCACGCTGCGATCACATTCAGGGATATCTGACGGGGCGCCCGATGGCGCTCCCTGAGTTCGAGCGTTTCTGCGCGCTAGCCGCCGAAACGCGTTAGCGCGTCGCGCCTTCCGGCGGTCGCGTGGCCGCGTGCATGAACGTCGAAACGATCATCATGATGATCGCGCCGTAGAGATCCGCTAACCACCAGCTGATCTGGCCCGTCGTGTAGAAACCGGGCGAGACCTTGACGACGATCGCGAAGAGTATGAAGTTCACGACGATAGAGAACAGCCCGAGCGTGAGGAACGTAATCGGGAAGGTGATGAACCGCAGAATGGGACCGAGGATCGCGTTGACGAGGCCAAAGATGACGGCGGCGATGACCGCCGACGTCACCGTGATGTTGTGATTGAATCCGGGCACGAATCGTGCGATGCAGTACAACGCTACTGCGTTGACGATAAAGCGAACGATCAAGTGCATCGTACCCCCTTCTGCGACCGGGCTTAGCGCTCGAGCGCCTGTTTCACCTTTGCGGCCAAGCTCGCGGTCATCCCTTTGACGGCGGCGATTTCGTCGATGCTGGCGCGCCGAATTCCGGCTGCCGACCCAAAGGTAGTGAGGAGTCGCTTCTTTCGGACCGGGCCCACGCCTTCGAGGCCGTCGAGCGCCGATACGGTCATGGCTTTCGCGCGCCGCTGGCGATGGTAGGTAACCGCAAAGCGATGCGCTTCGTCGCGAATACGCTGCACGAGGTGCAGCGCCGGCGAGTTGGCGGGTAACACGATCGGCTCCGACTGACCCGGAAGATAGAGCCACTCGTGCTCTTTGGCGAGTCCGGCAACGGGAAGGCCCGTCATGTCGAGTTCTTCCATCACCTCGACGACCGCGCTGAGTTGCCCCTTGCCGCCGTCGATGAGCAGCAGGTCGGGCTTTTTGTTGAACTTCTCCTTCTTGGCGAGCTCGCGCTCGAGCGGCGTGTCCTTTTCGTCGGTCGCTTTACGCAAATAGCGCAGCCGGCGGCGCAGCGTCTCCTGCATCATCGCAAAGTCGTTAGGCCCGCGATCGTATTGAATCTTGAAACGGCGGTAGTCGCTCTTGCGCGGCCGGCCTTCCGCAAACACGACCATCGACGCGACGGGATTCGTTCCCGCAATGTTCGAGATGTCGTAGCACTCGATGCGATGCGGCGGTTCGGGAAGCTCGAGCGCGTCGGCCAGGTCGGTGAGCGAGCGCGCCTGAGCCGTTTCCTGCACTTCCTGATGCGCCAGGAACGCCTTGAGATTTTGTTCGGCGTTCTTGCGCACCAGACGCATGTACTCGGCGCGCGCGCCGCGCTGCGGCTGAAGGACGCGCACGCGCTGGCCCTTGGTCTGCGACAGCCACGTTTCGATCGTCGCACGATCCTCGGGAAGGACCTCCGCGAGAATCTCTTTGGGCACCGCGCTCGATTGCGCGGTCGTGAGGCGCCGGCGCGTCTTGAGCGGAATCGGAACCTCGTTGTCCCGCGCAATGCGCACCGTCGAGAGCGGTTCGCCTTCGGGCGCCGCGGCCGTACGCGCGGTATAGAACAGCTTGAGGAACTCTCCCATCAACAGTGCGTCGGACTGTTCGTGCACGCCGTCGAGGATGAAATGTTCCTGGCCGATGAGTTTTCCGCCGCGCACGAGGAAGACTTGCATGCAAGCCTGACCGCGACCGCGCGCCACCGCGATGAGATCCATGTCGAGCCGCGATTTCCAGACGACCTTTTGATTTTCGGTCACGCGCCGCACTTGCACGATCCGATCGCGCAGACGCGCGGCCGACTCGAAGTTAAACAGCTCCGCGGCGTCAGCCATGTCTTGCTGCAACCGCGCGAGCAGCGACTCTTGCTTGCCTTCGAGAAAGAGTACGACCTCATCGATCATGCGATTGTAGTCGTCTTCGGTCTGATAGCCGACGCACGGCGCGAGGCAGCGCTTGATATGATACTGCAGGCAGGGCCGTTTGCGCCGCCCGTCGATCGGCTCGCGGCACGTACGCAGCGGGAAGACCAGCCGCACGAGGTCGATCAGCTCGCGCAGCCCGTGCGCGTTGGTGTACGGGCCAAAGTAACGGGCGCCGTCGTCCTTTACGAAGCGCGTGAATACGACGCGCGGAAACGGTTCGTTCGTCACCTTCAGATAGGGGTAGCGTTTATCGTCGCGCAGCCGAACGTTGAACGGCGGCTGATGCCGTTTGATGAGGTTGGCTTCGAGGATGAGCGCTTCGACTTCGTTGGTGACCACGATCGTGCGAACGTCCCGAACCTTCTCGACCATCGCCGTCGTCCGGATATGATGGACGGCGCTTTCCTGAAAATACGACCGCACGCGGTTGCGCAGCGAGATCGCTTTTCCGATATAGAGAATCTCGCCGTCGGCTCCGATCATCTGATAGACGCCGGGCGCGTCGGGAATTTGCGAGAGGGTCTGCTCGAGCGGCGTCATGGCGACGCTGCGGAGTCACCCCTCGCGCGCGAGCGCAGGAAAACCACTGCGCCGGCGATCGCGACGATCGCAACCGCTAATGCAACGTACCCGCCCTTGCGCACGAGCGGAAGGATGACGTCGAGGTGACCGCCGGCGGAGTAGCCGAGCAGAACCAGTCCGCCGCAGAAAATAGCCGAACCGGCCAGCGTCCACAGGTAGAACTGCACGAGATTCATCTCCGCGATGCCGGCCGGAAATCCGGCGATGCCGCGAATCACCGGCAAGAACCGGCAGATGAACATGGCAAACGTTCCCCAGCGCTCGAAAAACCGGTGCATGATTCCCAGTCGCTCGTGCGTGACGTGGACGTATTTTCCGTATCGCTCGAGCAGCGGTTCGCCGCCGTACCGGCCGATGGCGTAGGCGATCGTATTGCCGCCGAGCTCGCCCGCGACGGCCACCACGATGGTGAGCCAGAGGTTGCTCAGATGCCCGGTGGCGGTAAGGCCGCCCGCTGCAGGCAGCACCAGCTCGCTTCCGATCGGCGCTCCGATATTTCCGAGCACCAAGGCGATGAAGAGGCCGAAGTATCCGTACTGGTCGACGAAGCTGACGACTGCGTGCTCGATGTTTGCCATGCCGGTGATGCTACTCCGCGGCGGGTGCCGTGTTTCGGTTATCCTGAGCGCGGCGAAGGATCTCCGCTGCCAGGCTCGAGCCCTCCGCGCGGAGCGCCTCGTACAAGTCGATTGGGGCGATTTCCCGGTCCCCGGCTCGCTGCTCGGCCAGCGCGACGATTTTACGCAAGCGAGGCGTCACCAGGATTCCTTCCCACAGCCGGTCTTCGCCCATGCCCAGCGCCCGGCGAACTTCCGCGTGCACTTCGCGAGCGTCGATGCCGGTCGCGTCGAGATTATGCAGAACCGAGGGGTCGCGCTCTTCGAGCAAGGCCACCAAGAGGTGTTCCGCGCCAACGTAGTATTGGCTATGATTGCGGCACTCTTGCTCTGCGATACGGAGTACGCGCCGCGAGGCTGGATTGAACCTAGAAAACAAGCCTGCTCCACGGCTCGAGCGGTCGGGCTGGAAATATCGGGGCGACTGGATTCGAACCAGCGACCTCTACGTCCCGAACGTAGCGCTCTACCAAGCTGAGCCACGCCCCGATAAAAACTCCCGCTTATTCGCAGGGATGCGGGAGGGTCCCTGGGTAAGCCAGCCCGTGATTCATGAGATACCTCATCGTGGGGTGCGGCCGCGTCGGTTCCGCGCTTGCGAAGTACCTGGACGCGGACGGACACGAAGTTATCGTCGTCGACGAAAACGCTTCCGCATTCAAACGGCTCGGTCAGAAATTCAAAGGGCGCGTCGTCGTCGGCACCGGCATCGACTACGACGTCCTCAAGCGCGCCGGTGCCGCGACGGCCGACGGCTTCATCGCCGTTACCAACGGCGACAATCGCAACATCATGGCGGCGCTGATCGCGCAGCGGATGTTCAAGATCAAGCGAATCGTCGCGCGGATTTACGACCCGCCGCGCGGACAGATGTACCGCGAGCTGGGCGTGCAGACCGTCTGCCCGACGACCGTAGGCGCCAAGCTGATCCGCGACGTTTTGATGGAAGCACCGTGGGACTCGCTGCAATCTTTCGACCTCGGAAAGCTGACGTCGCTCTCGGCGATCGTGACGCCCGAGGACGCCGGCAAACACGTGAGCGACATCGAGGAACCGGGCCGCATCCGCATCGCGGCGGTTCGGCGCGGAACCGGCGGCGTGATGGTCGCCTCCAACGACCTGGTGCTCGAAGAAGGCGACGAACTCAACGCGGTCGTGGCGCCCGAAGCGATCAGCGAGTTTGCGAAGCGCTTTCACAGCGCGGCTCCGCAACAGCGAATGACGGCGTAGCGTGTTCATTCTGATCGTGGGTGGCGGCAAGGTCGGGTCGTATCTCTCGCGAGCCTTGGTCAATCAAGGCCACGAAGTCGTCGTCGTCGAGAAGGACGAGCGCAAAGCCAAGATGCTCGAGCGGCTCATCGATCGTCAGGTAACGGTCGTGGGCGACGGCTGCGATCCCTTGGTGCTCGAAAACGCCGGCGTCGCGCGCGCGGACGTCGTCGTCGCCGATACGGGCGACGACGAAGACAATCTCGTGGTCGTGCTGCTCTCGAAAAAGAAATCGAAGGCCCGCTGCATCGCGCGCGTGAACAATCCGGCCAACAAACTCATCTTCGATTCGCTCGATACCGAAGATCCCGTCACGGTTATTTCCTCGACCGAACTCATTCTCGACGTCCTCAACGAGCAAGTCAACGCCTCGAAGTACCGCTCGATGCTCGAGACGATGCATCTGTTCGGCAAGGGCAACATGCAGCTCGTAAAGGTCGCCATTCCCGAGCAATCGCCGGTCGACGGCCGCATGCTCGCCGAGATCAACCTTCCGCACAATTCCGTCGTCGTAGCTGTCGATCGGCCCAACCGCGATTTGGAAATTCCAACGGGAGACACCGTGCTGCACGCTGGCGATTCGATGATCGTGATCGTCAAGAACGGCGCCGCGGAGCGAATCCGGGCCATCGTTTCTCGCTAGATATAACCCTTTCGTAAAGCGGTAACGGCCGCTTGTGTGCGATCCGCAGCCGACAGCTTCTCGAGGATGTCGCGAATGTGTCCCTTGACGGTACCGAGCCCGATATGCAGGCTATCCGCTATTTCCGTGTTTGCGTGACCGTCGGCGATGAGGCGCAAGATCTCCGTTTCGCGCGGCGTCAGCGGCGATTGACTTAGCGCGTCTTTTGCATTCGGCGAGAATCTTGCGAGTACGACGTGTGCGATCTGCGGATCGAAATAGGCGCCCCCTTCGGCGGCAATTCGCACGGCGTCGACGATGCGTTCGGGGTCGGAGCTCTTGAGGCAATACGCGTCGGCGCCTGCGGCCAGCGCCGCGACGACTTCTTCTTGCAGGTCGATCATCGTGACGATCACGACGTGCGTTGCGGGCAGCTCCGCTCGGATACGTTGTGTGAGCGCGATGCCGTCGATACCGGGCAAGCCGATGTCGACGACCGCCACGTCCGGATGCTCGCGCGCGATGGCTTCGAACCCGGCAATCCCATCGGGCGCTTCCGCGACGACGTCGAAGGTCGATTCGAGCGTTGTGCGCAAGCCCGCGCGCGTCAATGCGTGGTCTTCGACGATTGCAACCCGTATGCGCGCTTCCACGCTATTCATCTCCATTGGGAAGCGTCAAGGTAAAGACGCTGCCTTGCGGCCCGTTCGGCGCGTACGCCACCGACCCGGCGTGCTTTTCCGCAACACGTCTAACGATGTAGAGGCCCAAGCCGGTGCCGGCGCCACCGCGTACGCCCGAGAAGCGCTCGAATAGCGACGCACGCCGCCCCGGCGGCACGCCGTAGCCGGTGTCGGCGACTGTAATGACTACGTCGGCGCCGCGTCGCTCGGCACTAATGCGAATCGTACCATGTTTCGGCGTCGCTTCGACGGCGTTGGCGACTAAGTTGATGACGGCGCGGCGGATCTCGTGCGCGTCGCCCATGACCGAAAACGGCTGCGCCGTCTCTAGTTCAAGCGCGATTCCCTTCGCTTCGGCAATGGGGCGAAAGTCCTCGGCAATCCGGGTCACCAACTCGTTGCCGGCGAGGCGCTCGCGAACGTTCGACTCTTCCCCCGCTTCGTAGCGTGCCACCAGAAGCAACGTCTCAACGATCCGGCGTTCGTCGGCATTGGCGGACAGTGTGGCGCGAAGAATCGGCTGATACCGTTCGGGCAGTTCGCCGTAGGCTCCCGAAAGCGCCTGATTCATCGTTAGCTCGGCCGCAGACAACGGCGTGCGGAGGTCGTGCGCCAGTGCGTAGACGATGTCCCGAATGACGTCGCCGCGGCGACCGATCTCATCGCTCTGTCGCGCGATTTCACGGTTTTGCTCGCCGAGCTGCGTGAAGAGGCGCGCCTGCTCGAGCGCCGCGCCCGCCTGTTCGGAGAACGCTTCTGTTACGACCAGCGCGTCGGCCGCCAGGGAAGCCGAACCGGCGACGGACCCGATGAGGACGCACTCCATCTCGCCTACCGCTGCGACGGTCGCGACGATCGCTTCTTTTGCGCCCAGCACTTCGAGCGTTAACCGACCCAGCGCGTCGTCCGGTGTCAACCGAAACGGCGCTTTGGCTTCGAGAGCGCGAGTCACGAGCGACGCGAGCTCCATCGACAGACTCTTGCGCCCGTAGGAAACGTCGCCGTCAACTGCTTCGAGCACCATGATCAGCGGAAGAGCAAACGTGGATTCGCGAACGACCAGGCGGGTCTGCGAGGCTCCAAGCAGTTTCATGGACTCGCGGAGAACGCCGCGCAGCACCAAATCGACGTTGAGACTGCCGCGAACGCGGCCGGTGGACTCACGAAGGGCTCGCTCTATTTCGACCTGCCGAGCGCGGCCCGACGACTCGCCGGCTTCGCGCGCGAACTCCTGCGCTTTGACGCTAAGGTAGCCGACGAGCACGAACGACGCTGCGAGCAGCAGGCGATCGCCTAACGCGATAACGTCCCAGCGGTATCCGGATTGAACGCCGTTCACGTATCCCGAGACCGCGTTTGCGATTTCCGCCAGGATGACGAGACGCGCCGTCAGCGCGCTTCGCAGGGCCGTGCTGCTCAACGCGATCGGCCCGTTGAAGAGAATCGCCGCCACGAGGAGCTGCGGGGTCACGAGGTCCAGGACCCACACGGCGGCCACCAGACCGTAACAGAGCAGCGGCAGCACGGGATGGCCTTCTCGCTCGCGAAGCACCCGCCTTGTGAAGGATCGTTCCGAGAAGGCCGAGGAGCTGTTGCGCGAGCTCGGCGGCCGCGCGCGTCTGGTAGTCTATGTCGCGAGCGCGCCGGGCGCCGGCAAGACCCGCCGTTTACTTGAGGACGCCCGCCGCATGCAAGCTGCGGGACGACACGTCGCGATCGGGTGGATCGAGACGAAGGGACGTCCCGATCTCGAGCGCGTGGCCGCGCAGCTGTCGCGCATCCCCCCGCGAAAGGTGAAGCTCGGCGACAGCTTCTTCGAAGATTTCGATTACGAGACGGCACTTCAGAGCAAGTTCGATGTCGTCATTCTCGACGAACTCGCGCATGACAACCTCGACGGCGGTACGCACGCTAAGCGTTGGCAGGATGCGCTTGCGTTGAAGGAGCACGGTATCAGCGTTTACGGTGCTTTCAACATCGCACACGTCGAAACCGTAGCGCCAGTCGCGGAAGGCCTGATCGGATATCCCATCCGGGAAATCATTCCGCTCTCGTTTTTGCAATCGGCCGATGAGGTCGTCGCGCTCGACGTCTCCTCGCGGCTTCTGCGAAGCCGGGTGCGTGCCGGCAAAATCGTCAATGACGGCGACATTGAACGCGCGCTGGCGGGCGTCTTCAAAGAACAGACGCTCTCCATCCTGCGGGAACTGCTCTTGCGCACCGTCGACAACCTCGCTCTGCCTGCCGTCAAAGCGGGGAGGACGTCGGTTGCGACCGCGTTTGTTTATCCAAATACGGAAGTCGAACCATTTCTCCGGCGGACGGCCGCCGTTGCTCACGCGCTCGATCTGGCGCTCGAGGTCGTGCCCGTCAATGCGGCGGATCGCACCGCGGTCGAGCGCGTCGCGCGCGAGCTCAACGGAGAAGTGCTGCGGGAATCGATGGACCCCGAGAAGGCGCCGTCTAATGCTTTGAGGGCGTCACTGGTTGCCGTTCCGATCGGGAAGGCGGCCGCAAAACTCGCCGGCGCTCCCCAGCCGTACGACCTGTTTATCGTAGGCAGCGGCCAGACGTACATTGGCGAGAATCCGAGCCAGTCGCCGTACTCGCAAACGGTCGGCGATCGGATGCGCGTCGGGTACGGAAAACTTACCGTCTACCTTGGCGCCGCAGCCGGCTCCGGCAAAACGTATGCCATGCTCGACCGCGCACATCAGCTCAAGGCTGACGGGGTCGACGTCGTCGGCGGCTTTATCGAGACGCACGGTCGAAAGGAGACCGAAGCGCTTCTAGACGGTCTCGAGATCTTGCCGTCCAAAATCATCTCGCACGACGGACTGACCTTTAAAGAGTTCGATCGCGATGCCCTGATCGTAAGACACCCGCAGGTAGCGCTCATCGACGAGCTGGCGCATACCAACGCAGCGGGCTCCGTTGCGCCGAAGCGGTTCCAAGACGTTCTCGCGGTGCTGCGAGAGGGCATCGACGTCATCACGACCCTCAACGTGCAGCACCTCGAAGCGCTCAGCGATACCGTCTTGCGATTAACCGGCACGCTCGTACGCGAGACGCTTCCCGACGGCATTCTCACGCTCGCCGACGAAGTTATTTTGATCGACATCACGCCGGAAATGCTGCGTCAGCGTCTTCGCGAGGGCAAGATCTATCCGCCCGATCGAGTCGAAACGGCGCTAACGCATTTCTTCCGCACGGAAAATCTCTTCGCGCTCCGCGAGCTCGCACTGCGCGAAGCGTATCGCGCGCGCTATCGCGAGCACATCGCCTCACCGTTCGAACGAATATTGCTCAGCGTCGGCTCGCAGGCCATCGACATACCGATGATATCGCGCGCGGGTCGCCTCGCCGCTCGCCTAGGAATCGAGTTCGCGATCGCACACGTCGTTGGACCCGACGATCAGGTAGACCCTGCTGCCGTAGAGACGATGCGGACGGAGGCGCGCAAGACGAATATCGAGTGGAACGACGATAAGGCCGACGAGGTACCCAAGCGCTTGCTCCAGATCGCTCGATCGAAACCCGAGACGACGATCGCGATCGGCGGCACGCAGCGTACTCCGCGCCTCTTCGCACGCCCGTCCTTTGCCCGCAGCCTTCTCGATGCCGGGGCACGCGAGTTGCTCGTGCTGATGCGGCCGAAGATCGAGGATGTTACGCTGCCCGAAGACTAGCTACGCCGTTACGATGTTCCCGTCCCAGTTGCCGCCCGCGGGAACAGACGCATGTTGGTGAATTAACCGCCATTCGTTGTTGCGCTTTTCAAAGCAGTCCGTTTGGCGTGCCAGTACAAGTTTACTTTCGCCGCTCTTAAGCACGATGTTGACCTTCTGAACGGTGCACACGATCCCCATGTTTCCGTTTAGCATCACCTCCATGTCGAGGATGTCGACTTTGCAGGAGGCAAAGCCGCCAAATACTTTGTCGAACATCTTCAGTGCCGGCTGAACGCCCTTCGAGGCAAATGCCGGAATGTCGAACCACAGCGCATCTTCGGCCCAGTGCCGCGTGCTCTGCGTCCCGGTCATGGATTCTGCCATTTCCTTCACGATCGAAACGATCGCTTGCTCATCCGAGTCCATCGTCGTCGTAGTTCTCCCTTAGCTGGGCTTCAGTCCGTCTAACGCGAGGTTGAGCTCGAGCACGTTGACGTGCCTCTCGCCCAGAAAGCCAAACGTTCGCCCTTGCACGTGTCGAGCGATAAGCGCGTCGACCGCGACGACGCTCATGTTGCGCGCTTTCGCGACGCGCGGCGCTTCCCAATACGCCGCTTCCGGGCTGACGTCGGGATCGATCCCACTCGCGCTCGACGTCACGAGATCGATCGGCGGGGCACCTTTTGCGCCGGGATTCTGCTTCTCCAGCGTGGCGATGGTCGCTTTTGTTGAATCCAAGAGCTTTTTCGACGTCGCGCCGTAGTTGGTACCGCCGGTTGAGGTCGGATCGTAGCCTTTGCCGGCAGCGGACGGACGGCCTTGAAAGTACTGCGGCTTGGTCCAGAGCTGCCCAATGATCCACGACCCTACGATCCTGCCATTCACCGTGACGAGCGAGCCGTTCGCCTGCTTTGGAAAGAGCGCTTCCGCTACGCCGGTCATCGCGAGCGGGTAGATCAGGCCGAGAATGACGATCGACACGACCGTCATCCGGAAGGCAGCACCAAAGTGTTTGAGCATTTCTTCTTCCTACGTTCTAGTTAAGTGCAGCGCAGCCAAGATCACATCGATGACCTTGATCCCGACGAACGGAATGATGATACCGCCGACGCCGTAGAGCATCGCATTTTCGAAGAGCACGCGATTGGCGCCCTTGGGCTCGTACCTCACGCCCCGAAGCGCCAGGGGAATCAGAGCGATAATGATGAGCGCGTTGAAAATGACGGCGGAGAGTATTGCGCTCTGAGGAGTGGTCAATCGCATCACGTTGAGCAGCCCCATTGCCGGATAGGCAGTCGCGAACATCGCAGGAAGAATCGCAAAGTACTTTGCGACGTCGTTAGCGATCGAGAACGTGGTTAGCGATCCGCGCGTCATCAGCAACTGCTTACCTATTTCTACCACTTCGATCAGCTTGGTCGGATCGGAGTCGAGATCGACCATGTTGCCCGCTTCTTTAGCCGCCTGCGTACCCGAATTCATCGCCACGCCGACATCGGCCTGAGCCAATGCGGGCGCGTCGTTGGTGCCGTCGCCGGTCATCGCGACCAGACGGCCGGAGCCCTGCTCGCGCTTGATGAGATCCATCTTGGTTTCCGGAGTCGCCTCGGCCAAGAAATCGTCGACTCCGGCTTCTTTGGCAATGGTTGCCGCCGTGAGCGGATTGTCGCCGGTAATCATCACCGTGCGAATGCCCATCGCGCGTAGGCGATCGAAGCGTTCGCGCATGTTCGGCTTGAGAATATCCTTTAAGTAGATAACCGCCATAATTAGCTCGTTGCGAGCCAAGAGCAGCGGTGTGCCGCCCGCGCGGGCGATCCGGTCGACCTGTGGCGCAAGCTCCGACGATGGATTGCCGCCCTGCTCGCGTACCCACGCCATCACCGAATCCGGCGCGCCCTTGCGAATCTTTGTGCCGTCGGCCAAATCGAGGCCGCTCATGCGCGTATACGCGCTGAACGGCACGAACGTCGATCCGGACGGGGTCTCGCCGTTTCGCGATCCCTGTTGTGCGGCCAGCGCGACGATCGAACGTCCTTCGGGCGTCTCATCGGCCAGCGACGAGAGATACGCGATGCGCGCGACGTCTTTTACATCTATGCCGTCGGTAGTGACGAACTCGACCGCCTGGCGATTGCCAAGGGTGATCGTGCCCGTCTTATCGAGCAGCAGCGTGTCGACGTCGCCGGCGGCCTCGACCGCGCGGCCGCTCATTGCCAGCACGTTGCGCTGCATGACGCGATCCATGCCTGCGATGCCGATGGCCGACAGCAGACCACCGATCGTCGTGGGAATGAGACATACCAGCAGGGCGATGAGGATCGTAACGCTTTGATGTTGCCCGCCGTAGATCGAAAACGGCCCAAGCGTTGCCACCGCGATCAGAAAAATAATCGTCAGTCCCGCGAGAAGTATCGATAAGGCTATTTCGTTGGGCGTCTTCTGCCGCTTCGCACCCTCCACGAGCCCGATCATCCGGTCGAGGAAGCTTTCGCCCGGATTCGCGGTGACGCGAACGACGATGCGGTCGGAAAGCACCCGCGTGCCCCCGGTCACCGAACTGCGGTCGCCGCCGGCTTCGCGAATGACCGGTGCGGATTCGCCCGTGATCGCGGACTCGTCGATGGTTGCGGCACCTTCGATCACGTCGCCGTCGGCGCCGATAACTTCGCCCGCGTCCACGACGAAGCGGTCGCCTTTGCCCAAACTCGTGCTCGGGACCTTTTCCTCGCCGCCCTCAAGCAAAAGGCGCGCCAGCGTATCGGATTTGGTGCGGCGCAGATAATCTGCTTGCGCCTTTCCGCGCCCTTCCGCAACGGCCTCGGCGAAGTTCGCGAAGACAACGGTAAACCAGAGCCACGCAGCGATCGCGAAGTCGAAGCCGGCATTACCGCTGTGGCGCAGGACGTTGCGCACGAAGAAGATCGACGTCGTCAGCGCGCCGACTTCCACGACGAACATCACGGGATTGCGCACTTGCCAGTGCAGATCGAGTTTTTTGAACGACTCGGCGATCGCGCGGATGACGATATCGCGGTCGAAGAGCGAGCGGGCCTGAGGACGACGCTCAAAGCGTCTGTGCCGAACGAACATTAGTAGGTTTTCCCTTGCAGCAGCAGCAGGTGTTCGACGATCGGACCGAGCGAGTCGGCCGGCAAGAACGTCAACGCGCCGACGATGATGATGACGCCGAGAAGTAACGCGACGAAAATCGGCGAGTGTGTAGCGAAGGTGCCGGGTCCCTCCGGCACGGCTTTCTTTCCCGCGAGCGCACCGGCGAGTGCCAGCGCCGGAATGGCGACGGCAAATCGCCCGAACATCATGTTCATGCCCGTTACGAGGTTGTAGAACAGATTGGGTCCCAAGCCGCCGAACGCGGATCCGTTGTTGGCGTTGGTCGACGTAAAGGCATACAGAATCTCGGAGAACCCATGGGGGCCACCGTTGTTGAGGGTCGCTAATCCGACCGGAATAATGGCGGCGACGGCGGTCGGCACCAAGCAGAGCACGGGTGTCACGAGCGCCGCGAGAATCGCAAACTGCACCTCGCGCCGCTCGATCTTCTTCCCAAGAAACTCCGGTGTCCGCCCCACCATCAGCCCGGCGATGAACACGGTGAGCACGACGAAGACGATCATGCCGTAGAGACCGCTGCCGACACCGCCGAAGACGATTTCGCCCAGCTGCATGTTTACAAGCGGAACCAAACCGCCCAGCGGCATGAACGAGTCGTGCCACGAGTTCACGGCGCCGCACGACGTATCGGTCGTGACGGTAGCAAAGAGCGCCGAGGCCGACACGCCCAGCCGGCACTCCTTGCCCTCCATGTTCCCACCGGCGACACCCATCGCGTGCACGAGCGGGTTACCTTGCGCTTCGGCCCAGTATGCCAGAGTAAAGCCTGCAAAAAACAGGATCGCCATCGCCGCAAAAATGGCCCAGCCCTGGCGCACGTCTTTGACCATCTTGCCGTACATGTACGTCAGGCCAGCGCCCAGTGAGAAGATCAGAATCAACTCGATGAGGTTGGTCAGCGGCGTGGGATTCTCGTTCGGGGATGCCGAGTTCGCGTTGACGAACCCACCGCCGTTAGTACCGAGCTCCTTGATGACCTCCTGTGAACCCATCGGACCGCCGGTGATCGTTTGCCTGAAGCCCTCGATCGACACGACGTTCTGATACGCGTGGAAGTTCTGCGGCATGCCCGAGGCCACGAAATAGAGGCCGACCACGATCGAGATCGGCAGCAGCAAGTAAAGCGAGCAGCGCGTCAGATCGACCCAAAAGTTGCCCAGCGTCTTGACGCTGGTCCGAACGACGCCGCGAACCACTGCGACGGCAATGGCGATACCAACGGCGGCCGAGACGAAGTTATGCCATGCCAATCCCGCCATCTGCGAGAGATAGCTCATGGTGCTCTCGCCGGAGTAGAACTGCCAGTTGGTATTCGTGGTAAAACTGATCGCCGTGTTGAATGCCAAGTCCGGCGTCATATTGTCGAAGTGCTGTGGATTGAACGGGAGCCACTTCTGCGTGCGCAGCAAAACGTACAGATAAGCAAAGGTGATGACCGAAAACGCCAGCATCGCAAAAGCGTAAGCGTACCACGACATCTCCTGATCTTCGCGCACGCCGCCCAAGCGGTAGATGAGCCGCTCGACCGGCTGCAATACCCGCGAGAGCCACGTCTTCTCTCCCGAGAAGACGTGCGTCATATACAAACCAATCGGCTTGGTCAGCGCTAAGACGATTGCGAAAAAGACGATGGCTTGAATCCATCCGGTGGCCGTCATCGCTATACTCCCTAGAACCTCTCCGGTCGCAGCATCGCGAATACCAGATAGGCGAGCCCCGCGACCGTCAGCACGAGGCCGAGCAGGTCGTCGAATTGCATAACGCTAGACCGTCTCGCAGCCGGTGACGTACCAATCGAGGACGACGAATCCGGCGATCGACAGCGCGATGACTCCCAACTCCAACAACATGCTTCCAGCATAGGGCCGCGCCGCACCGGCCGCCAGCCGCCGAACGGATCATCCAAACGAAGGATGCGAAACGTCCGATTGAAGGCTGCCCGGGGGGCGCAGCGCCTTCTACAATGACGACGCTATGTCGTTCGCACCAATCTTCGCGGCCCTGCTTCTTGCGCAAGGATCGCCGTCGCCCTCACCGTCGCCGAGTCCAAGCGCTCCTAGCGACCCGTGCGGTTCGATCATGTCCATCGTGAACCGCCCGACGATCACGACCGGAGTGTGCACGGTGCAAACCGGTCACTTCGTGGTCGAAAACGGCTACTCGAACGCCACGACCACCGGACCCGGCGGCGGCAATACCGTCATGGCCGGACAGAACGACGTCGGCATCGCCTTCGGAACGTTCGACCCGCACCTCGACATCGAGTTCACTCCGCCAAACTACGCGCGCTCGTCGCTAGGCGGCGTAACCGCTACCGGCTCAACCGATATGACGTTGGGTGCCAAATACGAACTCGGATATACCGGCAAAGCTCTGTGGGGTGTGGCCGGATTCGCCACCGTTCCGTCTGGAACGCCGGCATTTACGGCGCATAACGCCCAGTTTACCGGCGACTTCAACTGGGGTTACACGCTCAACCCCACATTCAGCCTCGCGACGACACTTTCAGGCAACGCTCTGAGCGGGGTCAACTCCGGCGGCCAATCGCAGTCGTACTTCGCGTTCATTCCCTCGCTGGAACTCGAGGCAACCCTCCCTGGATCGCCAAACGCGCTCTACGGCGAGTACGCGTACTACTCAGCAGCGGGCCCAAATCTCGGCGGAAAAGACGTCTTCGACTTCGGCTACATTCGTGATATCGGACAACACGTGCAGCTCGACGTCGAGTACGGCTGGTCGCCGACGGTTATCAACGCGGAGCAATACCACTACGTGGGCGCAGGGATCTCGTTCATGAACTAGTACCGTGGCGGCATGGGTCGAGGCCGTTTCGTCGTCGCAGGACTCTCTTGTGCGTTCGCAACCGCGCTCTTCACCGCACCGGCGTTGGGCCAAACCGCTCCGTCAGCCACCCCCACGCCGAACCCGTGCGACGGAATCCTCAATCTCATCAATCGGCCCACCTTGGCGTCGGCACCGTGCGCCGTCGCCCCGAATCACGTGCTCGTCGAGAGCGGCTATGCGAACGTCGTTTCGACCGGGGCGGGAAGCGGTGTCGCGGCAAACTATCCGCAGGCCGTCATTCGCGTCGGCACCTTCGATCCGAAGTTCGAGTTCGATATTTTCGCTCCCAACTACACGCATTCAAACGGTGCCCCGAGCGGGTGGGGTGACCTTGCGCTCGGTACGCAGTTCAATCTCGGCTCGAACGACAAGGCCGTCTGGGGAGGCGGCGCTATCGTCTCGATCCCTACCGGCAACCAAGCCTTTACGGCCGGCGGCGCGCAATACACCGCCGACTTCAATTGGGTCTACAATCTCGGGCCGGTTTTCGGCCTATTCGGCACCGAGAGCTTCAACGCGCTCAGTGCTCGCAGCGCTTCGGGCGCGGCGCAATCCTACTTTGCGTTCGAACCGTCGACCGGCATCAGCGCGCAGCTTTCTCCAAACATGGTACTCTATGGCGAGCACACGTACTTCTCGCAAGTTGGTCCAGGGCCCGGCAGTAAGAGTTCATTCGACTTTGGATACGAACAGGCTCTCAACTCGCATATCGAACTCGACGTCGAGTACGGGTTCTCACCACCCGATCCTACCGGACTGAAACAGCACTACTTCGGCGCCGGCCTAGCGTTCATGAACTAATGCGCGGCGGACGACGCGGGACGCACTCAAGCTGCCTGCGATAATCGTCGCGACCGCGACGGCAAAGCTCGCGTCGATCATCGCCTGACGATACGGCATGGCCGCGGGAACGGCCAATGCCAGCGCAATGGAGAGCGCTCCGCGCATACCTGCGATCCGCACGACGTCGAGCCACGGCCGCGGATAGGGAGCTGGCAATAGGAAGGCTGCGACGACGATGCGCGACAGCGCGATTGCGATGAGGCACGCCGCGATAAAGGCCGGCTCGCGGGCAACTTGGCCGATCTGCAACGCAGCGCCGACTAAGAAAAACACGAGAGCGTTTGCCGCCCAGGCCGCCAGATCCCAGAACCGGTTGACCTCCTCGACAATCCTGAGTGCGATCCATCGGCGCTCGAAATATCGCAGTGCGATGCCGCAAGCGATGACGGCGAAGATGCCCGATAGGTGAAGACGGTCGGCGGCAAAGTACGACCCGTACGCGCAGACGACCGTGCCTGCGATTTGCACTTCCGCACGGCTTCTGCCGCGCAGAGTGCGCGCCACGGCAAATGCGAGCGCAACACCGAATGCGATGCCGCCGACCGCGCCGGACAACGTTTGGAGCGCTACTACTCCGACGTCCCGCGAACTCAGCGCCCCCAGCGCGATTCCCGCGAGGACGCCGCGATAGAGTACGACGGCGACCGCATCGTTGAAGAGGGCCTCGCATTCGACGATCGTCACGAGAGTTTTCGGAGCCTTGATCGATCGGAAGATGGCGATAACCGCGATCGGGTCCGTTGCGCTCAAGATTGCGCCCATCAATAGTGCCGAAGCGATGTCGACGTGCACGATCGTCAGAGCTCCGGCAACGATGAGCGCGGTAACGAATACGCCGGGACCAGCTAAGGTCGCGATCGCGGCCCACTGACGCACGATCGCGCGATAGCTGAGATTCCACGCCGCCTCGAAAAGCAGCGGGGGCAGAAACACGTACAACGTCGCGTAACCGAGTGCGTACTCGAACTTGCCCGGCTCGGCCACGCCCACCAAGACGCCGATTGCTAAGGCGACGGCGATTTGCCAAGCTTTCATGCTAGTGCGTGTGCGTGAAGTTGCCGACGCGCACGAACTGCTGCATCGCGTCTAACGCGTAGCGCATACCTAGGGGATTGTCCGGACGGCCGACCATCTCGAAGTACCGGTGCGGATCAATGTTGAGGGTGCGCGTTTGAATCATGTCGACGCGAACGCCTCCCAGGAAATCGGTCATCGCCTCGAGTTCGGCCTTCTCGTCGGTTACGCCCGGATGTGTCAGCAGATTGAGGCTGACGCGCAATCCGGCGTCCGACGCGACGCGAATCGACTCCAGCACGTCGTCGATTGCGTACCCAATCGGACGGTAATATGCAGCGTAGGATTGCGGGCGGAACGAGTTCAAGCTGACGCGAACGGCCTGCAGCCCCGCATCGATGCAGCGTCGCAACTCGCCGGGCATGCTGCCGTTGGTATTGAGATTAATCGTTCCGTTCTCGCGCTCGGAGCGAATCACTTCGATGGCGCGCGCGATCGAAATCGCCCGCAGGAGCGGCTCGCCCTCGCAGCCTTGTCCGAACGAGACGATCCCGTCCTCGACGCGGTCGAGGTGCGCGACCGCGACGCGCGCGAGCTCTTGCGCGGTCACCTCGTAGGCGATTCGTCGTTGGGGCGACGGCATGCCGGCATCCGGTTCGAGTTCGGAGATGCAGCCGACGCACCGCGCGTTGCACTTGGGCGAAACCGGAAGCGCGGCTTCGCCGCGTTCGAGAAAGACGTTTTGCGCCGTAAAGCAGCCGTAGTCGCGCGAGCAGAGCGCAACCTGTCGCAGCACGCCGTTCTCCGGATCGCGCGACAGCCGGCGCTCGATTATCGCTTCGAGCTCGCCCTCGGCAAAGTACCGCGGCTGCCAATCTTCGGATTCGTCGGTCTTCATCGCACCGACGTACAGCTCGTCGTCGACCACGCAGGCAAACGTGTACCCGAACAGCGGCAGCGGCGGTGCGTCCGGAAGCTCTTCGTAGGCCGGAAGCAACAATCGCGTGTAGCCGGCGGGGAGTGCGACTGCTAACGGGTAGATACGCCTGCCCTTCGACTTCGCGCCTGCGGCGCTACGCTCAGGATGACAATCTCGCAGCAATGGTCTGCGCTCGGGTAAGATCATTTGCACGATGCCGGGGGGCGCGGGGATGAGTTCGTTCATCGATGCGCGACGAACGATGCCGCCGTCGGCTAGCGGCTCGACCTCTTCGTCGTAATAGATCCGTCCTTCGCGATCGCAGTACGGAAGTCCAATCAGATGACGGCTCCTGCTTCGACGCGGACCGCGGTGTCGAAGACCCGCACCGCCGGACCGGTAAGAAACGCTTGACCCGCTCCGTTCCACTCGACGACGAGCCGGCCGCCCGGAACGAGAACGTCCACCGGTGACTCGACCAAATTTCGGTCGATCGCCGCCGCCGCGCACGCGACCGCGCCGGTGCCGCACGCCATCGTCAGTCCGACGCCGCGTTCCCAGTGCCGTACGCGCAACACGTTCTTCTCCTCGAGGGCGGCGAGGTGCACGTTGGTTCCGTTGGACAAGCCCTCCATCGCTTGCATGCGCGTCGCGACCATCGTCAGATCGACGTCGTCGACGCGCTCGCGAAAGAGGACGACGTGCGGATTGCCCACGTCGACGAAGCGCGCGTCGTCCATAAAACGCACCGGTTCGGGTCGCACGCGTGGAGCGCCGATTGCCGCACGCACGAGGTACTCGGGTTCGCGCGCGACGACCGACGTCTCGACGACTCCGGCGAGCGTTTCGAATCGCAGGCGATCGCCTTCACCGGCCTCTTCGAGCCAGCGCGCAGCGCAGCGAATGCCGTTGCCGCACATCTCCGCCTCGCTGCCGTCGGCGTTGAAGATGCGCATGCGCACGTCGGCGACCGCCGACTGGTCGATAACGATGAGTCCGTCGCCGCCTATGCCGGCGCGGCGGTCGCACCCCCAGCGCGCGAACGCGGGCAAATCGTCGATAGGGCTAGTGCGGTGGTCCAGAACGATGAAGTCGTTGCGTGCCCCGTGCATCTTCGTGACGGGCGTCATGTCAGGTCGGCTCGCTGACCTCGGCGCCGTTGGCCCCGACGCCCGCGTCGTTGCCGCTGACGGTTACGGCGGCGACCGGGGAGATCGTCGAAATCGCGTGCTTGTAAATCAAGTGCGTCTTGCGTTCGTACTCCAGGAGCACCGTAAAGGGGTCGAACCCTTTGACGACTCCGCGAAGCTGAAAGCCGTTGACCAGGTACACGGTCACGGTCGAACCCTGCCGCTTACACTCGGCAAGGAACGCGTCCTGAAGACCCGCGGGCATAGTTAGGTTGCCTTCGGAGACCACCCGAGATTCTCCCGTACGGCGCGTTCCACGGCGTTGGGCTGCAGCCATAGCGTTTCGCGCTCTCCGCGGAACCACGCGCGCTGGCGGCGCGCGTAGCGCCGGGTCGCTCGAACGAGCAGCGTGCGGAGTTCGCGCTCGGTGATCCAACCACGTCCAAAGGCGAGCGCTTGAGGGTAGCCCACCGCGTCGGCGGCGACGGCACCGGCACCGACGCGCTCGGCCTCTTCGACGAACCCGCGCCCGAGCATACGATCCGCACGCGCCGCAATGCGCTCGTCGAGCACATCGAGCGGCAAGTCGAGAAAAACGAGGAGCGCTGAAACGCCTGCCGTGACTAGGTTTCGCCTGCCCTTCGACTTCGGCGCTTCGCGCCTACGCTCAGGATGACAGATAAGGGCGACTTCTAAGGCGCGAAGCACCCGATACGTGTCGGCGGGATCGAGTGCGGCGGCGCGCTCCCTGTCGTGCACCGAGAGCCATGCGTGCAAAAACTCCGGCGGATGCGAACGTGCTTCGGCTGCCAGACGGCCGCGCAGCGCTTCGTCGTATTCCGGCGCGAGCTCCACGCGTCCGAGCAGGGAGCGAATGTAGAAACCCGTTCCGCCCGCGATGATGACGCGTTTGCCGCGCCGGCGGATCTCCTCGACCGCCGCCATCGCATCCTCGACGTAGCGCGCGGCCGAATACCGGTCGCAGGGATCGAGAAAGTCCACCATGTGATGCGAAACGACCGCAAGCTGCTCGGCCGAAGGCATCGCCGTTCCGATCGGCATGCTGCGATAGATCTGGCGCGAATCGGCACCGACGATCTCGGCATCGAACCGCAGCGCCAGCTCGACGGCAAGGGCCGTCTTCCCACTCGCCGTCGCTCCGGCGAGGACGAGCACGCCGTCGCTCACGTGCGTTTGAAGAGGCGCGCGATCTCTCCGGGATCGAGCCGGACCATCGTCGGCCGGCCGTGCGGGCAGTGCATGGGATTGACGCACTGCTGCAGCCGCTCGACCAGGGTCGCCATCTCTTCGGGTTCCAAACGTTCGCCGGCAATCGTTACGCTGTGACACGCCAGCGACGCCCAAACGCGCTCGCGCACGTCGCGCTGTTTGGGATCCTCCGTGAGATCGCTCAAGAAACCGCCCAGATCGAACGTCCGCGCGCCGAAGCCCGCTGGGGTTGCGAGAATCCGATAGGAGCGCTCGCCGAAGCCTTCGATCTCGAGGCCGCCCTCGTTGAGCGTCTCCAGCACGCGATCGAGCGCCGCGCTCTGCGTCGCGTCGAGCTCGACGACGTGCGGCACCAGCATCGGCTCGTTCGGCGCAGGTTTGCGGGCTCGCTCGACGATCGATTCGTAGGCGATACGCTCGTGCGCGGCGTGCTGGTCGACCAGCAACAGGGCGTCGCCGTCGGTGGCGACGATGTAGGTACGGTGCAGCTGCGCGAGCACGCGCAGACGATGGCTCGGAACGTCGGCGGCGTCGCCCACCGGCCGTTCGAACAGCGACTGCACGTGAGCCAAACTCGTGTCGACGCTGTCGGGAAGCGCCGAGACTCCGGCCGCCGGCGCAGTGTGTTCGCGAAAACGCGCGGATGCGTCGCGGTGCAAAGTCGCGGAGATCGCGCGGCGCGCCGCCTCGAAAACCTGATTGGGAAAGCGCAGCCGCACGTCGCTCTTGGTGGGATGCACGTTGGGATCCACGTGTTCGGGCGAAAGCTCGAGAAACAGCACGCCGTACGGCTGACGCCCGATCATCGCAAACGTTGCGTACCCCGCGGTCCAGGCGCCCGCCATCAAGATGCTGCGCAGCAGCCTGCCGTTGACGAAGAGCAGCTGCATGCGCCGGTCGGGGCGGTCGTGGCCCGGCGCGCTGACGTAACCGCGCAGGCGTCCATCCAACGTGCTCGCCGCCGACTCGTCGATCGGGAGCAGCCACTGTGCCGCATCGCGCCCGAAAACCATGGCGAGCCGCTCGCGTTCGTCGGCGGTCTGCGGCATCGTCCAGACGTCCTTGCCGTCGTGCCGAAGCGCGAACGTTACCTTCGGATACGCTAGAGCAAAGCTGGAGAGCCACGACGAGATGCGATTGAACTCGGTCTGGGCCGACCGCAGGTACTCGCGGCGCACCGGCACGTTGCCGAACAAATTTTCCACGCGCACGCGCGTCCCCGGCGGCGACGCTACAGGCTCGACGGCCTCCGTGCGCTCCGCGTGTGCGCGCACGCGCGCGCCGACCTCCTCCGACGACGGGCGCGAAACGATCTCGAGTTGCGAAACGGCGGCGATCGACGCCAGACCCTCTCCACGAAAACCCAGCGTCGCAATCGACTCCAGGTCGCTCGCGGTCGCGAGCTTGCTCGTCGCATGGCGGCGCACGGCTAGCGGCAACTCGCCGCGGTCGAGTCCTGCGCCATCGTCGGCGACCTCGATGGAATCGATTCCACCGCGCTCGAGAATCACCGTAATGCGCGACGCGCCGGCATCGACCGCATTTTCGACCAGTTCTTTGACGACCGAGGCCGGGCGCTCGATGATCTCGCCGGCCGCGATTTGGCCGATGGTGACCGCGTCGAGTTCCACGATTTTCACGACGCCGACCGGTTCTGGCCCCAAGGAGAGGCTGCCTCCATCAATAAACGTCACGCCCATGATTGCAGAAGGCGCTACAATGCCGGCGGTGACTCTGCTCGACGACGAAGGCCGCGAGGTCGACACGACGAGCCTACTGGGTGGTCCGCTGGTTCTCTGGTTCTATCCGAAAGACGACACACCGGGTTGAACGAGCGAAGCTTCGCAGTTCCGCGACGTTTACGCAAAGTTTCAAGCGAAAAACGCCCGGATCGTCGGAGTGAGCTGCGACTCGGTCGAGTCGCATCAAGCGTTCAAAAAGAAATACTCGATTCCGTTCGCACTGCTCGCCGATACCGATGGAAAGCTGTGCGAAGCGTTCGGCGTTCCAAACGAAAAGTATCCGCAACGTTCGACGTTTCTCATCGATGCCGGCGGCACGATCCGTAAGGTGTGGCCGAAGGTCGACGTCAAGGGACACGCCTTGGACGTCTTAGCAAACCTCTAAGAAGAATCGCCGCCCAAGAACGTCAACTGGCGTTCTTGCGGCGGCTTCTTGGGCATCTTCTTTCGCAATGGTACTTGCGCTTCCACGTCGGCGTGTCCCGAGAGCGCGTCGGCGATTTCTTGCGCGCGCTCGACGACGGCTTCGGGCAATCCGGCCATACGCGCTACCTCGATACCGAACGATCGCGAGGAGCTGCCGGGCTGCACGCGGTGCGAAAAAACCGGCGCTCCGCCGCGCGCGGTATTTTCGACCGCCGTAATGTGATAGTTCGCTACTTGCGTCCAATGCTCGGTCAGCGCGCACAGTTCGTGAAAGTGCGTCGCAAAGAGCACCATCGGTGCCCACTCCTCGAGACCGAGCAAGAACTCGCAGATCGCTTGAGCGATCGAGAGCCCGTCGAGCGTCCCGGTACCACGACCGACCTCGTCGATCAACAGCAGCGATCGATGCGTGCTGCGCCGCAAGATGTTCGCCGCTTCGGCCATCTCCATGTAAAACGTCGATTGACCCGATGCCAAGTCGTCGCCGGCGCCGATGCGCGTGAAGATCCGATCGACGATCCCCAAGCGCATGCTCTTGGCGGGGACGAACGAACCGACGTGCGCCATGATCGCCAGCAGACCGGCTTGACGCAAGTACGTCGACTTACCGCCCATGTTCGGTCCGGTGAGCAGAATGAAACGATGCCCGTCGTCGCGCAGCTGTAGGTCGTTGGGAACGAAGTTGGTGCGCAAGACGGCTTCCATCACCGGATGGCGTCCGTCTTCGATCCCGACGACGCTTTCTTCGACGAACTCCGGCCGAACGTATCCGCGCTCGGCGGCACACTGTGCCAGCGACGTGAGCGCGTCGATGGTCGCGATCGTGTCGGCAGCCTGCAGCAGATCGTCGATCTGCGCGGCGACGCGATCGACGAGCGCTTCGAAGAGCTGCGTCTCGAGACGCTGCTGTCGCGACTGCGCGGTTGAGATGGCCAGCTCCAGATCCTTGAGCTCGGGCGTGATGTATCGTTCGCCCGTCGTGAGCGTCTGTTTGCGAACGTAATCGGCCGGAACGCTGCCGGCTTGGCTCTTGCTGACCTCGATCGCGTATCCGAAGGCGCTTGCGTACTTGATCTTCAGCGTTTTGATGCCGGTGCGTTCCCGCTCGCGTTCTTCGAGTTCGGAAAGACGCGATCGAACGTCGGTCCGCAACGCGATGCACTCGGCCAAATCGGCATTGGCCTCGTGACGAATCACGCCGCCGTCGCCCAGAAGCGCCGGAGGCTCGTCGACGAGCGTCGTCTGCAGATCATCTAATAGCCCGGAGAAATCGGCTATGCCGTCGAGCATCGGTACGATCGCTCGCGGCAGCACGGCGCGCAACGGCAACAACACGTCGAGCGTGCGCCGGAGCGATGCCAGATCGCGCGGACCGGCACGCCGGAACCGCACTTTCTGCGCGATTCGCTCGAGATCGAAACAGCCTCTGAGAATCTCGCGAACGGCCTGCCGGCATGCGTGTTCTTCCAGCAACGTCGCCACGCATTCTTGACGTTTGCCGATCGCGTCGCGATCAACCAGCGGTGCGAGAATCCAGCGCGCCAGCATGCGCGATCCCATCGACGTCGCGCACTGATCGAGCGTCGCCAGCAAGGTTGCTCGCGGGTTCTGACCCTGTGCGCGCGTGAGCTCGAGGTTCTTACGCGTCGCCGGATCGAGGGCGAGAAAGGTTTGGCTGCGGTAAAACTGCGGCGTTTGGAGTCCGCCGTCGCCGTTGGTCACGCCGGTGCGACGCACGAACGCGCCGAGCGCGTCGAGCGCGCGATGGATCGCCAGCGACTCGTCGTGCGAGAACTGCTCGATGGCGCCGCGCGGGCGCGCCTCGACCAGACCGAGCACTGGGGCCGCCAAGCGCGCGCCGACGTTCTCGATCGCGGTTCCCATCGCGGCGCGCAATCCGGCCGGCAGATCGGCCACGACCTCGGCGGGTCCGATGCGGCCCAGCTCGGTTAGGACGTCGTCGTACGCACTCTCGCCGCCGAACGCCGTCGCGGCGCAGTAGCCCGTCGAAACGTCGGCGTAGGCGACCGCGAACGTCTCTTCGATCGCGGCAATCGCGGCGAGATAGTTGTTCTGCTTCCCGTCGAGCAGCTGTTCCTCGACCAGCGTGCCGGGCGTCACGAGCCGCACAACCTCGCGTCGCACGAGCTTGTTGGGCTGCGGAACCTCCAACTGCTCCGCCAGCGCCACGATGAAGCGCTGCTGCACCAGCCGCGCCAGGTATTGCGTCAGCGCGTGATGCGGCACGCCTGCCATAGCGACGCGTTTACCGCCGCCGGCTTCCTTGCTCGTCAGAGCTATTTGCAGCGCGCGCGCAATCGTTTCGGCGTCCTCGCCGTACGCTTCGTAGAAATCGCCGACGCGCGACAGCAGAATCGCTTCGGGGTGCTTACCTTTCATCCCGAAGTACTGCTCGAGCATCGGCGAATACTTCGCGGCGCTCACTTCAGAGCAGGCTTAGCACGGGTGCTTCAACGGACCTGCCGCCGTCGTCAAAGCTTGCGGATCGCCGAAGGATCGTGCCGGTGCATCCCCAGAGGCGCGCCGCGTCGACGCGGACGTCCGTCCAAGGCGTTGCCGCGTACCCGGCTTCGTCGTAATCGGCCGGCTTCGGCACGACGACCGTCACGTTGTCGAGCGCTTTGACGGTAAGCTTGGTCGCGTCTTTCTTTGACGTCCCGCACGTCAGCGCGCGCACGGTTGCTCCAACCTTGCGATCGTGATACGCGCGAGTCGACGCGTTCTGCGCGGCGACTAAGCGCGCGAAGCGCTCCGCTGCGACGTCTTTGGGTACCTGTTCCCACTGCGCGGCGGGCGTTCCACGTCGAATCGAATACACGAACATGAACGCGTTACTGAAAACGTCGGTGCGCACGTAATCGAGCGTCGCTTCAAAATCGTCTTCGGTTTCGCCGGGAAATCCGACGATCACGTCGGTGGTGATCGCCCAATTCGGCAAGTACCGGTGGATCAGATCGACCTTCTCCCGGAACTGTGCCGACGTGTACTTGCGGTTCATCCGGCGCAGTACCGCGTCGCTGGCGGATTGCAGCGGTAAATGGATGCGCGGATTGAGGCAGTCTACGGACGCCAGATCGGCGATCATCTTCTCGCTGAAATCCTTGGGATGCGGCGAGATGAACGTCAAACGCTCCAAGCCCGGCAGATCCGCTACGAGTTTGCACAGGTCGCCGAAATCGGCGCCGGCGACCGGATCGCGCCACGCGTTGACCGTTTGTCCGACGAGCATGACCTCGCGCGCGCCGGCCGCGATCTTGGCGCGAACCTCGTCGACGATTTCCGCGATGGGACGGTGATCGAAGCGCCCGCGGACGTGCGGCACGATGCAAAACGTACAGTAGTAGGAGCAGCCGCGCTGGACGTTGACGAACGCGCGCAGATGCGAGAACGCATCGGCGATCGCATCGGGCGTTCCGCCGAGCGGCTCGAGCAGCGACCGATCGTCGCTGAAATCCACGTTCTCAGCGAACCCGGGCTGCCAAGCGGCGAGCTGATCGCCGAGCTGCGCCAGCTCTTTGGTGCCGAACACCGCGTCGACGTGGGGGGCGAGCTTCTGCATGCGGTCGCGATCCTGCTCGGCCAAGCACCCCATCACGACCAGCCGCACGTGCGAAGCGGCGTCCTTGAGGCTCTTAAAGTGGTTCATCCGCCCGTACGCTCGGCGTTCGGCCTTGTCGCGGACGGTGCACGTGTTGATCAGCAGCACGTCGGCCTCTTCGGGCACGGCGGTAACGGCATAGCCCGCGGAAACGGCGCGGTCGGCCACGTACTGGGAGTCGGCCTCGTTCATCTGGCAGCCGAAGGTCTCGATATAAATGTTGGGCATCGCGGCCGGGGGTGATTCGACGGGTGGGGGCGCCTTCACCCCGCGTCTAACACAACGGGCCTCGTGGATACCGAACCCCTCTCCGACGTTGCCGGCGGCGCGCTGCACCCTTCCACCGTCGCCATCGTGGGGCGCCCGAACGTCGGCAAGAGCGCGCTCTTCAACCGGCTGATTGGCCAGCGACTGGCGATCGTCGAGGATACGCCCGGCGTGACGCGCGACCGCTTGTACGCTCTATGCGACTGGCGCGGACGCGTGTTCTCCGTCGTCGATACCGCCGGTATCGATCCCGACGCCGACGTCGCGCACGGCGAGCAGTTCGCCGAGGCGACGCGACGCCAAGCCGAGGCCGCGGCGGAAGAAGCCGAGGTCGTGGTCTTCGTGGTCGACGCGCAGACCGGGCTGCATCCGCTCGACGACGACGTCGCGCGCATCTTGCGCGCGAAACGCCGCCCGATCGTTCTCGTGGCCAATAAAGCGGAGTCACCCAGCGCCGCCGCGTCGGTGCACGCCGAGTTCTCGCGCTTGGGTTTTGGCGAACCGGTTGCCGTGTCGGCAATCCACGGTGAAGGCACCGGCGATCTGCTCGATCGCGTCGTCGACCTGCTGCCGCCCGAAGCGCCGGACGCGACGCCCGCCGGCGAGCTCGCGCTGGCGATCATCGGACGTCCGAACGTCGGAAAGAGTTCGCTGCTCAACGCGCTGCTGGGTGAGGAACGCGCGATCGTCTCCGAGGTTCCGGGAACCACGCGAGACGCCATCGACACGCTCCTTACTTTGCACGATCGCAAGATTCGCTTGATCGATACGGCCGGCGTTCGCAAGAAACCCGAGGCGCACGGTGCGATCGAGTACTACTCGGCGCTGCGTTCGCTCAACGCGATCGCTCGCTGCGATATCGCGCTGCTCGTCTTCGACGCAATGACCGGCGTGACCGCACAGGACCGCCGGCTCGCGGGCATCGCCATCGAAGAACGTAAAGGGCTCATCCTCGTCGGCAACAAGTGGGATCTGGTGCGCGAGCAAGGCGGCGACTACAGTCAGGGCGAGCTCGCCAATGCGATTGCGGACTTAATTCCGTTCGCGCGCTTCGCGCCGATCACGTTTTTGTCGGCAAAGACGCACCGCCGGCTCGGAAGCCTGATGCCGGTCGTCAATCGCGTAGCCGAGAACCTCGATCGCAGGATCGCGACCGCGCCGCTCAATTCGATCGTACGCGACGCCGTGCTCGCGCATCCGGCTCCTGCCGTCGGCGGCCGATTGTTCAAGATTTACTACGCGACGCAGCCGGCAACGCATCCGCCGCTGTTCATCTTTCACTGCAACGATCCGGACTTGGTCGTAACGCACTACCGGCGCTTTATCGAAAACATCCTGCGCCAGCACTTCGATTTCGAAGGCGTGCCGTTGACCCTGGAGTTCCGTCCGCGCCGCGAAACGGATCCCGAAGCGTGATAGCCGTCGCTTTCATCCTCGCTTTCCTCATCGGGTCGGTTCCATTCGGTTACGTTATCGGACGCTTCTTCTACCGTACCGATATTCGCACGCAGGGCTCGGGGAATATCGGCGCGATGAACGCGCTGCGCACGCTCGGAAAAGGCGGAGCCGCTGCCGTTCTGCTGCTCGACGCGCTCAAGGGCTTCGTACCGGCATTTTTGGCGAACGCGTACTTCGGACACGTTTACGCTGCAATCGTCGCTGCGGGCGCGGTGCTGGGTCATTGCTATTCGCCGTGGCTGAAGTTCAAAGGCGGCAAAGGCGTCGCGACGTCGTTCGGTGCGATCTTCGGATTGTGCTGGCCGGCCGGACTCGTCGCGGTCGCGGGATGGATTGCCGGCGCCGCGATCACGCGTTACTCGTCGGTCGGCTCGATGTTCGGCAGCATCCTCGCACCGATCGCGCTGTGGTTCGTTACGGGGTCGATCGTGGAGACGGCATATGGGGTTTTCGCTGCGATACTTATCGTATTCAAGCACCGTGACAACATCGGTCGCATCCGCGCCGGGACGGAAGGCCCTATCCGCCTGTCGAAGCCCAGGCCCCTATGATTTCGTCGAACGATCTCCGTAACGGCGTGACGATCGTCGTGGACGGGAACCTCTGGACCGTCATCGAGTTCCTGCACGTCAAGCCTGGAAAAGGGTCGGCCTTCGTCCGCACGCGCCTCAAGAACGTGAAAACCGGCACGACCTTGGAGCGCACGTTCCGCGCCGGCGAAAAACTCGAGCGCGCGACCGTGGACAACCGCTCGATGCAGATGCTTTATAACGACGCGGACGGGTTCCACTTCATGGATCAGGAGTCGTTCGAAAACGTCACCATCCAGCGCGACCTCATCGGCGGTCCGGCCGACTTTCTCAAAGACGGCATGGTCGTCGACGTGCAGTTTCACGACGGCACACCAATCGGCGTCGACCTTCCGGCGCACGTCGAGTTGAAGATCGTCGAAACCGATCCCGGCTTCAAGGGCGACACCGCCACTAACACGACCAAGCCGGCCAAGCTCGAGACGGGCGCGACCGTTCAGGTCCCCCTCTTCGTCGAGAGCGGCAACGTCATTCGCATCGACACCCGCGACCGCCGATACATAGGTAGAGCGAACTAACGTAAGAGGAGGAGCTCATGCCGGCTAAGGTCCGCGCACTCGTCATCGCCTTAGCCCTTGGCGCGCTCGCAAGCGCCATCGGCGAAACGCTCCAGCTTCTCCCGCTCAGTACTTTCCCATTAGCCAATCGAATCGCCGACTTGGTAGCCCACGTCGGCGTCATGGATTACTCGCAGCAGCTCGGCTTCGGCCAACCGGCTTACGATGGCGAGCCAAACCCAAATATCGGCATCATCGACGTCGACGATATCACCTACAAGAAGATGGGCTTTCCGTTCCCGCGCTGCTATTACGGACAGCTCGTAAAGAAACTCAAAGCGGCCGGCGCTAAGACCGTCGTCTTCGATATCGACTTTCTCAACCCGAGCCGCTTCGGTCCGCAGGACGACAAATGTTTCGCGGACGGATTGCGCGCCATGCCTTCCGTCCTCGGATATACGGTAAATACGACCTCCACCGGCCAGATCGGCGTTGAGGCCACCGATCCGGCGTTAGCGCCCTACGCGGCTGCGCTCGGCCATACCACCCTCGATACGCCCGGCGGCTACGTCATCGGCCAACCCATCGAGATCGATACGGGCAGCACGGGCGAACACAGCAACCAGCACTTCTATGCACTCGCCGCGGCCGGCGTGTCGACGTTTTATGGAAAGCCTCTCAATCTGCAGGCCGTTCCGACGTACCAGGGCGTTATGCTGCTTCTGCCGCCCCGAATGCAGCATCACCAAGACCTAGAAACCGAAACAGAGACGCTGCAGCCCGAATATCCGGGTCGTGGTATCGAATCGTTTTCAAGCACCTACTCAATGAGCGTCAGCGAGCTTCGCGTTTTCGCAAAGGGCGCGATCATTTACATCGGTGGAACGGCTACGGCCCTGACCGACTATGCGGATACCGCGCGCGGACGCCGTCCGGGACTTTTCATCAACGCCCGTTTTGCCGACCAACTGATGCGCGGGTATTTCCTGCGAGTCGCACCCATTTGGTTCGACATTTTGCTGGCTATCGGACTGCCGCTGCTGGCCGCCGTATCGTTCACGCTGATGCGGACGTCGCAAGCGATTCTCATTTCGCTGTTTGCTACCGTCGTTTACGCCTACCTGAACTTGGCGATTTTCGTCAAGCTCCTGATTTGGATCGACTTGGTCCACGTCGTCGGCGCGATGATTCTGGGCACGATGTTCGTGGCGATCTACCGCGTGATCAACGAGGGCTCGCAGCGGCGCATGGTGACCAACATGTTCGGCATGCACGTTAGCCCGGCGATCGTGGCAGACATCCTCAAGCAAGACGACCCGAAGGGGGCGCTCGCGCTCAAGGGCAAACGCGTCAAGGCGACGATTTTCTACAGCGACATTCGCGGCTTCACGTCGATGAGCGAAACGATGACCCCGGAAGAGATCTACACGCAGCTCAACGAGTACTTCGAAGAGATGTGCAACATCATCTTCGAGTACGGCGGCTATGTCGACAAGTTCATCGGCGACTGCGTCATGGCGGTCTTCTCGGCGCCGTATCAAACGCCCGACGACGCGAAGAACGCCGTCATCTCCGCGGTCAAGCAGCAAGAGAAGATCCTCGAGTTGTCGGCAAAGTGGAAAGCCGAGGGCAAAAAAGAGTTCACGGTAGGCATGGGGATCAACACCGGCGAGCTCGTGATGGGCAACCTGGGTGCCAGTTCGCGCATGAACTACACCGTCATCGGCGACAACGTCAACGTGGCGGCGCGTTTGTATAACGTCGCCAAAGGCGGCGAAATCATTATCAGCGAGTCGACCTATTCGGAATGCAAAGAGATCGTCGACGTTGACGAACTCGAGCCGGTCGCGGTAAAAGGCAAAGTTCAGCCCATCAAGATCTACAACGTCAAGAGCCTTAAAGCGGCAGGGACCCCGGCATCGCCTCCGCCGGCTCCCCCCGAGTTACAGCCGGCCTAAGAAACCGCTATGCTGACGCGCGGTGGGGTGGAACTCTTCGCCGCGGCGTTCGTCGCGAGCGTCTTCGGCTCGATGGTCGGCTTGGGCGGCGGATTCATCTTCGTCCCCATTCTGCGGCTGTTTCTCGGATTCGCACCGGCCGAAGCCGCCGGCACATCGCTCGTGCTCATCGTGGCCAACAGTGCGAGCAGCGTCGCCACGTATCTTTGGCATCGGCGCGTCCACGTAAAGATCGGGCTCATCATCGCGCTCGGCGGATTGCCGACCAGCATACTCGGCGCGATTTTGGCGCTGCATATGCCGGCGAAGCTCTTCGATTGGATCCTAGCCGCGATCTTGGTCGCGGTCGCCGTCGATATGTTCTGGAACGCGGAACGCCGCCTCGCGGGCAGGCCGGAGCACTACCACGTCGCGCGCCTCAAAGGTATGTCGCATCGCGCGGCGTTCGGGATCGGTTTGGTCATCGGTCTGTTTTCCAGCCTTTTCGGATTGGGCGGCGGCATCGTGCTGGTGCCGACCTTGCTGTACTTCTCAGAACTCCCAGCACACGCGATCGGCGCGACGTCCCAGTTTGCGATCCTCCTGACGTCGCCGGTGGGTTTGGCAACGCACGCGTGGGAGCGTGACGTTGACGTCAGCGGTGCGATTCCGCTGATTCTCGGCGGCCTGCTGGGCGGTCCAATCGGCGCGCGGCTCTCGCTGCGACTGAAATCTCCTCAACTTCTCATCGCCGTCGCAGTAGCATTGGCCATTGCCGCCGTAAGTTTGATCTGGAAACACCTTTAGAGGAGTTCGATGCTTTCCGCGCAGGCCGCGCCGAGCATCTTTCGCTCGCGCGCTTTTCGACAGTATTTCATCGGGCAGTCGCTCAGCATGCTGGGCGACGGCTTGCGCACGCTCGCCGTTCCGCTGCTGGCCTATCACTTGACGCACTCGGCGCTGTCGACCGGCGGCGCCTTCATCTGCGAGACCGTGCCGTTCTCCGTCTTCGCATTGATCGGCGGATCGTTGGCCGATCGGCTCGACCGCCGCAAGCTGATGATCGGCTGCGACGCCGTGCGCTTTGCCGTCATGGCGTTCTTTGCGATCGCCTACTGGTTGCACTTCCTCACGCTGCCGATGATCTACGGCGGATTAGTGGTCATCTCGACCTGCGCCGCCGCCTTTTTAGGCGGACAATCGTCGAGTATCCCCTACATGCTCGGACGCGAACGGTCGACGGAAGCCATCGCGGTGCTGATCGCTTCGGAAAACACGTCGAACCTGGTCGCACCGGTCGTCGGGGGTGCCTTGTTCGCGTACTTCGGTCCGCTTCCGGCGTTAACGCTCAATGCGCTGACCTACCTTGCTTCGCAAATCTCGCTGTCGCGCATCGGGACACTCGGCCCCGAGACCGCCGGCGGATTGCCGTCGCTCGCTCAACTGCGCAACGACGTGATGCTCGGATTCCAACAGCTCTGGGGCGACCTCACCATGCGAGTTCAAACGCTCGCCGGCCTCGCGTTCAACTTCTTCGGTTTCGGTTGCTATGCAATATTAATTCCCTTTCTGAAAAAAGGCTTTGGCGCGACGGATCAGCAGGTGGGTATCTTTCTGGGCATTGCCGCCGGCGGAGCCGTAGCCGGGGCGGCGTTTGCCGCGAAGTTCGCGCGCCGCTGGCCGTTCGGACGCGCCCTCACCATGGCGTACGCGATTGACGCCCTCATTTTCATACCCGTCGTGCTGACGAAGAATCTCTGGCTAGCAGCGGCCTTCTGGGCGGCAGCGAACACCGTCGCCAACTTCGAAGTCGCGCAGATCATCGGTTTTCGCATGCGCGTCTCGCCCGAAGCGATGATCGGCCGAGTCATGGGTGCCGTGCGGCTGATCGTCCTCTCGTCGATTGCGCCGGGCGTATTGATTTTTGGCTACGTATCCGATAAATATTCGCCGCTCGCGGCGATGTGGATCGGCGCGGTCGGCTACATCGTCATCGCCGCCGTCGCCGTATCGATTCCGACGCTGCGAAACGAGACGCGTTGATGCACGCTCTGGTCCTCGCCGCGATAACGGTGCATCTCCTCAAGCTGCCAAACCACGCGACGATCGATCCGTTCGGAGGGCGCGCGCTGATGACGGTATCGGCCCGCGGTGAGGTTTCGGCCGTCGTTACCGTTCGGGGATACCTCACGCGCACCGTCGTTTGGCACGGAGCGCGGCCGGTCGCGCCAATCGGCGACGCGCAGGTGCTCGGCGACCTGCGGCGCCTGTGCGAGAACTTTCCGCAATCGTCGCTCGGGCCGGTGCTGGCGGGGACGCTGAGCGACGGCTCGGTCATCGCCACGATGCAATCTCCGGCGATCGTCGATCTCGACGACACGTCGGGACAGTACGCGCCGGTCGTGCTCCACCTGCGCAGCAATCAATGCTTGAATATGGGCAACGGCGTCGCGCTTGCAACGGCCGGCCTGTATACGGCCGGATATACCGCCTACATCAACGGCGTTCCGGCGCCCTCGAACGTCGTTTCGCAAAACGAACGCTTCGTGGCGATGCGCTGGCACGACCGTACGCGCGAGGCGCTGGGACCCGGGGTTGCCATCGGGATTACCGCCGCCGGAGACGCCGCCGGCGCCGACGTTCCGCCGGGCAAGGGAGCGGCATTCGCCGCCGCATCGCACGCGCGCGCGTGGATCGGCGGATCGGCGATCGAACCCGCGAACTCGGCCGCCGCGAGCGTCGCGTACGCTATCGATTCGCGCGACCGGGTCATCGGCATGATCGAAGACGGCGACGGACGTCACTACGCATTTCTTTGGGTCAACGGATCGCTGCATCGCCTCGACGACCTCGTGCGCGCTCCGGGGTGGCGCTTTGAGTGCGGATACGCCTTCGCCCCCGACGGCGGCATCGTGGGCATCGGAACCTATCGCGGCGACGCCGCGGCGTTTTCGATCGAGGGGCTTTAGGGCGTTTCGGAGCGGCCGCGCTCCTTCGCGCGATACATGGCGGCGTCGGCGGCGCGAATCAACGCTGCCGGCGTCGTGCCGTCTTTCGGAAAGAACGCGAGCCCGATGCTGCACCCCACCGAAGCGGTACGCTCGTCGTCCAGCCGAATCGGCTTGCGGACGGCCGCGGCGACGCGTTGCGCGAATTCGGCGGTCGACGCAGTATCTTTGACGCCCGCCTGAAGCACGACGAACTCGTCGCCGCCGATGCGCGCGACCAGGTCGGCGCTGCGAACGATCTCGTTCAGACGCTGCGCGATCTGTTGAAGAACCAGGTCGCCCGACTCGTGTCCCCACTCGTCGTTGATCGGCTTGAAGCGATCCAGATCGATGAAGTGCAGCGCGAACCCGTCTTGCGAGCGGCGTGCGCGCGCGATCGAGCGGGTGATTTCCTGATCCAGCTTCGTACGGTTGGGCAAGCCCGTAAGCGGGTCGCGCAGCGAATGCGCCTCGAGCTCGCGATCGTCGATTTCGCGTGCGACGGCACCGCCGACGAGGACGACCAGAAGATCGATGAAATCGAGATCGGATTGATCGAACTGCAGCTCGCGCGGACGCAAATCGAGAAACACGAGCGTACCGTAAGTCTCGCCGCGAATCGAAATCCGGCTTCCGATGCAGCTCTTCCCGCCATCGAAGTCGTCGAATGCGAGCGCGCGCGGACTTGCTGCGAGGCGCTCGCCGACATCGGCGGACGGAATCAAGCCGTCTTCGGGACCGAACCGGTGCCGGACCACGAACCCGCCGTCGCCGCGCTCCGTCACGAACCCGTACGCCATGCCCAGCGAGTCTGCTCCCAGCACCAGCGCCCGATCGATTTGCGTGCCGCCGCTGCCCGCGGACGAAGCCACGCGGTAGAGCGCGCTGAATCGATCGTCCTTTGCCGTCAGCCGGTTGGCCAGCGCGCGTTCGTGCGTAAGATCCTTAACCGTCATATAAAAGGCTTCGACGCGCTCCTTGACGCGCACGGGCAGCACGTCGACGGAAACGGGGATCTCGTGATCGCCGCGACAGAAGAGCGTCGCGTCGTAGGCGACCGCTCGGGGGTGCACGGTGAGATCGGCCAATCGCTCCTGCGCCATCTCGCGGCGGTCGGGCGGCGAAAACATCAGCGCCGACTTTCCCACGATTTCCTCGTTCCGATAGCCGCTGAGGCGCTCCATCGCGACGTTGATGGCGGAAATCGTGCCGTCGGGTTTCACCGCCGCCATCGCGTGCGCGCTCTGTTCGAACAGCGCGCGGTAGCGCTCCTGACTGGCGAGCATGTTCTGCTCGTACTGCTGCTCGGCGCTCACGTCGCGCGCGGATCCCACGACGCCGACCGTTCGACCGTGCACGACGATCGGGGCGAGATTCGTCACGACCGGGATGCGCGTGCTGCGGGCATCGACGAACACGGTTGCGAGTTCGTTGGCTTGGCCGGCAAGCGTCTGCGCGAATGCATGCTCTACCATGGCACGCTCTTCGGCGGCAACGTGCACGCTGAAGTGCTTGCCCGCGTGCTCGCTTCCCACGCCCAGACGCCGCACGGCTGCCGGATTGAACCTGACGATATGTCCGTGGACGTCGTACATGCACATCATCTCGGAGCTGTTCTCGAACATCGATGCAAAGCGCCGCTCGCGGCCGCGTGCGGCGATCGCGTAGCAGATGCAAACGAGCGCGATGGCAAAAGCAATCGCGGCAACGACGGTCATATGCGTTGCTCGCTACTTTGGGGGACCCAGCGGCTATGCCGCATCATTCATGATTTGGGGTACGTCATTTCCTTCGGAACGACGACTTTGTCGTATTGTTCCTCGGTAACGTGTCCCAGTTCCAGCGCCGCTTCCTTGAGCGTCTTCTTCTTATGGTGTGCGTGTTTGGCGATCTCCGCCGCCTTATCGTAGCCGATGTGCGGCGCGAGCGCCGTGACCACCATCAGCGACTCGTCGAGGTACTTCTTGATCTGTTCCTCGTTGGCTTGGAGTCCTTCGATCGCATGCTCGCGGAACATCGTGCACGCGTCGCGCAGCAGCGAGCACGAGTGCAGGAAGTTGTAGATCATCACCGGGTTGAACACGTTGAGCTCGAAGTTGCCCTGCGACGCGCCGAAGCTAATCGCGAGATCGTTGCCGTACACCTGTGCGACCACCATGGTCATCGCTTCGGACTGCGTCGGATTGACCTTGCCCGGCATGATCGAGCTGCCCGGCTCGTTCTCCGGCAAAACCAACTCGCCGATGCCGGCGCGGGGGCCCGAAGCCAGCCAGCGGACGTCGTTGGCGATCTTCATGAGCGCGGCGCCCAGCATCTTGAGCGCGCCCGACGCGAACACGAAATCGTCGTGCGACGCCAGTGCCGTGAACTTGTTCGGATGCGAGCGGAACGGTAATCCGGTCAGCTCCGAGATCTTCTTGGCGGTCCGCTCGCCGAACTCGGGATGCGCGTTGAGGCCGGTGCCGACGGCCGTGCCGCCGATAGCGAGATCGTATAGGTGATGCAAAGCTTCTTTGCACGCCACCATGGCGCGATCGAGCTGCGTCACGTATCCGGAGAACTCTTGGCCGAGCGTTAGCGGCGTCGCATCCTGCAGATGCGTGCGGCCGACTTTGACGATGTGCGACCACTGCTTCGCCTTCTCGTTGATGGCGTCGCGCAGTTTCTCTACCGCCGGCAGCATCGCGACCATCGCTTCGGCGGCAGCCATGTGCATGGCCGTCGGAAACGTGTCGTTGGACGATTGCGACATGTTGACGTGGTCGTTGGGATGCACCGGCTTCTTCGAGCCCATCTCGCCGCCCGCGATCTCGATCGCGCGGTTGCTGATGACCTCGTTGACGTTCATGTTCGTCTGCGTCCCCGAGCCGGTTTGCCACACGCGCAGCGGAAAGTGCGCGTCGAGCTTGCCGTCGATCACCTCGTCGGCGGCTTTCACGATGAGATCGCTCTGGGTGCCATCGAGCTTTCCGAGGTCGCGGTTGACCAGCGCGGCCGCCTTCTTGAGGGTGGCCATCGCGCGGATGACCTGCTTGGGCATCACGTCGCGCGGCCAGACGCCGTCACCGATGTCGAAGTGTATGAGCGAACGCGCGGATTGCGCGCCGTAGTACTTATCGGCCGGGACCTCGATCTTGCCCATCGAGTCGGTCTCGGTACGCGTTTTGGCCCCGTTGGGGGAAACCCGTGCAGTCGTCATAGCCGCATTATTTTCGCCCGCCGGCTCCGATCTCTGCCTGGACCTAGGTAGCAACCTGCCGGGAATCGTACTTGGCCGCCCATGCCTCTGACCGTGCGGACCGCGACCCCCGAGGATCTCGACGCGATCGCGCCCCTGTTCGACGCGTACCGGCAGTTTTTCACCGAAAAGCCGGATCTCGAGACCTCGCGCCGGTTTTTGGGCGAACGCTTGGAACGCGGCGAGTCCGTCGTGTTGGCGGCCTTCGAGCGCGAGCAGGCTACCGGCTTTTTACAGCTCTACCCGCTCTTCTCGTCGTGGTATTGCAAACGCCAGTGGTTTCTGAGCGACCTCTACGTCGACGAACGGTTCCGCGAGCGTGGAATCGGCAAGCACTTGGTCTCGGCCTGCGTCGATTACGCAAAACGCAGCGGCGCGCGCGCGATTTTAGTCGAGCTGCCGTTCTCGGAACCGCATCTGGTCAAGTTCTACGGTGAGTTGGGCTTCGCCAAGGACGACGTCTTCGAGTTATATCGACTCGTGTGTTAATGGCCGCGTTCGGCGGCGCGAAGGCCTTCGATCGTGTTCCCGATCGGGCGCATGTCGACGATCTCGTAAATCGTCAGCGGATACCGCGCGTCGAAGCGGCGCTTATTGCAACGCGCGCAGCTCACCGGCTTTCCGGGCCGTTTCTTGCGCAGGACTTCGAAGGCGCAGTGTTCGCACCGCAGCACGTATCGCTTGCTCGACTCGTTGAGCGGGCGCACGCTGCCGAGCTCGTGATAGATCGACGTGATGCCGCACTCGCGCGCCTTCTTCTTAAATAGCGGGCCATGGCCGGTGTCCCGGTAGCGCGCGTAACACCACGCGTGCACCATTTCGTGAAGCAGCGTCTCCTCGAGCGCGCCGGGATACTTGCGGAAATGCTTGGGCGAAAGCTCGATGACCAGCGGATTCTTGCCGTAACTGATGCGGCCGGCGGAGTTTGAGAACCGCTCGTTATAGGCAATGCGGCAGTCGGGAACCTCTCCGTTAAAAAACTGATAATTCAGCCGCGCAAAAAGAAGCTGAAGCTCTGATTCCGCCGGTAGACTCAATTTGTCGGTCACGAAAGATTATTTCGCCGCGCGTCCAAACGACTCTTGGTGCCAAGACAACCGTCGCGCGGCTTGCCGCCGCGTATTGCACTCCCGATCGTCGCGGTCGTATCTTTGATTTTCCTCGTTATTATGGCGTATCTCGTTGCCGAAGGGTTCGGCGTGACGGGCTCGGTCTTCGGCAAGGCTGCCAAGCCGGGTACGGTCGCAGGCGCGCAGCAGCAATCGCAGGGCTCGCAAGACAACGTCGAGGGCGGTCCGCCGCCCGCCGTCGCCGAGCAGCTCAAAACGTTGCGCGATCGGATTGCAAAGCATCCCGACGACGACGTCGCGATCACGCAGCTCGCGGATATGTACCTCGCCGCGAACCGGTACGCCGACGCGGTTCCGCTCTATCGCCAAGCGCTCAAGGCCAATCCGCGCAACGTCGCGGCGCAAACGGGTCTTGCAGAGGCGCAGGAAGCCTTACGCGAAACGAACTCCCAATGACCACCCTTCGACTTCGCCATCCATGGCTACGCTCAGGATGACACGGCACATCCTGTGCCTTGGATTGATGTGAAAATTTACATTTCCTCTGACATGGAGGGTACGGCGGGCGTGTGTTCGTGGAATCAAGTCGATCCGTCGAACGCACACGAGTATCCGATCTACCGCCGTTACATGACGCAAGAGATTCGCGCCGCGATCGAAGGCGCTCGCGCGGGCGGAGCGACCGATATTCTCGTCAACGACTCGCACTGGTCGATGCACAACCTGCTGTTCGACGAGCTGCCGCAGGACGACGGCCTGCGCATTCTGTCGGGCGCACCGAAGCCGCGTTCGATGGGGCAAGCACTCGACGGCGGGTTTAATGCGGTCTTTCTCACCGGCTACCACGCAAAAGCCGGCGATTCGGCCGCGCTCGCGCACACGATGACCGACCTCGTATACTCGGTGAGCGTCAACGGTATCCCATGCAGCGAGGCACTGATCTTTGCGGCGCTGGCGGGAAGCTACGGTGTTCCCGTCGTGCTGCTCACCGGCGATCGAACGATTTGCGACGAGACCGCGAAGTATTTGCCGTGGGCCGTCGGCGTGGCCGTCAAAGAGTCGATCGGCTTTTCTTCGGTCAACTCGCTGACGCCGAAGGCCGCTCAGGACGCGATTCGCGACGGAGCTCGAGCGGCAATGGGGCGCATCGGCGACGCCAAGCCATTCACGTTCGATCCGCCCTACGAGCTGATCGTCGAAACCCTCGGCGTGGAACACGCCGACATGATCGAGCTGATGCCCGAGTTCCGGCGTATCGGTACGCGCGCCGTGCGCTTCGGCGCCAACGATTACCGCATGCTTTTGCGGGCGTTTATCGTCGCTACGCGCATTGGCGCCGCCGCGAACGCGCGAGCGTAAAATATGAAGGTCTACATTTCTTGCGATATGGAAGGCGTGGCCGGCGTGTGCGCGTGGGAACAGGTCGACGCGCGCACCCCCCATCCGGAGTACGCCATTTACCGCCGCTACTACACGCAAGAGGTGTGCAGCGCGATCGAAGGCGCGCGAGCGGCCGGCGCGGGCGACGTTCTCGTGAACGACTCGCACGGCCCAATGCGCAATCTCGTTCTCGACGAAATGCCTTCCGACGTGCGGGTGCTCTTCGGCAACCGGAAGCCGCACTCGATGGTGCAGGACGCCGATCCGTCGTTCGGCGGAGCATTTTTCGTCGGCTACCACGGCGCGATCGGCGACGCGGACGCGGTTCTCGGTCACACCTACACGCCGTCGGTGATCTACGACGTGTCGGTCAACGGCGTCGTGTGCAGCGAAGCGACGCTCAACGCCGCACTGCTCGGACACGCCGGCGTTCCGCTGCTGCTCGTCACCGGCGACCGTACGACGGTCGAAGGCGTTCGCGGGCAGATGCCCTGGGTACAAGGCGTCGTCGTCAAAGAGTCGATCGGCACGTTTGCGGCCACGTCGCTGACGCCGGCCGCGGCGCAGCGCGCGATTCGCGACGGCGCGCGCGCCGCAATCGAAAATGCGGCAGCCGCAAAACCCTATCGCTTCGAACCGCCGATTCAGCTGGAAATCACGCTGGCCAAGACGGAGCAGGCCGATCTCGTCGAGATGATTCCGGGATTCGCGCGCACCGGGCCGCGCAGCGTGCGGTTCGAGCACGTCGACTTTCCGGTCGTCTTTCGCGCGTTCGTCGCCACATGGCGCTTGGGCGCGCAGGCGTGAAACGCTCGAGCGCGGCGCTCGGCGCCGCTGCGCTCGCCGGCCTTCTCGCCGCGACGCCGCGACCGCATGGAACGCTGCCTCCCGGCTTCGTGTATCTTTCCGACGTCGCTCCGTCGATCGTTCAAGACATGCGCTATGCCGGCGACTATAATCTCGTCGGCCGTCCGATCGCCGGTTACGACGCTCCTGAGTGCGTCCTCACCAAACAGGCCGCCCAAGCACTGGCCGGCGCCCAGCGCGAGATCGGCGACATCGGACTGACCCTGCGCGTCTACGACTGTTACGCCCCAACGCGCGCCACCGGCGACCTTGTTGCCTGGAGCAAGAATCCGTCGGACCAGGCGATGAAAGCCGCGTTTTATCCGCGCGTCCCGAAAACCAAGCTCTTCGCGCTCGGCTTCCTCGACGTCAAGTCGGCGCACTCGCGCGGAAGCAGCGTCGACGTGACGATCGAACGCCTTCCGCTTCGCGATCTGCCCCGCTACGCCAAAGGCGACGCGCTGTACTCGTGCGTCGGCCCGTATCGAGAACGCTATCACGACGGATCGATCGATATGGGTACGACGTTCGATTGCATGGACGAGCTCTCGCGCACCGACGCCGACGTCGGCCCGATCGCCGCATCGCACCGGCAAACGCTTGCGACGGTCATGCACAAACACGGTTTTACCAGCCACAAGGAAGAGTGGTGGCACTACACGCTGCGGTGGGAGCCGTTTCCAAAGACCTATTTCGACTTCCCTATCGAAAGTCGCTAAAGAACTAAGCCGTCGCGGCGGCCGCTTTAGGTTTCCCTAAAGCCATGGCGAGGTCGATCACGTCTGCTTCGTTGAGCGATAAACTGCGCATCGCCCGTTCGTAGGCTTCGATCGCCTCTTCGCTCTTACTCGATGCCGCGCGCTCTTCGCGCAGCCGCTTGATCTCGTCGGTGACGCGGTGCGCCAGCTCCGCAGTCACCTCGACGCCCGAGTCGCCGAGTTTGGATTGCCACTTATGCAGCGTCTGCTCGACCAGATTGACGCCCGAGTGCTTGCCGAAAACGAAACTCGTCTCGCCGCCGACGAGCTCGCTGGGGACCGCTTCGTACATACGGTGGTCGATCAACACGGCGTGCGTGTGAATGCCCGACTCGTGCGCGAAAACCTTCGATCCGACGATCGGCTCGTGCTGCTGCATCGGGATGCCGCTCATGCGTTCCATGAAGCGCGCGAGATCGCGCAGCTTGTTATATTTAAATCCCGGAATTTCGACGCCGTAGAGAATGCGCATTGCGACGGCGTATTCGTGGAGCTTCACGTTGCCGGCGCGCTCGCCGTACCCGTTGGCGGTGACCGAAATGACTTTGAAACCGCACGACGTCGCGGTAATCGCGTTGATCGTACCCAGCCCGTAGTCGTTGTGCAGGTGCGCGACGATCGGCAGTCCCTTCGGCAGGCCTTGTACGATGCGCGAACAGTACCAGCGGGTCGCCTCGGGCGTGAGCGTACCGACCGTATCGGGCCACGCAGGCCGGGTACCGCCGGCCTCCAGTCCGGCTTTGAAATAGCTGATGAAGTAATCCACGTCGCCGCGCGAGCCGTCCTCGGCTCCGAACTCGATGTGGTCGATGCCGTAGTCGCGCGCGTGCGCGATCGCATCGCACTGCAACCGGACGTTGGCGTTGCGGTAGAACTCGAGCGGCAGGTCGAGCCAATCTTTTTCGTCGCGGCCTTCGAAGCGCAGCAGCGTCTTCCCGATCTTATATTTCAAGTGCAGATCGCTGCCGCTGGTAAAGATGAAGAAGGTGACCTCTTTGGGTTCGATTCCGGCTTCGTTGAGCGTCTTGACGGTGACGTCGATGTCGTTGCGGTTGCTGCGGCACATGACGACGATCTCGACGTCGCCCAACTCGCCTTTGCGTTTGGCTTCCATAACCAGCTGCAAGGTACGCCGATCGCCGGCCGAGGCGGCTGGAAATCCCACGCTCATGACGTGCACGCCGATATCGGCGAGAACTTTGGCGATCTCCAGCTTCTGCGGCGGCGTGTAACACACGCCGGGCATCTGTTCGCCGTCGCGCAAGGTCTCGTCGTAGAGGCGCAGCTGCGACGGATCCGGGAAGTGCACGTTGCGCGTGAACTCCTTCGGATCGCGGATCAGGCGCTCGATCGGCTCTTTGAGGTCCATTGAATGAACGTTCGCCGTCGCTACCCGTCATCCTGAGCGTGGGCCGGAGGGGCCGAAGTCGAAGGGCCTGAGGAGGCATCGGGGGCCCTCTGGGTGCCCATCCGCAACACCGCGATATCCCTCGGGAAAATCAAGTCGAGCGTCCAATCGAACGCGACGCGCAGCTTACGATCGAGGCCCGGCAGCCGCAACAGGTAGTAGCTGCGCCAGAGGAACCAGGCGATGAATCCCGTGATCACGCGATCGCCGGGCAGTTGGGCAACGGCGCGGCGAGCGCCTAGTGACGCCATCATCCCGAGCGACCGGTAAGCAAACGCCGTCGTCGGCTGCCCCCGCAGCGTTGCAACGAGGTTGTCGGCGAGATGCGGCCCTTCGCGAATCGCGTGCTGCGCCGTCATCGGGTAGGTTCCGCCATCGCCGTCGGGAATTGCGGCGCAATCGCCCAGAGCCCACACGTTTGGTATCGTCGCCACCCGCATATCGGACCGCGTAACGACGGCGCCGCGCTTGGTCGCCGGCAATCCGCACTGCTTGACGATCGGCGACGGAACAACGCCGGCACTCCAAACGATCGTCGACGTGTTGATGCGGCGCCCGCTCTGCAAGGTAAGTCCGTTTTCGTCGGCCGACGCCACGCCGTCACCCAAAATGATTTCGACGCCGCGCCGTTGCAGATTGCGTCGCGAATATTCACCCATCTTGCGCGGCAGTCCGGCGAGCAGCGTGTCACCCGCTTCGAGCAGCACGACGCGAACTTCCTCGAGTTTCAACCGCGGATAAAAGTGCAAGACGCTGCGAAACAGCTCGACCATTTCGCCGGCCGTCTCCACGCCGGTAAACCCGCCGCCGACGACGGCGATCGTGAGCAGCGATGCGCGCCGGTCGCTCGGCGGCAGCGTATCGGCCAGTTCGAGCAGCCAGACGAAGCGATTGCGCAGCGCGTCGGCATCTTCGAGCGACTTCATGCTCCAGGCGTATTCAGCGACGCCGGGCAGTCCGAAGGTCGAAGTGGACGATCCGAGAGCTAAGACGAGGTGATCGTACTCGACCGTTTCGGATAAGCCGGTGAGCACGTGACGAAATTCGACGCGGCTGCGGTTCGTATCGACTTCCGTTACGTCGGCCAGGACGAATGACGTGTGGCGGAGCTCGGTGCGAATCGGCGTGACGATGTGGCGCACCTCGAGCGCCCCGGCCGTGACCTCGGGCAGCATCGGCGTGAAGAGCGTGTAGTTCTCCCGGCTGAGCAGCACGATTTCGGCTTCCCGCGGTTCGAGGCGGCGTTCGAGCTGTCGGGCGACCGCGCTTCCGGCGAAACCGCCGCCCACGATTACAATAACAGGCACTCGCAGCAGTCGCGGTTGAAGAGTGCGAGGTGGATTACCTGCCGCCGCCCGCCGAGAACGAGCCCTCGCCGCCGAGCGTAACGACGAAGCGTAAGGCCGGTGGAACGATCGGCGCTCTTTTGGCTGCGGCGCTGGCCTTCCTCGCCAAGTTCAAGCTGCTGTTTTTGGTCGGCCTGAAGTTCTTGGCGCCCAGCTGGACGTTTTTGCTCTCGCTGTGGATCTACGTTGCGTTCTTCGGGTGGAAGCTCGCCATCGTGGTGATGTTCGTGTTGCTGGCGCACGAGCTGGGACACTATTATGCGTTCCGCGCTTACGGGCTGCCCGTACGCTTGCCGGCGTTCGTTCCGCTGTTAGGCGCGTTTACCGCCGGCGCACCGCCGGACGATTTGGAGCACGACGCCAACATTGCGATCGCTGGCCCGCTCACGGGGTTGGGGCTCTCCGCGGTTTGCTACGCGGTCGGCGACGCCACCAACGACCGGTTCTGGCTGGCGTGCGCGGACGTGTCGGCCTTTCTCAATTTGTTCAACATGATTCCGGTACCGCCGTTTGACGGCGGCCGCATCGTCGCGGCGATTTGGCCGCCGCTCTGGATCGCCGGCTTTCTGCTCTTCGTCGCCTTTGCGGCGTACTTTCACGTCCCCATCTTCTTCATTGCGATCATCGGCATTTTAGGCTTGCCGTCGATTCTCGCCGCGTGGCGCGGGCAAGTCGATCCACGCGCCGCGGCGATGACCCTCAACGCCAAACTGCGCGTCAGTGCTTGGTATCTCGCGACGGTTTTAGGGTTGTTGTGGGTTATGTCGCGCGCGCACGTTATTGTGGGGGGGCTTCGTGGATAAGCGTCCGGATGAGCCGGCTCCGGATTTCGCAATGACGCGCGCCGTCGAAATTCTGGCGCAGATATACGAACGCCAGCGCAAAAAAGCGGACGTACCGCCGGTACCGTTCGACCGCGTCGTGGTGCTGTTCAACGAAACGGTCGCGTTCGACGTTACCAAAACGAGGCGGCGCGACGTCGAGCGCGCGTTCGGCATTGCCTTTGCCTACCCGGTGCGCGGATGGCACACGTACTGCGTGCGCGGCGTCAACGGCGGTCGCGAGTTCGTCAGCCTCTTCTACGAAACGCCGTCCAACGCGCAAAGCGCACTGATCTCCGCCGAGCTCTATCTGCCGAAGGTCGATCGCGCACCGCCGCTCGAGCCGGCCGACCTGGGCGGCGTGCGTTTGGTGCCGGGGGAGGTTGCCATCGGTACGGCACTAACGTCGCTTCCGGAAAACTTCGCGCGCATCGAAAAACCAGACGGACTCGGTCCGTACGAAGACATTTTCGAAGCGCGGTTCCCGGGCGGCTCCGCATACGCGATGGGCAATAAAGGCGCGATCGAGCGGCTGGCGATCTATGGGTTACGTACGTAGCGTCGCTTTGGCGCTCGCGTGCGCGTTTATCGTCATCGGCGTTACGATCGCTCGTCCGGCAACGACGCCCGGTCCGCTCCAACGCGACCTCGAAGCGTATTGGAGCGCGGGTGCGACCGTCAACTCCGGTAAGAGCCCGTACGGACGCGCGATTTGGGAGGCCGAGCGCGCGGTCCCCGGCGTCGATCCGTCGCACGACGAGGTTCTGCCTTTTATCAGCCCTCCGGCCACACTCGTGCTCTGGAGCCCGTTGGCGCGCTTGCCGTTCGATCTCGCGACGCGCCTGTGGTACGGCGTGCTGCTCTGCGCGCTCGCCGGCCTGATTCTCGCAACCCTGCGCGGCAGCGGCGAACCGCTGACGTTCTTTTCGTTTCTTGCCGTGCTGGCGTTCGCGATCGGCTTTGGACCGGTGACGGCGAACCTGGCGCTCGGACAAATCGCCATGGTCGCCTTCGTGGGCGCGCTGCTTGCCACCACGGCACGCTCGCGGCTTGCGAAGACGCTCGCATCGTTCGTCGCGTTCTTCCAACCTAACGTCGCACTGGCGCTCGTTTCGCAGTTCGGCCGAAACGTGACGACGTTGGCCGTCGTGCTCGCGGCGGCATGCAGCTATGTCGTGGGGGCGCTTTGGGCGGGATGGAATTGGCCATGGCGCTACGCAGCGCTCCTTTCGTCGCACGTAAACGGCGAGCGCTACGGAGCCATTCAGTACGCGCCGGGACCGATCGCGTACGAGTTGCACCTGCCGCCGCCGATGCCCGAACTCGCAACGGTCGTGCTCGCGATTGCCGCGGTCGCGGCGGCGATCGCGGCTTGGCGGAGCCTCGAGGGCGGCTTCGCGCGTTTCGCCGTCTTTTCCGCGCTGACGCCGTTCGTCGCGACGTTCTTTCACGATCACGATTTCGTCGTCGCGTTTCCGGCGGCGGTGTTCTGTGCGCTGCGCGCGCGCGGAGCGGAGCGGGCGCTGGGCTTCGCCGGCGCGCTGCTCGTGTCGATCGATTGGTTCGGTCTCGCGCAGCGTCCCAACGCGATTCCGCAGAGCGCGTTTCTGCTGGCGGGTGCGGCCGCGGCCTTTATCGCGCTCGGCGCCCAGTCTGATCTGCGGTTCGTCTCGTATGCGGCGATGCCGCTGGCGGCGTTATTTGCCGCGGGCGCGTGGCTGGGAAGCGCTCAACCGGCGCCGGTGTGGCCCTACCATCTCGGCAGTTTCCACGCGCCGGCGACCGCGTCGATCGCGACGATTTGGTTTTTGGAGCAGCGGCAAGACGGGCTCGAAGCCGCGATCCCGGCGTGGGCTCTCCTCAAGTCGCTCTCGCTTCTCGGCTGCGCCCTGCTGGTCGTAACTATATGTCGACGTCCATCATATTATCGAACGGTGTCTCCGGCCCGGGATTGAAGCCGGTCAAGCCCGGTTTGTGCGCGTAGCCCTGATCGAGCACCCACAAGACGATCGTAGGCGCGTCGCGCTGGATGATGACCATCGCGCGCCCGAGCAGTTCGGTTTGCGTTTTTTCGTCGTAAGTGCCCTTTATTTGTTCGAGCACGCGATCCAGCTCCGCATTACAATAGTGCGATACGTTCTGGCCGTTCGGCGGAATCTGATTGCATTCAAAGTTGTTGGAAATATCGGGATTCGGTAACGCGCCCCAGGAAAATTCCGTCATGTCGAATTTTCCGCCATATACGATGCCGCCACTCTGGTAAGGGCCGAAGAACACGGCTGCCGCCGTCTTGCGGGTCGTCATCGATATCCCGATTCCTTTGAGTTCTTGCCGGATCACCTCAACGAGGTTATCCGTCGAAGCGGAACCCGTATAGTACTCAAAGTCGATCGAAAGTTTGTGGCCGTTTTTCGCGCGAATGCCGTCCGGCCCGACTTTCCATCCCGCCGAGTCGAGAATTTGGCGCGCCTTCACCGGATCGTACGGTGTGGTAGAAACCTTCGGCGCAAAGGGAAACACGGAAGGAATAACGCTGTCCTGCACTTGGGCGTAACCGTGATCGATTTTCTGGACGAGACTCTGGCGATCGATCGCATAGCGTATCGCTTGCCGAACGCTAACGTCGCTCACCGCCGGCCGGGTGACGTTGAAGTCTAGGTGCGAATAGTAGGTACCCGGTATCACGTCAGTTTGAATGTTGGGGATCGTCTTAGTCTGATAGATGTAGGAGGGTCCGACCAATGGCCACAGATCTACTTCCCCGCTGCGCATCTCCGTCAACAGGGTATCGTACGAGGGAATAAGCTTGTAGGTTATGCGTTTGAGCTTGGGAAGGCCGCGGAAGTAGTACGGATTCGCCTCCAACTCGATTTTATCGCCGCGGGACCACGAAACCACACGGAACGGTCCGATTCCCACGGGCTTGGAGTTGTACGGCGCGTGATTGATGTCCGGAAGTCCGCCGAGAATATGCTTCGGCAGGACGCTCGGATTGGCTCCCGCCGACCCAAAAAACGTCGGCAAGAATGACGAGTACGGTTTACTCAGATGGTACACGACGGTGTATTTGTCGGGTTCATCGATCTTGGTGATAAGATTCCATCCGTCGCGCCCCACTTCGTTGTTCGCCGGATTGTTGACGGCGTTGGTCGAGAAGACCACGTCGTCGGCGTTGAACGGCGCACCGTCGGACCATCGCACGCCGCGACGCAGGTGCCACGTAATGACCTTACCGTCTTTGCTGATTCCACCGTTCGGCTGCGTCGGAACCTCGGTGACGAGCTCCGGATACGGGCGGTTATGCGCGTCGTATTTCACGAGATACGCTTGCGTCATCTCCGCGATGAAGCCCAGCGTCGTCTCCGTAAAGAGATGTGGATTGAGCGTCGGGACGTCACCCGTTCCGTCGGCGATGACGAGGTGGTGCGTCATGGGAGCACTGCTTTGCCCGGCTTTCGTACAGGCGCACAGTAAGACGGCGATCGACGCAACGGCCACGAGGCGCGACAATCTCATGCGAAGCTCCTTGTTACACGAGAAGAATTAGATCGAGTAATCCCAGGGATCCCAGAACCCGGAAATAACCGGCGACGGATTGAAATTCTTTAGATCCGTGTTATAGACGTAGGGGAAACGCACGAAGTAGAGGATGATCGTCGGCACGTCGAGTGCCACCTGCTGTTGCACGATCACGTAATCTTTCTTCCGGCGCGCTTGGTCGACCGTTTTGAGCGCGTCGTTCATCGCGTCGGTCGCTACCCGATTATTCCAGAACATTGCGTTTTGCCCGTGCGGAGCGAGGTTGTCGCCGGAATAGATCGCGCTGTCGTCCGGATCGGCCGCGCCCAGCCACGAGAACCCGGCGACATCATAATGACCACCTTGAAGAATGCCGTTGGTCGAGTTGTCGAAAAATTCCGAGGTGGGGTAGTTCTTGATATCGGCCTGCACGCCCACTTCGCGCCACTGACGCTGAAGCACGGTTTGTATGGCCTTGCCGTTGGTCGACTCGGTTTGCGTGCTCATCGTGAACTCGAGTCGTTGACCGTCTTTCACGCGTACGCCATCCGGACCGACCTTCCAGCCATCGGCATCGAGCAGCTGTTTGGCCTTCTCCGGATCGTAGGGATAGTGCGCGATGTCGTTCGTATAGGCCCACGAGAGATGCGGCTGCTGGTCGGTATCTGCGGGAATGGCCGATCCGTGCACGACTTTGTTCACGATCTCGTCTTTGTCGGTTGCGTACGCTATTGCCCGGCGAACCTGAACGTCGGAGACGATGGGCTGCTTCAAGTTAAAGTCGACGTGCGTCCACGCGAAGCTGTCGACGCGGATCGCGGTGAGTCCGTTCTTGGGATCGGCCGCAAGTTCGGCGTACTGCGGCCACTTGAGGCCCGAGCCGAGCGCGAGCATGTCGATCTCGTGCGTCTGAAGCTGCGTCTCTGCGGTATTTTCGTCGGGAAGGATCTTGTACACGACTTCGTTGAGCTTGGGACGGCCCAGGTAGAAGTTGGGATTAACTTGCATGCGTACTTCTTGGCCGCGTTGCCATTGCACGACTTTGAACGGGCCGCTTCCAACTGGGAGCGCGTTGTAGGACGCGGTGTTGAACGAACCTTTGTCGTCGTTGTATTTCGCCAAGAGATGTTCGGGAAGAATCGGCGCGTTGCCGTTGACGCTCCACAGCTGCTGCAGAAACGGAGCGTAAAGTTTTTTCATGTGAACGACGGCGACGTACGGATCGGAGCAATCGATGCTCGCGATGTCTTTATACCCATCGGTCGTTACGACGTTGTTATGCGGATTCATCACGACTTGCCAGGTAAACTTTAGATCGTTGCACGTCACCGGGGGTCCATCTTGCCACTTCATGTTGTGGCGCAACTTGTATTTGAGCGTCAGTCCGTCTTTGCTGACGTCGCCGTTGGCGATCGTCGGTATCTCGCTTACCGCGTCGGGAATCGGCTTGCCGTTTTGGTCGTAGCGAACCGTCCAAGAGTAAATAAACATCGAAAGGTCGAGCGTCGGCGCCGCGGAGTTGAGCACCGGATTGAGGTTCTTGGGGTCGGAGAACTCGGTAAACCGCAGCACGCCCGGCTGAGTCCACGGATGGCGTCCGCTGCTCGTGGTTCCATTGGACACTTTAGAACAGCCCGACCACACGATCGTTGCGGCAATCAACGCCGCGACGGCGGCAAAAGACCGTCGATTCACCCGGATGCTCCTTTCTCGCCCTCCTCGGCAAGCATGTCGTTGGGATCGATTCCGTGACGTTCGCAAAACGCTCGGTACTCACTGGGCGCGATTTCCGAGGGCTTGATCTCGCTGCGCCCTCCCCAGAAGACGTTGGTATACGAGAAGCCTATGCCGGCTTCCCGGAGATGCTCGTCGATGGCGGCTTTGTGCGCGAGCACCTTATCCTTCTCCATGCCGTGCGCGACCGCCATGACGTTGACGTCGTGAAACTCCGGGCCGCCCTCGCGCCAATAGGCGTGCGTGATGACGTAATGCCGCGCGACTTCGCGCCCGGCTTCGGTTTCGCGGCCGGGCGGCACCGCCCAGTGAAACAGGGCGTTATACCGCGTCACGCGCTCGTTGTTGGCCGTCGCCTTGACGTGTTCCAGAAAGGTTGAAAAGCGCCCGATAACCTTGCGTTCGCTCAGCGAGCGCGCGACCGCGAGGAACGTTTCGAAATCGACTCCGGCTTCGGCGGCACGCGATCGCCACAGATCGCGAACGAGTTCGTGCGGAGCGAATTCGCGCTTGAGCGCGACGAGCACGCGCCACTCTTGCGCGGTCAACTCGACGATCTTCGTGTCGAGCGGCTCGCCCGGTAGGTCGGAGCGCGCACCTGGTTCTAGACCGCGCCGGCGCACGTGCCCGACGCCGAGCGTGAACAGCATTTTGGCCGGCATCAGCCGGAAACGCTCGGCACCGATTTCGCACGCTAAGAACGCGGCGTGTTTGTGCAGCGAAAATCCCTGCGGAACCTTTAGGGTCGTCCACAAGCGATAACTGCTCCCGGCCGATACCGCGTCGGTGGTGCGAATGACGACGTGACCCGAAAACGGATCGTCGCGAAAGAGATACTCGAATGCGGCGTCGAGTTTTTCCGGCGGGACTTGCCACGCGCACAACGCACCGCTGGCCAGGTTCGTGGCCATCAGCGTCTGGCGCACGCGGCGGATCGTTCCGGCACGCAGCATCGCGCCGATGCGCTCGATGACGATGTCGACGTCGACGCCGCTGCGCGCGGCAATCTCCCCGAAAGGATCGGCTTGAAAACCCGACAGCCGATCCTCGGAGATCGCTAAGATGGCGGCGTTGACCGGGTCTGAAACCGCGGCCGGGACCGCCGGGGCAGGGGAAGACATGTCGACCCTTTAGAGTTGGAGGTCGGATGCTCCCGTCGCGAAGAGGTAGTTCTGCTCTGCAGTCCTGACGGTGTAGAGCGCGGAGATGTACGACGCGGTAGCCGTCGAGAGATTTGCCTCGGCGGTTACCAAATTGAGGATCGTCGCCGCACCTACCCGGTACTGCGCCTGCGTCGCGTCGAGCGAAACCTGCGCCGATTGACGCGCCGACGTCGCCTGCACGAGATTCGCACGTGCCGAAATCAGGTTCGCCAGCGCGGTACGCACGTCGGATTCAACCGTCAGCTTGGTTAGCTGAAGACTATCTCGCGCCTGATCCAGCTGTGAGGCCGCGACCGCAATGTTGTAGTTGGTCAAGCCCTGATCGTAAATCGGAATCGACAAACTCAAACCGAGCTGCTTTATATTGTCGTAGCCGTTGCCGCTTATCGGCCCTGGAGACCCCACGCCGCCAATACTAACCCCACCACCGCCGTTGATCCACGTATTGCTGAAGTCACGCGACACCGTGTCGGAAGCACCGGCAGAGAGAACGGGGAACCGCGCCAACTTCGCATAGCGGACGTTCTCTTGCGCGGCCACGACCGTGTATTGCGCCGAGAGATAATCCGGGCGTAACAATAGCGCGCGTTTAAGGGCGTCGGCATAGGTCGGAGTCGCCTGCGTCGTCTCGGCGGTAATCTGTTGCGGAACGACTTGCGCGTCGGCGTCGAGACCCAGCGTCGTGGCAAACGCGGCTTGCGCCCCGATCGCGGCGCCTTGCGCCGTCACGAGCTGACCGCGGGCCTGTGCCGTTTGAAACTGCGCGCCGGCAATGTCGGACCGCGCCGCCGCACCGTTACGAATTTGCGCGCTCACGGAGTTTTCGTTCGTTTCGAACTCGCGCACGAGCTGCACGTCGGCAGCAACCGTGGCGTTATCGGAGAGAACGGTGTAATACGCGCTCGCTACGTTGATTTGGAGCGTCTCGAGCTGTCGTAACAGCGTGTCGCGACCGGCCATGTCGGACGACTTCGCCGTATGAATCGCGGCGATGACTCTTCCGCCGTCGTAAATGAGCTGCGTAACCGAGATTCCGACGGACCCCGACGACGACGTCGACTGAAATAAGTTGCCCGGTCGCGGAGTAGAGCTGCTGCTGCTGCTGGAGTTTGAGCTGCTACCCGAACCGCTGCTCGTACGATTTTCGTACCTGTTGCCCAGCGTGGCCGTGCCGCTGACACCCGGGAACAACGCCTGTTGCTCCGAGGTGTACTTCGCGTGAATCGCGGCCCACGCTGCGTTCTGACTGGCAAAAACCGGCGATAACGCGACGCTTATCTTCTCGGCTTGCTGCAAGTTCACCACAGACGGAACGCCGGGTTTCGCCGTGAGTGCCTGGACGTCGGGCGCGGGCGAACCGTACGCGGGATAGGGAACCGGTGAACTATTTGACGTCGGCGTCGGCCGCGGAGAGGGCATCTGTACGGGCTGCGCCTGATTTTGGGCGCGAGCCGCCGGCGCCACGAGCATTGCGAAAGCAACCGTCGTCGCAAACGCGGGCGCGAAGGATCGTAACGTCATCGATTAATGTCCGCTCGGCTTGGCGCTCGGAGCCGCTTTGCCGGCAGCGCCGGCGCCGGGAGCGGCTGCTCCGGGAGCACCTCCGGGCGGACCACCGGTGTTGACCATAACCGGACTCCCGTCTTTAAGCGCGTCGGGGCGGGTGGTGACTACGTTGGTACCCGGCTGCACCTTCGGGCTAACGACTTGCGCCATCGTATCGGTCTGCACGCCGACCTTCACGGGAACCTCGACGGCCTTATTATCCTGCACGACGTAGACGACGTTGCCGTTCTGCGTCTGCGCGATCGCGCTGCGCGGAACCACGACCGCGTCGTTGGCGGATTGCCGCGGAATCGTCGCCGAGATCAGCATGCCCCCGCGCAGCTGTTCGCCGGGATTGGCGGTCTGCATGCGCGCAAGGTACGACAGGGTTCCCGAGGTCGGAACCGCGTTGACGGTCTGAATCACGCCGCGGAACGTTTTGCCGGGCAGCGACGAGCTCGTATACGTAAACGGTACGCCCGCACGGACGTACCCGAGATCTTCGTCGGGAACGTTGATGTTGAGCCACACCGTGTCGATGCGGGAAATCGTCAATACCGGCTGATTCGGCGAGCCGAAGGCGCCCGGATCGAGCAGACGCTGCGAGATCACGCCGTCGAACGGCGCGTAGAGATACGTCTGCGACACCTGCGTTGAAAGCACGCCGGCTTGGGCGCGCGCAGCTTGAGCCGCCGCCTGTTGAGCCTTGACGTTCTGCGCACTAACCACGTTGTTGCGCAATCCTACCACGGCATTGTTGTACGTTTGCTGAGCGGAGACGTATTGCGAGCGCGAGTTCTCGAGCTGCGTTTCGGAAACGTAGCCCTGCTTGTACAACTGCTGGTTCTGCTGGTACACCAGGCGCGCGTTATCTAACGAAGCTTTGGCGCTTTGCACCGCGGCCTGATTGGCTTGCGTCTGCACCGGAAGACCGACGACGGCGCCTTGGGCCGTCGCGCCTTGCTGCGCGGCTTGCGCGTTTGCCTGTTCGAGTTGTGCCGAAAGCGTGGATGGATCGATGCGCGCCAGCAGCGTTCCCTTCTTCACCACGTCGCCGATGTTGACGTAAATGCCGATGATCGGCGCGCTTTGCTGAAATGCCAGCGTCGACTGCTCGAGTGGGGCGACTTGCCCGTCGAGCACAATATGCGTGGCGATGTTCTGGCGCTGCGCTTGGGCGGCGTCGACGCTCAACGGCGGCGGACCGTTGGGGGTGCCTCCTTTACCGCACGCGCTGAGAACGAGGGTGGCCGCGACCATTGCTAAAAGCGGGCGCGTCACCCTAAGTTGATACTGCATCTTTCTCCTCATCCAAGTTCGAACCGTACCCTCGATGTACGGCCGCTAGGGGGATTTTGATTCAGGGCGTATTTCCCCCCGGCATGAGCGCGAAACTCGATATCGGACGCTCGTACAGTCTCCAGAGCCGCGTTGAGGAGTGGATGACCGCCGAGAAGGCCGGAAATAAGGGCGTTGACGTCCTTTCCACTTCCGTATTGGTGCAGCTCGTCGAGAGCGCTGCAGTTCACTGCATCGATCCGGTTCTCGACGAGAGCCAAGTCACGCTGGGCACGCATATCGACATTGAACACCACAAACCGGTACCGGTTGGTTTCATCGTGCGTACCGAAGTTGAGGTCGTCATGGTCGACGGACCGCGCGTCAGTTTCGCCGTCCAAGTCTTTGACGAGCAGGAGGCCGTGGCCGAAGGGACCCACGAGCGGTACATCATCGACCGGGCCAAGTTCCTCGCGAAGCTTGAAGAAAAGCTTACATAACGGTAGGGTTACGAAAGGACCGCGGTAGGGTAACAGGCTGAAAGAACCCGCCGTCCCCTCGCCCTCCAGGCTCCCACTGCAGGGGGGGCAATCGTGTGTTCCCGAAGAGATGGCGGATTGCCATCCGGTCTGATCGCCCCTCGGGGCCTGGCCGGGGGCATCTGAGGTCTAATTAACTAGCTAGCTAGGAGGAAACATTGAAGCGACTGAGCACCGGAGTCCTCGCCGTGCTGATGGCAGCCGGCCTTGGGCTTAACGCGGTCGCAGCCACGTCCAACGCATCGCATGGCAACATTGGAACCAACGCGATCGCGCAGGCCGGAGGCTCGACCATGGCTGCTCCGCCGGCGAATTTTGGATCCCCGCCGTCGGGTCAGATCCCGATTCTCTACAATGACCACCACGTCTACGCTAAGCCCGATGTCCTGAAGCAGGGTCGCGTCCTCGCCGCGCTCGTTCGCGGTGGAACGCTCCTGATTCCCCTCCGCTCGATGTTCGAGCAGATGGGTGCGACTGTGTCGTATGCAGCGGGCACGAAGACGGTGACGGTCAGCAAACCCGGAGCCGAGGTCAAGGTGACCGTCGGTAAGCCGGAAGTCGTCATCAACGGCGAATCGCGTCCGCTGGACGTACCCCCGATGATCTACAAGGGCACGGTCCTCGTACCGGTCCGCGTGATCTCGGAAGGTATGGGAGCGTACGTGCAGTGGGTCCCGGATCAACACGTCGTCGTCGTGCGGTACATCCCGCCGACGCCGCCGCCGACCCCGGCTCCGACTGAGCAACCCACTGTGGTGCCGCCGACGCCCACGCCCACCCCGGCCCCGACTCCGTACTGGGACCACTACGTCGCTGGTGATTACATCATCTCGCCGAAGGTCTACAACGAGTTCAACCCGGGCATCACGACGAGCAACAACACGAACGGCTTCTCGTACCGTCTCCACGGTGCAGTCGAGTTCCCGTTGTTCAACTTGCCGTGGATGGTCGAAGGCGACTATCGTCAGATCAACTATCCGCGCACGAATACGTCGGTAACCGCCATCGGCGGCCTGTACAACTATCCGTGTTCTCCGGGTTGCTCCGGCACCAACGGCCGCGACTACGATCTCGATGTGCGTCTCGGACTTCGCGTCCTTCAGCCGCGCATCTACATCGGCGTCGGCTACATGTGGCGGAACAACAATGCCGGCTATCCCACCCTCACCGGTGTGGGTGGCGGCCTCGAGAAGCTGCCGAATCTCTCCCGCGCATTCGACTGGTATGGTAGTGCATACTACTATCCGTCGGTTCGCGGAACGTATGTAAGCACGAACCCGATCGGATGTTCCGTGGCGGCTCCGTGTAACTACAACGTCGGATACGGCATGCTGAAGTACGACATCGGCGTCGACTACTCGTTCGAGAACATCCCGCTCTTCATCGAAGCTGGATTCCTCGGCGACCGTGGTTGGCACCAGATGTCCGCTCCGGCAGACTTCTCCGAGAACGGACCGTACGTCGGTATCGGTATCAAGTTCTAACTTAACCCGAACCGATAAGGAAAAGCCCTCGGCAGTGATGCCGGGGGCTTTCTCTTTCACTCGATCGTGCGCTGCGTGTTTGGACTGGTGGGACGCCGCGGAGCCGCTCGTCGCTTCGCCATCCTGGCTCCGCTCCTGCTGCCTTCCTCGCGCCTCTCGCCATCCTGGCTTCGGCGCTCGTTCAGAGCCTCCGCGTCATCCCACCAGCCCAAACACACAGCGCACGATTGCATTCATTCGTGGCTGCACGAGAAGTAAACATAAAGGAGTGGTTGTTAGACCACCCCTTTATGTAGTGCGAAAGGTATTTGCTTTACGGGTGTTTTGAGGGTGAGGGGGATGGAGAGGGCGATAGGTCCGGTAGTGCGCCGGGGGACTTGTATCCGCTCGGGTAGGCGACTGGTGTGGGTGACGGGGATGGTGACGGCGACGGCGTGGTCTTCTTCGAGCCCTTCGGCGTTGGCGACGGCGAGCCGCTCGGAGACGCGTAGGGATTCGGTGACGGCGACGGCGGCTGCACGCACGGCGGCGTGATGATGTTGACCGCCGGCTGTCCTGGAGCCGGTGTCGGACTCGGGGTTGAAACCGGCTCGGTTTCCGGCATCACGCCCGTGGGCAATGGGGTCGGACAGGTTTGCGGCAGCGCGAACCAGTGCTCGGTGAAGCCGTTTTTCACGAGACTGAGCTTCATATTTTTTCCGAAAAACGAGTTGGGGAATTTGTGCAGGAGCTCCTGGATGTATTCCCACGCGAGGTGCTGACCGTCTTGCGTATAGACTTTGCGCCAGACGGCTTCGCCGAAGAAGTACGAGCGCGCGAGCTGCGGATCGTTGGGATACTTCTTTTCCCACGCGCGCAGCGCGTCGTCGGCAAACATCAGCTTGGAAATGAGGCGTTGATCCGTCGTATACGCGCCGGCGCTGACGACGCCGTCTTTGAACGTATTATCGATACCGAGATAGCTCAACTTCATGCGGCCGAAATATTCGTCGCCGGGCGCGGAGCCGTTGAAGTTCATACATTGCAGGTGCTCCCACTTGCTCTTAGTAGCACCGCAGGGATCTTTCTTTGGGTTGGGAGTCGGCGTTGTGGCCGTCGCCGGCGTTGCCGCGACGGTAGTGAGGGGTGCAAACCCGAGTCCCATGATTGCGAAGGCGGCCAGAGGCGCCCATACCATTGCTCTCATGGACCACAAACGTTTCGCACGTCGTATGCGTCGTCCTTGAGCGCCTCGTCGCCTCTCGCACATCCTGTGCTGCGGCGACATGTCCCACATCGTGTAGTGCACGGGGGGCGGTCGCACGAGTGCCGCGAAACCTGCGGCACGATGAAACGCTCCGTTCGCGTCGCCGCGATGCAATTGCTCGCCCACGACCGCGCAGATTTTGCTCGGGTCGGCGAACAGATCGTCGAGGCCGTTGCAGACGCTGCGAACGGCGCCGAGATGGTCGTCCTTCCCGAAGGTACGCTTCCCGCGTACGTCCTCGGCGATTCCGCGACCCACGACGACGAACGTCTCGTGACGGCAACGCTCGAGCGCTTGTGCAACCTCGCGCGGCAAACGAGCACGGTGATCGTGGCCGGCGCGGCGTTGCGCCAGGGAAACGCGCTTCACAATGCAGCGGTCACAATCGATCGCAATGGCTCGCTCGCCGGGAGTGCCGATAAGCTTTTCTTGTGGCATTTCGACCGCCGCTGGTTTGAGGCCGGCTCGCGATTGACCCCGATCGATACCGCAGTCGGGAAGCTCGGCGTTTTCGTTTGCGCTGACGGACGGCTTCCCACGATCGCGCGAACCCTTGTCGACCGCGGCGCGGAGATGCTCGTCATGCCGACGGCGTGGGTCACGACCGGACGTAATCCGCAAGCGCTCGAGAACGTCCAAGCCGATCTGCTCGGACGCGTGCGCGCGTACGAAAACAACGTTCCGTTCGTGGCGGCAAATAAATGCGGCTCCGAGTTGGGGATGGTCGCTTACTGCGGCAAGAGCCAAATCGTCGGAAGCGACGGCGAGATCGTCGCGATGGCCGGCGAACGGCGTTTCGAGGCGCTCGCCGGAGTGATCGAAGTCGGCGATGCGACGCCCAAGCGCGGCATAGCTTCCGACGTCGCGCCGCGTGGCGGGACGGCCGATCTTCCATTTCGCGTGGCGATTTCGCCCGACCGTTTACCGCGCGACGTCGACCGGCGCTTGGAAGTGCTCGACGATGCGTTCGCACTCGGACCCGGCGAATCGGACCGTCTGGCGGCGCTCGATCGCGTGCTGCCCGCCGTCAGCGTCAGCGACGACACCATTGTCGATCCGGGCGGGTTGGTCGGTTATCGACGCGCCGGATACCGGCTCGCGGTTTGGACCACTGGTGAGGCTTCGCCCTGGACCGAACGCATCGCGCGCGCGCGCGCGCTCGAGCTTCGCATCTACGTCGTCGTTTTCGATCGGACCAACGATCGCGCGTACGCCGTCGATCCCGACGGAACCGTCGTTGCGGGGACCTTCGAGGGATATCGGCTCGCGAGTTTCACGCTCGATCCGCGTAAGACGCTCGAAACGGCGGTCGCGCCCGGCACCGACGTCGTCGAGGGGCTGGAGCGCGTTGCGGCGATCGTGCACCACGAAACAGCGGGTCGATGAGCGAGAACGTTACCAAGGTTCTTCAAGAGGCCGGCGAGCGTCGAGAGAATATCGAGCGCGGTAATCGAGGCGCGGCGCTAGCCGCCGCAATCATTGCCGTTTTAGCCGCGTTGGGAACGCTCTTTTCGCATCATCGTTCGATCTCGGCCCTGACCGCGAAGAGCCAAGCCATTCTGCTTCAAGCGCGGGCGGTCGATCGCCGCAACGCCGCCGAAGCCAAAAACATTCGATCCGAGCTCTACGCTGCGCTGCTCAAGGCCGACATCGCGCAGACCGCGCAGTCGCGTCAGGGGCTCGCGTCGGTGGCCGACCGTGAAAAAGACGCGGCTGCGTCCGCGAACAAGGAAGCCGACACCTTCGAGAACGAGTCGCTCGAGTACGACTCGAGTTCGGATGCGGCGATGAAGTCCTACGAAACGCTCGAATGGGCCACGGCAATCTTCGAGATGGCGATCGTGCTCGTATCGATCTCGACGTTGTCGGTCAACCGCACGCTGCTCGTCGCCGGATGCGGCCTCAGCGCATTCGGTCTGGTTCTCATGATCGTGGGATTGTTGCAAGGCCACTAGTGTATCGCTTTGCCGCTGCGGCGGTGCTCGCAGCGCTCGCCATTGCGGCCCTTACGGCTTCGGCAGAACGTCCGGCACAAACGCGTGCGGCGATTGGCCAAATTACCGCTTCGAAATGGCCGTATGTGCCGGGGAGCGTTCTGGGTCTTCGAGTCGACGGTATTCCCGTGCCCTACCACGTTGCGCTGGTCGGCGAAGGGACGTTGAGCGACGCCGGCACGTACGCGCTCAGTGACGCGGCGAAACCCGGTACGGCGACGCTCGTCGCCGGAAATGCCGACGGAATCGCGGCCCGCACCGTGCGCATCGGCGCACCGCCCTCGGCAGACCGAGATCTCATTGCCGTCGCGTCCTACGACGACGGCCTCGTTTTTCACGACGCCGGTTCCTTTTCCGCGCTCGGCGTTCTCGCCATCGCGGGCGCTTCCAGCGACGCGGCGTTCGACGCGCGCGGGCGAGTCGCGGTCACCGACACGCAGGGGAACGAGCTGACCGTTGCGTCGTTGAGCCCCTGGAGCGTCGCGCGGGTGGAAAACGTCCCGCTGGGTGACGAGCTCGCAATCGACTCGAGATCGGGCGACGTCTTCGTGACCAACCGCGACGTGGGGGGCAGCGGCGCGTTGACGCGCGTCACACCCCAAGGTACGGCGACGACCGTGAAGACCGGACAAACGGCCGAAGGGTTAGCGATCGACGAGCGACGTCACCTCGTGTACGTGGCGAATGCCAACGACGGCACCGTTGCGGCAGTCGATTCGCGCTCGATGCGCGTCGTGCAGCGCTTCCGCGCCGTCGACCGCGTCTTCTCGCTCGCGCTGTCGGCCGACGGAAACGTGCTCTACGCCGTCTCCAATCAGAGCACCGGATCGCCGTTCGGCGCTCCGGGCGCGGTCGTCGCCATGGCCGTTGGAACGACGCACCCGCGCGCGATCGCACGCCGAGCGAACCTGAGCTTTCCGATCGGCGTCGCGCTCGACCGCGCGACCTCGACGCTTTTCGTCACCGACGAATCGGCCGACACCGTCGACGTCTTGAACGCCAAGACGCTGCGCGACCGCCGTTCGCCGGTCGCGACGTGCCGCACGCCGTGGAAACCGTACCTCGACGAACCGACGCAGCGGCTTTACGTGCCCTGCGCGCGCGCCGATCGCGTCGACGTACTGGACGCGCGCACGCTGCGCCGCGTCCCCGGCGCCCCGTTCCAAACGGGCGGCTATCCGCTTGCCGTCACGGTATGGCACGGACGGCCGAGCGCGAATCGTTCATCGCGGTGATGAAGCACTTCGCGTATGCATTTGCGTTGCTGGTCGCGCTCCCGATAGCGGCTGCCGCGGCCGACCTTCCGTCGAACGTCGCGCCAGGTTCGCCGTTTCCTCACATTCTCGAGCAAGCGCCGACGATCGAGTCGATCGCACCGGGCATCGAGTATGGCGACTATCAACTCTACACCGACGCCGGTCCGCTTTCGATTCACGTGGTGGCGGTACAGCCGCATCACGGCGACGTTCACGTCGCTAGCGTGCTCGCGAACAACGTCTTGGAATCGCGCGGCGAAACGGTCGGCTCCATGGCGAAACGAACCGGTGCCGTCGCGGGGATTAACGGCGACTACTTCGACATCGGCAACACCAATCGTCCGCTCAATATCGTGGTACGTAACGGGCAGCTGCTGCAAATGCCGCGCAAGCGCTACGCGCTCGCGATAGCGCGCGACGGCACCGCCGGCATCGACGAGTTCGGTTTTCTCGGGCAAGTGCAGTTAGGCGATAAAACGATCTCGCTCGACGCAATCGACCAGCTTCCGGCGCCCAACGGTGGTACCGCGTTCTTGACGCCCGAGTTCGGGAACGTGCCGCCGCAAGACAACACGACCTTAATCGCGTTGCAGCTGATCGACGGCACGCCGCCGCTCGCGCGCTATCGCGTGACCTCGGTCGCCGACAATTTAACGGCGCAGCCGGCGGGCTATTATCTTGCCGTCGGCCCCGGCGCGTACGGCGACATCGACACGCCCAATCCCGGCGACGTCGCCAGCGTGAGCGGCGATCTTTCACCGGTCGGACTCGATCAGTTGATGACGGCGATCGGCGGCGGTCCGCTCATCCTCCACAACGGTGCGTGGTTCAACGATCCCGACGGACCCAACGGCGGCGAGTTCGCAAAACGCATTCCGTCGTCGGGCGCCGCGATTGCCCCCGACGGAACGCTTTTCTTGATCGAAGTCGACGGGCGGCAGCCGTCGATTAGCGTCGGCTTGAGCCGCCCCGAGTTCTCCGCACTCATGCGCGCCCTCGGCGCGACCGAGGGGCTCGCGTTCGACGGCGGCGGCTCGTCGACGATGGTCGTTCGGCGTTTAGGCGACGCGGGCACCAGTGTCATCAACGCGCCGTCGGACGGCATCGAACGTCCCGTCGGCGACGGGCTCTTGGTGTACAGCACCGCGCCGGTTGGGGCCGCGGTTCGATTGGTCGCGCAGCCCGGAGTCATCCGCGCCGTCACCGGCGCCGACGTTCCGGTACGGATCGCTGCCGTCGACGCTGCCAATCACGTCGCTTCGACGCAAGCCCCGCTCGTTGCGAAAGTCGACCCGCCGTCGCTGGGCATCTTCCGCGACGGACGTTTCACGGCGCTGCAGCCGGGCACCGGAAACATCGTCGTGCGCAGCGGACGCGTCGCGGGTGACGTCAGCATCGAAGTGCTCCGTACGCCGGCACGCACCACGATTCTCCCGCCAAACCCGAACGTCGAAAAGGACGGCACGATCGCGCTTTCCGTGCGTGCGATCGACGCGCGCGGATACCATCTGTCGCTTCCGGCATTGCTCGCTTGGGAGACAAAAGACGGATATGTCGACGCGCACGGCGTCTACCGTGCCGGCGCGCGCGACTCAACGGTATCCCTACGCATCGGCGACGGCCTCGCCAGCACGCTGGTAACGGTTGGTTCTCACGAATCGACGCTCGCCTTTGCCGATCACGCGCATTTCACAACGATGCCGCATGGCGGACCGGGATCGTTGGATCGTGATCCGTCGTGCGGAAGCTGCGTGGCCTTGAACTATTCGTTTTCAGGCAGCGAGCGTGCGGCATACGCCATGGCCGACCTGCCGCTTCCTCCCCATACGATCGGGCTGACGTTCGACGTTCTCGACGACGGCAGCGCATCGCGACTGCGCGTCGGTCTGCGCAACGCCATAAACGAAGACGTCTTCCTCGACGCGACGACCTTGGATGCGCCCGGTTGGCGGCACGTCACGGTGCACTGGTCGGGGGAAACGGCCGAAGTCGCCCGCCTCTTGGGCATCTACGTGCTGCCGCCAAAGGGTATGGAGGTTTCGAGCGGCCAGATCGTCCTTCGAAACGTGCGGGCGGTGGTCGCCGGCCAATCGGCACAAACCGTAAGCGGGCAAGGGCACCGGGCCGCGGCCTCAAATACCCGCTCGCATGGACTTCGCGGGCTTAGCAGCACGCGTGCTCGACGGTGCAACGGCAGCGGGTGCAAACTACGCCGACGTTCGGTTCGAAACGCAGCACGCCCACCGCATCGAGGTACGCAACGGCGTCGTAGCGACGCTGGCCGATAGCGTTAGCACCGGCTATGGCGTTCGCGCCTTAGTCGACGGGGCGTGGGGCTTCGCGGCCAGCTCCGACTTGAGCGACGCGCAGCTCGACCGCACCGCGGCACGCGCCGCGAAGATTGCCCGCGCGAGCGCCTCCATCGCACGGCGCCGGATCGGCTCTCCGCCGCCGGCGCCCTACGTCGATACGTTCGATACCCCGGTCGTGCGCGATCCCTACGACGTGCCGCTCGGTGAGCGCGTGGCGCTGCTCCTCGATGCCGAGCGATTGCTGCACGTCTCGCCGGAAATTACCGTCGGTCGCGCATGGCTCGATCTCTGGCGTACGGACAAGACGCTGTACAGCACGACCGGATCGCGTATCGCGCAGCGGTTGCGCCACACCGGATGCGGCGTCGAAGCGATGGCCGTCGGTGACGGCGACGTACAGTCGCGCACTTATCCGGGCGACGTCGGCTTGTATCAATCGGGCGGTTGGGAAATCGTCGAAGCCGCAAAGCTTCTCGAAGGTGCTCCGCGCGTTGCCGAGGAGGCCGTGGCGCTGCTTCGCGCACCGCAATGTCCCGCCGGAACGTTCGATATCATTTTAGGCGGATCGCAGATGTCGCTGCAGATTCACGAGTCGTGCGGCCATCCGGCCGAGCTCGATCGCGTAATGGGGTGGGAAGCGAACTTTTCCGGAACGAGTTTCCTCGAAATCGATCAAATCGGCAAGCTGAAGTACGGTTCGGACATCGTCTCAATCGTCGTCGACAACGCGCTGCCGGCCGGCATGGCCACCTGCGGATACGACGACGAGGGAACCAAATCCGTGCGTTCGGATATCGTCCGCAACGGCATCCTCGCCGGGTACGAGATGAGTAACGACACGGCACGCACCATCGGGCGTGACAGCAACGCCTGCGTCCGTGCGCAGAGCTGGGAGTACGTGCCGATGATCCGGATGTGCAATCTGGTACTGCTTCCGGGATCGGTTCCGTTCGACAACCTATTCGACGACGTCGCGGACGGCATTTACATGGAAAGCAATCGCTCGTGGTCGATCGACGACCGACGGCTCAACTTCCAGTTCGGCTGTGAAATCGGATGGGAAGTCAAAAACGGCAAACGCGGCCGCATGCTCAAGAATCCAACGTACGCCGGCATGACGCCGAGGTTCTGGAACTCCTGCGACGCGATCGGCGACGACCGGTCGTGGTTTGCGTGGGGAACGCCCAACTGCGGCAAGGGCGAACCGATGCAGACGGGATTGACCACGCAGGCGACGGCGCCGGCTCGTTTCCGCAACGTTGCGGTGGGTGTCGGTTATGCATAGCGCGCAGCGCGAAGCCGTCGCCAAACGCGCGCTGGATATGGCTGGCGCCGCCGACGAGGCGGAGGTGCTGGTGTCGGCCGCCGATTCGGCATTGACGCGCTTCACGCACCAAGTCAGCAATCAAAACGTTGCAACGGCGGAAGCGGGTATTTCCATCCGTGCGGTCGTCGATAAGCGTACCGGCGTCGCGCGCACGAACCGTCTCGACGACGCGTCCATGCGCGAGGCGGTCGACCGCGCCATCGAAATGGCGCGACTCGCACCGCAAGATCCGCTGCATCCAACGCTTCCTACCGGCGGAAAGACCGCCGCCCCACCGGGCGCGTACGATCCCGGCACGGCCGACGCGCCGGCCGATCTGCGCGCGTCGATGTGTGCGGCGCTCTTCGACGAGGCCGAATCGGCCGGGCAATGGTGCGCGGGCTACGTCTCGACCTCGACGGCAGGATACACCATCGTCAACACGTCGGGCGCGCATGCGTCGTTCGACGGAAGCGACGCCGGCGTCAACGTCAAGATGAACGCGTCCGACTCCACCGGCTTTGCCGAGGCGTACTCGACGCGCGTAGGCGACATCGACGCCGCGTCGGTCGGGCGCCGCGCGACCGGTAAGGCCGCCGGCGCCACGCACCCGGTCGCCGTCGATCCCGGTTCGTGGACCGTCATCCTCGAGCCATCGGCGTTCGGCGAGCTCTTCGTCTATCTGGCCGAACATTTCTCGGCGCAAACCTTCGACGAGGGCGCGTCGTTCTGCAGCGACGGGCTCGACCGCAGCTATTTTGCCGAGAACGTCAACGTTTCCGACGACTACGCGCATAGGCTCAACCCCGGAATGCCCTTCGACTTCGAGGGTCATCCAACGATGCAGCTGCCGCTCGTCGAACACGGCATCGTTCGCAACGTCGTCACCGACAGCTATTACGCGAACAAGCTGGGGCGGCCGGACACCGGCCACGCGCTGCCCGCGCCGAACTCATTTGGTCCGCAAGCGCGCAACCTGGTCATCGGTGCCGGAACCAAGAGCGCAGAGCAGCTCGTCGCCGAAACCAAGCGCGGCTTGTTTATCACCCGGTTCTGGTATATCCGCACCGTCGATCAAAAGAAGGCGGTCGTCACCGGAATGACCCGCGACGGCACGTTCCTTATCGAAGATGGGAAAGTCACGGGGGGCGTGCGCAACCTGCGGTTCAACCAAAGCATTCTCGACTGCCTGCGCCAGTGCGAGTTCGCGAGCGAGCAGACGCGCACCGGTTCCTATCACTACTCGCTCGTATCGCCCGCAGTCAAGATCGAAAACTTCCGCTTTACTTCGACGACGGAGTTCTGAAGGGAGGATCCCATGAAGAGCACGTCTCTCTTTGCGCGCTGCTTTCTCATAGTCGCGACGATAGCGTTTATCGGCGCCTCACCGGCTCCGGAGGATCCGGCAAAGACAGCGCAATTCCAAGCGTTCTTCACCACCATTCTTGCGGGGCAGGTTCCCACGAAAGGCGTGACGCCGCAGATGGCGCAAGGATTCGCCCCGGCTCTCGTGGCTCAGATCGACGACAATCTGGCGCCGTTTGGCAAGTTTCAAAAGCTCCAATACGTGAGCGAAGATTCAGTGCCAGGCTACGACCGCTATCACTATACGGCGATTTTCGATAAGGGGTCGCGCAATTTCTTATTCGTGCTCGATTCGAGCGGAAACATCGCCGGCTTCTTCAGAGACGAGTAGGGAGTTCTAGGCCTAGCCGTTAGCATCGCTCGTCGCGGCTAAGAGCCTTTGCGCGTTTGTCTCCTCATGGCGAACAGTCCGCCGAACACGAGTAGCGTTCCAATACCCGCGGCGACGAGCGACGGCACGGCGACAACCTCGATCGCGGGGTATTGCAGGATGTCGGCGTGCAGCAAAAGGCCGCCGACCGTAACGGATTGGCCGTCGACGCACAACGCGATCGCGTGCGGCAACGGCCGATCGTTGTCGTCGTCAACAGCGAAGAGCACTGCCCCGGTTGCCAGCCCTTGGATACCTCGCAGCATCGCCGCCTGCTGCGGAGAAAAGAGTACCGCCTTTACGATGCGGTGCGCGGCCGGAACGGCAAACGAATCGTACGGCAGCATCAAGCCGGCGATCTGCTGTTGTTGCTGCATCAGCAAAACCGGCGACAGAAACGCGGTTCCCGTCGGTTGGGTGACCGTCAAACGGTTTTGTCGCGCGTCGCGCGCTTCGACGTAGACGACGCTGCGCTCGACGGGGTGTAAGACGAACGTGGTCAGCGGCGGTCCGAGAAACGCGACCTGTTGCCGCGAGGTTCTGGGCTGCGCGAACGGAAACGCCAGCGTACCGCCCAAATCGTCAACGCGCACGCGCTGTCCGGGCGCGCCGACGACGGTATGGTTGTCGGGCGCGAAGAGTCCGCCGGCAATGGTCGCGCCGGCGACGACTGCAGCCCCCAGCGCTACCACGAGATTTCGTCTTCGGGCGCCGGCAACGCAGATGACGACGAGTGCGGCTAGTGCGACGTTGAACCAGCCGGTGTGGTAGAGGTCGCGACCCGGAATCGCGACCTCTATCCATGCCACTGCCGTCAGGACGATCGCAATGGCGGCATACGCGCTCAACGCGCCGCCACCAAGTCGTTCACCGCCGCCCGCATCTGCGGATACGCCAGCGCTCCGTCGAAGCCGCGCACCACCGTTCCGTCGCGTCCGATGATAACGGTTGTCGGCATTCCGAGCGCCGCGTACACGCGACCGTACTGCTGCTGGTCGTCGATCCAAATCGGGAAGGCGATGTGGAGCGCGTCGGCAAATGCGCGCGCGCGTTCGGGCGACTCGCCTTCATTGACGCCGACGATGGCGAGACCACGCCCGCGATACGTCTGCGATAATCGCTGCAAATCGGGCATTTCGGCACGGCACGGCGGACACCACGACGCCCAGAGATTCATGACGACGACTTGGCCGCGATAGTTCGCAAGCGAAACCGGCTGACCGCGATCGTCGCGCAGGGCAAACACGGGAGCCGCTTCCCCCGCCATACCGGCCGGTCCGTTCGCGTGACCCGATTGCGAGCCAAAGAGCGGAACGAGAATCCAAAGGGCGGCAATGACGACGACGGCGGCAACCACCCACGCGACGACGCGCGATCTCACCAGTCACCCATTCGGTCTTCGTCGACCTCTCCTTCGAACACGACCGTTCCAGCCGGCAACACGGCCGCGTAGAGCGGGATGCCGCGAAAACGCACTTCCTGCAGGCGCGCCGCGTCTTCGAGCCGTTCGAACAGCTTGCAATAGCGGTCGAGCACCTCGGGACTGCAGCGTCCGACGGTCGGCGTGACGTTATAGGTCTGCACGAAGCTCTCGAACGCGCGCTCGAACTCTTCGGGCGCGAAGCGCGACCGCAGCAAAACTTCGCGTGCAACGCGTTCCAGGGGGTTTGCCTCCTTCGGCGGACGAACGGCGACGGCGTGCCCGCCAACATTCTCGACGGAAAGGCGCTCGCGGCCGACTTACGCGTGGAACTCCTCGGCCGTACGAGTGCGCTGCGCGACGCCGGGATTCATCCCCGTCTCGACATCGTTTTCGTTGGAAGGAACGAATCGAGCGTCGCCTACGTGCGTAATCTCGCCAAGACCGGGGAACGGGTCGGCGTGACGGTCGAGGTCGACCAGCTGCCCGAATCGGCGTCGCTTGCCCAGGTGCGCGAGCGCCTCGAGCGCCTGCGCGACGATCCGACGGTGCACGGCGTGATGCTGCAGCAGCCGTTGCCGGCGCATCTCTCGATCCGCGAAATCGCCGACGCTATTCCGGTGCACAAGGACGTCGACGGAACGCACCCCACCAATCAGGGCCATCTGGCCTTCGGCAGCGGCACGGAGTATGTGGCCGCAACGCCCGCAGCCGTGATGCTGCTGCTCGAGCGCAGTCCGCACTGGCCGCTGCGCGGCCGCAAAGCCGTCATGATCGGCCGATCCGTCGTCGTGGGTCTTCCGGTCGCCATGCTGATGCTGGCACAAGACGCAACGGTCACGATTCTACACAAGGAGTCGCGCGGTTTACAGCCCTACACGCAGATGGCCGACGTGGTCGTCATCGCAACCGGCGTACCGGGGATGCTCCGCGGCGAAGATCTCAAGCCGGGTGCGACCGTTATCGACGTCGGTACGACGCTGGTCGACGGTGCGCTTCGCGGCGACGTCGATTTCGAGAGCGCCGTGCAAGTCGCCGGCGCGATCACGCCCGTCCCCGGCGGCGTCGGACCGGTGACCAACATCGCACTGCTACGCAATGTCGTCAAGAGTGCAGAGCATATGGTTACCGCGCGTTAATTCGGCGAGAAGTATTTTCCGAAGAATTTTTCCTGATTGGGACGAAACGAAATGTCCTCGCCGCGCTCGCGTCGCGCCTCGAGCTCCTTGCGCCGGCGTTCCAAAAGGCGGCGCAGCTGCGGCAGCAACCGCTGTAGGAAATCTTCTTCCGCGACCAGCCGTTTTTTCGTCGTCTCCAGTTCGAGTAGACGCTGCTTGATCGCTTCGGCAATCTGCAGCGTATCGCCGACGACGAAAGAGGCACGTTGGGGGTCGTCCGGAAGGCGCACCTTGGCCTCGCTTCCGGAAAGCTCCACGACCAGTTCCAAATACTCCGCGAACAGCGAGTGGACGCGCTCGTTCAGGCGCGCGATTTCCTCGTCGTCGTCCTCGGCGTCGTCGAGAACGTCGGCGTCGACCATGAGATACGGCTCGCGGCTGACGATTTCGCAGATGCGAAAACGCTGCCGTCCGACCGTCGAGATGAAGTAGCGATCGAAAGGCAGCGACTGCACGTCGACGATTTCCGCGATCGAGCCAACTTCGTGCGGAGTGACGTTGGGATCGCCTGCCTCGGCTCCCTCCGCAATCAAGGCCACGCCGAATCCTTCGCCGCTGCTCAGACACTCGTCGATCATCTGCTTGTAGCGCGCCTCGAAGATGTGCAAGTTGAGCACGGCACCCGGAAAGAGCACGGCATTGAGCGGAAACAAACGCAGGCGGCGGAGCATGGGACGGCCTCTTTTCGGGCAGGTCGCCCCTGGTTCCCGGCCAACAGAACGCGACGATGGAGCTGGATTTGCAAAGTCTCGAGGCGGTACACCCGGAACCGCATCCACTGCTGCTCGAGCTGGAGCAGCACGGACGCAAGGACGGAGTTCCGATTGTACCTCGCGAGACCGGGCGCCTGCTGTCCACGCTGGTCAGCGCGATGCAAGCCAACCACATTCTCGAAATCGGAACGGCCTACGGATACTCGACGCTGTGGATGGCGCTCGCGCAACCACGTATGGGCAAAATCTGGACGATCGATCCGGACACGCATCGCACCGACATCGCGCGTTCGTACTTCAGACGTGCCGGCGAAGACGATTTCATCGAAATTTTCAACACGCCGGCGCTGGAGCTGCTCGAAAATTTTCCGCAGCGCAACCTCGACATCGCGTTCATCGACGCCGACGAGCGCGAGTACCGGCAATACATGGATCTTGCCCTCCCGATGCTCAAGCTATCGGGCCTCATCATCGTCGACGACTGTCTGGCGGCCGGTCGCGAATTCATCGACGCGTTTCTCGGTCACCCGTCGCTCAATGCCACCATTCTGCCGCTTGGCAACGGAACCGGTATCGGCGCGCGTATCCGATGACGGGCCCGTTGGAGTTCAAACACACCATGCGCCACGTTCCCACCGGCGTCACGGTCGTCACGAGCTTCAAAGACGGTGAGCCGCGCGGCATTACGGTCAGCGCGTTTGCCAGCGTTTCGGCCGATCCGCCGATCGTCCTCATCTGCATCAATCGCGCGGCGCGCAGCTATCTCTTCATCTCGGCATCGCGCGCGTTCTGCGTCAACGTGCTCGCCGGAAGTCAGCGCGACCTCGCGGAACGTTTCTCCGGGAAGATCCGCGACCGCCAGTTCGACGAGATGCAGTACCGCGTCGGCGAAACCGGCGCCCCGGTACTGGAGGGAACGATCGCGCACTTCGAGTGCACGGTCACCGAAGAGCACCATGCGGGCTCCCACTCCATCTTCTTGGGGCGCGTCATTGCTTGTGCGGGCCGGCCCGGCACGCCGCTTGGATACTTCAACGGCGGCTTCCACGATTTCGGGATCCAGGTTGACTAGGAAGGACTCGCTTTTTTGACGTAAGTCACTCTCTTGCTACGAGGGGGTGCCGTATGAGATCGTTGCGCGTCTATGCGTTTGTCGCCGCGTCGGCTTTGAGCGCGTGCCGCGGAGGCGGAGCGCTTCCGCAAATCCCCGCACCGGCGTTTCCGGCGACCACGTCGGACGTCACGCCCGCCGGCGCCACTGCCGGCGGCGTCGTCAACACGAAAAACTGGAGCGTCGCGACCGGCAAGACGGTGAAGGTGACCAAGAACCTCGCGGTCTTTGCGAGCGCCTCGATTACGATCTCCGGCACGCTCGTGGTTCCGCGCGGGATACAAGTTGCGTTCTTTACGCCGTCGTTTACGATCGTGGGGCCGTACGGAGGCATCGAGACGACCAAGAACGGTAAGTACGCCGGGCCGGTCGACGACTTCGTGAGCGCGTGCCACATCGATCTGCAGAGCAAGTGGGAGATCGCTTCGGGCGACAACGCCGGCATCACGTCGAGTACTAAGCAAAACGCCAATCCGAAGCAGCCGTGCATCGCGCGATTCGGTGTCGGCATCGCCTTCGATGACGGCGCCAAAGGCGGCACCGACAAGAACCGGCCTAACGGACAGAACGGCGGATCGATCGTCATCGGCACGTCCGATGCCGTCTCGCGCACGCAAGCGCTCGCGAAAAAAGACGGCCACAAGACGGTCAAGGCGTACCCGCCCGACGTCGTAGAGATCGAGAGTCCGATACTGTCGGGCAACGGCGGGGATGGAAAGGACGACAACGCCGGAACCGCGACCGCCGACGGCTATACGTTCACGGGAAGCAACGGCGGTCACGCCGGTTCGATCGAGATCACGACGAGCAAGATTACCGGCAGCTCGCCGAACCTGATGGCCGGTCACGGCGGTAAGGGCGGCACGTTGGCGGCGTCTTTTTGGTCGGGCATCGGCTACAGCAGCTCGAACGGCTATCCGCTAAACGGGACGCCCACTCATCCGAACGGATACGACATAACGTTCGTGCAAGGTGCGGGCGGCGGCGGCGGCTCGATCTTCATCAAAGCGAAATCGTGGCCCAAGTCGTCGATGTGGCAGCCCGGCAGCGGCGGAAGCGTTTCGGCGTTCAGCGGCGCCGAAATAGGCTCCGGTTACTACGGCGCCTGTCAGAACTGTATTTTGGCCGGATTCGGATTACACGGACTCGGCGCCGCCCCGGGAAGCGGCGTCAGCAACGGCGGCTCGGCCGAAATCGACTTTGCGCAGATTGGAAAGAAAGGTACCGGCGATCGTAACGACGCGCATAGCCGGCCGGTCAACGGATCGTACGCGGCGTATCGAGTCGAAGGCGGTTGGGGCGGCAATTGGAGCCAAGGCGACTTGAACACGGGCGTTGCCGGCGGAAACGGAGGCGACCTCACCCTCGTTCCTCCCAAGCACATCGCGATCGCGTCGCTCAAGCAGTTCGGGTTGTCGATCACAATCGATCAATTTGGGAATGGTGGCCCGGGGACGTACTGGTGTCCCGACACACCGCCGGCGACCGGAGCCGGCTACAAGGGCGGCAACGGCGGCCGCCTCTACGAAAACGGCTTGATCGATTACATCAGCATCATCACGTATGGCTCGAGTACGAGCAGCAAAGATCTATCGAAGAGTTTTAACGGAGGGAACGGATCCGACGGAAATCCGCCCGCCGCCGGCGGCTCCGGAGGCAGCTCCGACGAAGGCGCGGTCGGGCAAGACGGCAAGACGGGAAACCCGTGTTGAGCCGGTAAACGCAGACGGGTGATCTGCGAAACGTTTACGGTGGGACCGCTCGCGTGCAACTGCACGATCGTTGCCGACGAAACCAGCGGAGAGGCCATCGTGGTCGACGGCGGTGACGGCGTCGACGAAGTTGCGGAGTACTTGAAGCAACGAAATCTTCGCGCCAAGCTGCTCGTGCACACGCACGCGCACATCGATCACATCGGCGACCTCGGGCGGCTCAAAGAACTCACCGGCGCCGGCGGCCTTCTTCACCCGGCCGATCTTCCGCTGTATGAAACGCTCGCGATTCAAGCTCGCTGGATCGGTTTGGCGCATGCGCCCCCGATCGTACCGCTCGACGGTGACCTGCGCGACGGCGACTCGCTTCGCGTTGGCAGCGTGCGCCTCGACGTGCTACACACGCCGGGTCACACGCCGGGAAGCGTCTGCTTCGCGCTGCGCGACGGTGAAGGTCTGCGCACCACGCTGCTCACGGGCGATACGCTCTTTGCCGGATCGATCGGGCGCTGGGACTTGGGCGGGACGTCGATGGAAGACATCGTCGATTCGATACGCGAAAAACTCTTACCGTACGACGATGCAACGCCGGTCGTTCCCGGTCACGGACCTTTTACGACGATCGGCACCGAGCGGCAATCGAATCCGTATCTGTGAGGCTGTTCGCGGGCATCGAGCTCGACGATACAGCGCGCGCTGCGTGCGGTGCCGTCATCGAGGAGCTCGCGCGCAGCGGATTCGCGGCAAAGTTCGAAGGGCTGGACAAGCTGCACGTCACGCTGGCTTTTTTAGGCAACGTGGATCCGGAACGCCACGTCGAGATCGTGCGCGTCATGGACGAAGCGGCGGCGGCGACCGCTCCGCTCGACGTTGCGCTCGACAAGGTCGGCGCGTTCCCGCACGAGCAAAAGCCGCGGATCGTTTACGTTGGAGCTCGCGAACAGGGACGCGACTTTCGCACGGTGTGCGAGCGCCTTCGCAGCGGGTATGCCGGCCTCGGGTTTACTTTCAAAGACGACGCCGTCGCGCACGTCACCGTCGCGCGAGTGAAGGATCCGCGCCGGCCGCTGCCGCTCGTAAACGTTGCACCGGTAACCCTGCGGATCCGTGCGCTGACGCTCTTCGAGTCGGTCCACGACAAAGAAAAAAATACGTCGCGCTATGTGGTTAGCGCGACGTCTGAGCTGCTGCGAAAATAGCGTTAGCGCAGTTTGATCAAAAGCTTCCCGTCGTCGGCGGCGGCGGTGCCGTTGGCCTTGGGCTCGACAACTTCTGCCGCCGGGGCGGCAGCGGCGCGAGGCATCGTGCCGTAATCGGGAACGGCCCCGCTCGAAACCTTCTGCCGGTAATCGTCGAGCGCGACGTGGAGCGCCTCGAGCGCGCGCTCGGGATAATCTTTTTTCTTTTCGGGATATCCGCCGAGCTGCGACTCGACGTCGGAGGCGGCGATCGTCGCCGCTTCGTCCACCGTCTTGCCTTTGGCCAAATCGACGACCAAGCTGCAGGTCGCGGTACCGAAACCGCAACCGGTCGTGAAGTACGAGATGTCCTCGATCACCGCACCCGGGCCGACCTTCAGGAAGAAGTTGTACATGTCACCGCACGAGTCGCTGAAATACTCGCCGCTCGCGGTCGCGTTCTCCATCGTGCGGAACCCGGTACGCTCTTCGACCAATCGCTGAAACTTCGGAAAATCCATACTCTCGTTATTCCCCTATGCAGTAGGTTTCATCTCGAAGCGGCACTCCTTGCCGCCATGTGCTAGCGACTCCGTTTGCACGTGCTCGCCGCCGATCGTCTCGTCGATGACCTGGTGGATCACCTGGCACACCTCCGGATGTTCCTTAACCACGCCCGAATACGGACAGTTGTGCTCGTGCAGCGCGTAGCCGCCGTCGATCAAACTGTACTCGGCGACGACACCGTTATCGCGCAGCATCTGCGTGAGTTGAGCGACGCGCTGTTCGGGTTCTTGCGCGGTAATTTTGTGGCGTGCGCGTTCGACCGCCCTACGCGAGAGCCCCTCAAAGATGCGCTCGACGGCCGGCGACCCGAACTGGTCGCGCACCTCGCGAAGAACCGCGTCGAGCATCTTGTCGTAGGCCTGCGGGAAGAGCTTGTCGGCGTCGTTGGTGAGCGAAAACTCGAGCGTGGGCTTGGTGGGGCCGCGCCGCACCGATTTCTCGACGACCAGGCCGTCGCGCTCCAGGACAACAAGCTGCTGGCGCACGGCGTTGGGCGAGAGCCCGAACTCGCGCGCTAAGTCTGCCGCCGAAGCCGTTCCGCGGCGGCGAAGTTCCGCCACGATCTTGCCCCGGGTCGTCTGGAAAAAGCGGTCTACGGTCACCTTGAGCCTATCCTAGCACGGACCCCCTAGATAGTAAAGTTTTTCCTTGACTTTCTAGGACAGGCTCGGCTACGATACCAGAGGCTCAAAAGAAAGGAACCCCGCACGTGTCCGACCAGGGTTTGCGCATCGCCGACCTGCACTGCAGCGTCGCCGGAAACGAGATTCTCAAAGGCATCGACCTCGTCGTCGAGCCCGGAAAAGTTCACGCGCTGATGGGGCCTAACGGCAGCGGCAAGTCGACGCTCGCCTTCTCTTTGACCGGCCATCCGCAGTATGCCGTCAACAAGGGATCGGTGACTCTCGACGGCGCGGACTTGCTGGCCCTCGCGCCCGATAAGCGCGCGCGTGCCGGCCTGTTCCTTTCGTTTCAATATCCGGCCGCGATTCCGGGCGTGAAAGTCGCCAACTTTTTGCATGCCGCGCGCCAAGCCGAGCGCCCCGGCGATTTGCCGCCCGCAAAATTCCGCGCGTTGCTGCTCGAAAAGATGGAACTTCTCGGTATGGATCCGTCCTTTATGGGACGCTATCTCAACGACGGGTTCTCCGGCGGTGAAAAGAAGCGGCTCGAAATGCTTCAACTCGCCGTGCTCGCGCCCAAGTACGCCGTGCTCGACGAGACGGACTCGGGTCTCGACGTCGACTCGCTTAGAGCTGTCGGCGAATCGATTGCAGCGCTGCGCGCGAGCGACGAGGGACGCAACACCGGCTTTCTCGTCATCACGCATTATCCGCGGATCCTTCAGCACGTCGCGGCGGACGTCGTGCACATCATGATCGACGGGCGCATCGTCAAGACCGGCGACCAGGAGCTCGCGCATAGGATCGAGCGCGAAGGTTACGACACCATTCGCGAGGAGATCGGCGCCATTGCCTAGCGCGACGATCCCCGAAACGGAACTCCATCAGCGCATCGAAGGACTCGACGCGACCCTCTTAGCGCCAAAAGCGCGCGCGGAAGCGCTCGATCGTTTCCTGACCACGCCCAGCGGGCGCCAAAGACCCTCGCGCTTTTGGCGCGTCGATCTCGACGCAATCGCGCCCGACGCCGATACGATCTCGCCCGAAGGGGCGACGGTCCGCATCGAGCGTGCCTCCGAGCGCGTCATCGCCTGCGACCTGAGCACGGCGGCGCGCCGCCACGCCGAGCTGCTCGCGCGCGCGTTTGGTGCGACCGAAGCGACGACCGCGAAGTTCGGCGCGCTCGCTCGCGCGTTTGCGTCGGCCGGATGCTTCGTATACGTGCCTGCGGATTACGACTGCAGCGAACCGATTACCATAACCTATTCGATAGCGCCGAACGCGGGCGTCTTTCCCTATACCGTCGTGCTGCTCGAGCGCGGGGCGCGCGCGACGGTGCTGGAACGCTATACCGGCGGCGCCGGCGCGTTCGTGTGCGCCGTCACCGAAGCGGTGAACGAAGACAACAGCGATCTCACGTGCGCCGCCTATCAGCAGCTCGATGCCGGCGCGCGCTTTTTCGCGACCCGCGCCGCACGCCCGGGACGCGACGCAAAAATCGCCTGGGCATCGGCGGATTTCGGGGCCGACTTGAGCGTCGGTGACCTGTCGGCAACGATCGCACAGCCGGGTGTCGAAGCCGCCATAACGTCGCTCTTCTTCCCGATCGGATCGCAGCACGTCGACATCGTGAGCACCGTCGATCACGTCGTCGGTGAATCGTCGTCGCAGACGCACGTGAAGTCGGCCGCAGCCGGAAGCGGGCAAGCGCGATACCTCGGCAACATTCGCATCGCCGCTAACGCCCAAGGCACCGACGCGAGCCTGCGTGACGACGCGCTGCTGCTCTCCAAGCGCGCGCACATCGATTCCGTTCCCGCGCTGGAAATCGCGGCCAACGACGTCAAAGCGTATCACGGCGCAACGGTCGGTGCGCTCGACGAAGAGCAAATCTTTTACCTGGAAAGCCGCGGCATCGAACCAACGGCCGCCGAGCGCATGATCGCGCTGGGCTTTTTCGAGCCGGGCATCGCGAACTTTCCTACCGAGGCGCTGCGCGAAGAGCTGCGGGAAGCCCTGCGCACTAAAGCATCATGATCGCCGCCACCGATAAGAAGCTCGAGCGAATCGTCGCCGACTTTCCGATTCTGGCCCGGCCGACGTCGCGTGGAAAACGGCTGGTCTATCTCGACTCCGCCGCCACGTCGCAAAAGCCGCGATCGGTGATTGCGGCACTGGTCGACTACTACGAGCAGTACAACGCCAACATCCACCGCGGCGTCTACGAGATTGCCGCCCGCGCTACCGATGAGTTCGAAGGCGCACGGCTGAAGGTCGCGCGGTTCATCAACGCCGATCCCGCCGAGGTCATCTGGGTGCGCAACACGACCGAGGCGATCAATCTGGTCGCTTATTCGTGGGGATCGACCAACGTCAAGCGCGGCGACGCCATCGTACTCAGCGAGCTGGAGCACCATTCCGATCTCGTGCCGTGGCAGCTGCTCGCACAGCGAACCGGCGCAGAGCTTCGGTTCATTCCGATCGACTCGTCCGGGCGCTTCGTCCTCGGCAATCTCGACGCGCTGCTCGACGGCGCTAAGCTCGTCGCGGTCGCCCACGTCAGCAACGCGCTAGGCACTATCGCGCCGGTACGTGAGATCGTCGAGCGAGCCCACCGTGCCGGTGCCGTCGTCCTCATCGACGGTGCGCAAGGCGCGCCGCACCTTCCGGTCGACGTGAGGGCGCTCGGCGCAGACTTCTATACGTTCAGCGGACACAAGATGCTCGGTCCGACCGGGATCGGCGTCCTGTACGGCAAGCGCGCGCTGCTCGAAGCGATGCCGCCGTTCGACACCGGCGGCGACATGATCCGCAAAGTCGAGTACGCGCACACGACGTTTAACGATCTGCCGTGGAAGTTCGAAGCGGGAACGAGCAATATCGCCGACGCCATCGCATTCGGCGTTGCCATCGATTACCTGCAGGACGTGGGCATGCCGTGGATTCGCGATCACGAGCTGCGTCTGACGGGTTACGCGCTCGAGCGGCTCGGCGAGTTCGAGCGGCGCGGCTTGCATATCTACGGCCCGCGCAATCCCGAGGAAGTGTCGGGCGTCATCTCATTCAACTTCGCCGACATTCACGCGCACGATCTGGCGTCGGTTCTCGACAGCGAAGGCGTCTGCATCCGTGGCGGACACCACTGCGCGATGCCGCTAATGGAAAAGATGGGCTGGCCGGCGACGGCCCGCGCGTCGTTTTATCTGTACAACACCGAGGCCGACGTCGATGCGCTCGTAGACGGGCTCGACAAGGCCGCGCACGTCTTTAAACTGTAGCGAATGGACGATTTCTACCGCGACTACATCCTCGACCACTACCGCAATCCCCGCAACTTCGGTCACATCGAGAGCCCCGACGCGCAAGCCGAGGACCTCAACCCGTTGTGCGGCGACCAGGTCCGCATCGAGCTGAAAGTCGACGACGGCGTGATCAGCGACTTGAAGTTTTCCGGCAAAGGCTGCGCGATCAGCCAAGCGTCGACGTCGATGCTTACCGAAGCCGTCAAGGGGATGAAGCTCCAAGACGCCGCGAAGCTGTCCAAGGACATCGTGCTCGAGAACGTCGGCATCGGTATCAGCCCCACGCGTATGAAGTGCGCGATGCTTGGCCTGCGCGTCCTCAAGAGCGCTGCGATCGGCGAAATCGCCGGTTGGCCGGACGAGGAATAGCTACTTACTCGTTCGTCTTAGCCGAGTTCGCGCGCTTTAGCTGCGCGGCACTCGTCGCGTTTGCCGGAATGATCCTCGTTAAATCGCGCCGCCGTCCGGTACTGCAGTGGCTCGTCCGCGCGCTCGCGGCGGCCGTATTGTTCGCCGCCGCGCTCTGGATGGTGTACTCGGCAACGTCCTATCCGGCCGACCCGGCCGCCCCGGTTTTCGCCATCGTCGGGAGCGCCGTGTTGATCGCGGGTCTCGCAGCAGAGGAGTTCGTCGGCGCGGACATTCGCCGCATACTGCGAATGTAGGCCGCATGCAAGGCCAGCACCATCACGTCACGACGGCACAGTGGGACGCACTCGCCGCGGAACCCGAGTTTCGATCGCTGGTTCGAGCTCGGCGATGGTTCGTCGTTCCGGCGACGATCTTTTTCATCGCGTTCTACCTGGGCCTGCCGGTCTCGGCGGGGTTCGCTCCGGCGGCGATGAGCCGGCCCGCGATTGGGTCGTTGACCTGGGCCTATTGCTACGCGCTCGCGCAGTTCGTCATGGCGTGGGGGCTGCTTGCGGCCTACCTGTGGCGGGCGCGCGCGTTCGATTTGCAGGCCGCGCTCTGCCGCAAACACGAGACGGAAGAGATTCGCGAGACCGAGGAGACCGCCGGCTGATGCGCACGCAAGAGACGCTCGTGATGTTCGGGATCTTCGTCGGCATCACGCTGGTCGTGACGTACCTGGCCGCCGGACAAAGCACGACCAGCCGCGGTTTTTATACCGCCCATCGCCGCATCGGCGGCCTGCAAAACGGCTGGGCGATCGCCGGGGACTACATGTCCGCCGCATCGTTTTTGGGCATTACCGGGTTGGTCGCGTTCTACGGATTCGACGGCTTCATGTACGCGACCGGAGCATTCGTCGGTTTCCTGGTTGTGCTCTTACTCGTCGCCGAGCAGCTGCGCAATACCGGCAAGTACACGATGGCCGACTTGATTTCGTTTCGCTTACGCGGCCGGAACGTTCGCGCGGTCGCCGCCCTTTCGACCCTGGTGATCAGCATCTTCTACATGATCGCGCAGATGGTCGGCGGCGGAGCGGTCGTTCACTTGCTCTTACCGCAGCTCAGCGACATCGTGGCAATCGTGGTCGTGGCAGCGTTGATGCTCACGTACGTGTTCTTCGGCGGCATGCTCGCCACGACGTGGGTGCAGGTCATCAAAGCCGGGCTGCTGCTGGTAAGCTCGGTCATTCTGTCGGCGCTGGTGCTGGTTCACTTCAACTTTTCGATTGGAGCGATGCTGCAGGCGGCAAGCGCGGTGCACAAGGCTGCCGGCGCAAGCGCAAACCTCCTCAACCCCGGCCTGCTCTTCATCGGATCGGTCGGCGCGTGGAACCTGCTATCGTTCTCGCTTTCGCAGGCCCTCGGGACCGCGGGGCTTCCACACGTTCTCATCCGTTTCTTTACGGTGCCTTCCGCAAACGCCGCACGGCGGTCGGTCGCGTGGGCGATGGTGCTCATCGGCATCTTCTACGTGCTCATCTCGTTCATGGGACTCGGTGCCGCGACGATCGTCGGCGAGCAGCAAATCGGTACTCGCCTGTACGCGGGCCAGGCCATTTCCTACATCGCGCACCACCCCGAACAAGCCGACAAGCTCAACGCGGATCTGGTCGCGAACAACTACATCGTTCCCAAGCAAGATAGCAACTTAGCGGTTCCGCTGCTGGCCGCGCACCTGGGCGGCTCGATGCTGGCGGCGTTCGTTTCGGCCGTGGCATTCGCAACGATTCTCGCCGTCGTCGCCGGACTCACCATCGCGGCCTCATCGGCGTTCGCGCACGACATCTGGTTCAATCTCGTTCGAGACGGCAAGGGTGACGAAACCGAAAACCTCTACGTCGCGCGCGCGACGGCCGTCGTTGTCGCCGTCATTTCCGCCGTGCTCTCGATTTCGCTACGCGGATACAACGTCGGATTTCTCGTCGGACTCATCTTTGCGGTCGCGGCCAGCGCCAACGTTCCGGTGATCTTGCTGTCGCTGTGGTGGAAGCGCTTTTCCGGCGGCGGTGCGATCGCGGGCATGCTCGGCGGTCTCGCATCGTCGATCGGTCTGATTGCGATCAGCCCCGTAGGGATGGGCCCGCACGCGATCTTCCCGATTGAAAATCCCGGCATCGTTTCGATTCCGGTCGGCTTCGTCTGCGCCATCATCGGAACGCTCGTCGCCCCCGATCGCGAAGCCCAAGAAATGTTCGGCCAACTGCAAGTACGTGCCGTAACGGGATTAGGCGCCGAAATCTAGCGGCTGCTACGGTTTGATCGCGTAGTGGTCGACGATCTGCAGACCGCCGGTACCCTGCTGCAGCGTAAACGTGATGTAGTATTCGCCGGTGGCGGTTTGTACGTCGGCACTGACTTTGTACGGGCTCGCGCTGTTTTCGCTATGAACCGAAACGATCCGCGCGTTGGCATCCATGAAGGCTTCGCTGGGAAGCCCATGCGCGAGATAGCTCGTCGCGGTCGCGCGATCGCCGCGCGCGAGCGCACCTAAATACGAGCGCACGATCGAAGCGGCTTGATCGCCTCCGGCCGCGACGTAGTTCGGTGCCGGTGACGTCGCCGCGGCGATAACGGGCGTTGCTGCGGACGGCGTGAAGACGTTGCTGGGTGCTGCAGTCGGCCGGTGCGGTGCGGGCGTCACGTAAACGACCCGCGCCGACGGCGACGGGATCGGCTTCGGCGACGCTTTGGGGGTTGGAGATTCGCTCGGCGCACTCGACGGCTTGGCGGATGCGGCGGGCGACGCTTTTTCGGACGGTTTTGCCGATGGCTTCGCGGTCGCACCAGCGGTCTCGGTCGGGATCGGACGAGGCGTCGCGCCGCGCGTTACCATCGCGAGCGGAGCCGTCGACCGTTCGGGCGCAATCGTAAACGTGCTCGGCGGGGGCGTCGATTTCGATGAAGACGCGCCGCCGAAGAACTTCGCCAGCACACCGCCGAGCAGCAGACCGGCAAAAATGACAACGAGGATCAACGGGAAGAGCGGCAGTCCACCGCCGCCTCCGCCGCCGGAATCCTCTTCTGAGCGGCGACGCCGCGGTCCGTCGCTCACGTGACGTTCGTCAACCGCTCGGCAATCGCGCTTCTCAAAACCGCGGGCAGCGCGCCGGCCAGATCGGGATGGCGCTCCACGAAGACGATCGTGGCCTCCTTCATCAACCCCGGATTCTGACGCGCGTACTCGACGAACGCCTGCGTCGCAACGCCGTCGCGTGCTTGAATGCTCGCGATCGTCGTGCCCGCTCCTTCGGCTGCGTCCTCGGACGACTCGCCGCGATCGCGAAACGCGTCGAACATCGCTTCGACGAACGCAGCGGCGGCTTCGGGCGGCATCGTCGACAGCTCGTGCGAGAAAGCGGCGGCAAGTTCCGCCTCATCCATTTTCGAGACGAGCTTCTCTACGGTGCCGACCAGTACGTCGGCCGGCACGTTCCCAAAGTGGGACATTATTTAATTACCGTTATCCCCGCAGGCAGGCAGCTCCTCGATGCAGCAGAAAATGTTCCATCGTGATTCGCGTTCGGGTTCCGTTGGATCTCCACGCCGTCGCCGCCGACGGATCGGCCGCCTTCGCGCTTGCAACGCCGTTGCGCGTTCGCGAGCTGCTCGCGCTAGCCGTTAGGGAAGCAATCGGATCCCGCGCTCCGTCCGACAAGTTCATGCGCAGCGTCCACAGGACGCTCGCCGGCCTGGCTCGGGGCGATTTCATCGTCGACATCAATGGCCGCAGCTTCGTCGATGCGGACGCAGTCGTCGTCTGCGAAGGCTCTGCGGACGTCCGCTTCTTCCTGACGCAGCGAGCCGGAGTGCGGCGTTAAACCCTTCCGCCCGTTTCTCGAACTCACGGGACTGGCTTTCCAACTGACGTTTCGCCGTTGGCAGCTCTATACGACCGCGGTCCTCGTTGCGTTCGCCGCACAGGTGGCCTTGGCACTCGTCTGGCGCGTACCGCACGCTGACGAGCTCGGCGGCGCGATCGCCGTACCATTGGTAGCCGCGCTCGTCTACGCGTTCGTCTCGACCGACGCCGCTGAAACGCCGATAGCGGAGAGTCTAGTCTGGGAGCGCTTCCTCGAACGAGCGTGGGCCGTCATCGTCTTGGATTTCTTGCTCAGCTACGTATGGATCGCGGCTCTCATCTATAGCACGTCCGCCAATCCCCTCCAACTGCTCGCGGGCCTTGCGGCTTTCGGCTTCTCCGTCGTCGCGGTATTCGCCGACACCGCGGCCGTTGTCGACGACGACGTTTCCGTCTTGACGGTGATCCCTCGTTCCCTCGTGCGCAGCGTCGTGACGGCCTGGAATAGCACCGTCTTCGTGCGGGCGCTGGCGATCGTCTCACTGTCGCTGCTCGAGTTCGTGGCGCAGAACGCGCTCTATTTCGCGCTGGTGCATTTTCACGTGCCGCAGGCGGAGTTCTGGGCGGAGATACCCATCGCGACGGTCTTCGCGCCGCCGATTGCGGCTATTACCGTCGTCGTCTACCGCGACGCTGCGGGCGTGTTACGATAAACCGGGTATACTGCTAGCAGCCACTTGCCAGAAACGGGGTTCGGACATTTCACGCGCACCGTTGAGCCTCGCTTTGATCGCGGCAATCGTTGCGACGACCGCCGTCGCTGCGGCGGATCAGCCGTACACCGTCAGCGGGCAAGACGTCTACCGGATCGGGGCCTCCCAGACGACGTCGCGCGTGACGTACGACGGTACCGAGACGCTCATCGTCGCGAAACAAGGCAAGGGAGCGCGGTTCGAAGCGCAGGCGCACTACGTACGCAGCGATGCCGGCGGAAAGCACGACGCCACCGCCCGTTTCATTCAAGAACTTCGGCCCGGAGGAACCTTCGAAGACAGCTGGGACGAGGATCCCGACTTTCTCACGATCCTCAACCAGCCGTTTGCGGTGCAGCTCGACCGCGCCACGATGCGCGATCTTCTGCATTTGCACGCGTCCGTGCCGTTCAACGCGACCTCGCCCCTAGGAGGGGATGCCGTTCTGCGCGGCTACCTGCGTCCCGGCACCGGCGGTGAGATCGCCGGGCGTCCCGCGGTGGCGGTCCGATTCGAAGCGGCGGGGCCAATGAGTGGCGGTCTACCCGGCGGTCACGCAACGATGTCGGGGAAGATGCGCTTGGACGGAATCGCCTACTACGCGCTCGACGACGCGCTGCTCTTGGCACTCGACGCGACGCTCACCATTCACGCGCAACTCAGCGAGTCCGCGCAAGCGGTGCCCGTGCAAATCACGTACCGGCGCTACATTCGCGCGCGGGAGCGGGAGCTGCTTAAAACGCCCCTACCAGCTCAACCTGGAGCGGGTGCCGGAACGGCGTTTCTCCCAGCTCGGTAAGCGGGGTGAACGCGAGATGATTCTGGTGGCAGTCCACCAGCATCTCAATTCCGCGCTTCACGCAGCCCGTCTCCTCGATATATTTGCTGAGCTTTCTCGTAAAATACGAGTGCGGATCGCGCAGCACTTTTGCGTAATACGGATCATCCGTCAAACCAGTCGAATCGATTCCGTCTTTTGGAACGAGCCAAACGAACCACGGATCCTCGCCTTGGCGGTAACCGATCAATACCAAGGGTATCGCGCGCGCCGAATCGAGGTTGGGTAAAAAGCTGCACATCGTGTACGCGTCGAGCGCGATTTCCGTCGGTTCGATGGCTTGATGCATTCGTTCTCCCTTTTGAAGGAAACAAAAAACCGCTTTATCGTCGTGCGATTAAGCGGTTGTTTCTCACGTCGATCCGGATCGCCCGGAATAGGAGGGCCATGGTGAGGCATTAGGAGGCCCCGAAAAAATCCCCTTTTGCTATCCACAGGCAAGGAGGCGGCCTGCGGGGGGTATGAAACCTTCCAGGCGGCAGCGGTGGTCTCCAGTCACGTAATGAGTGTGCTCGCACCGCTCCGACAGGGAGTGTTCGTGCCATCTGCGGTTCCCTCCGGAAGGGTTGCGGCCGGCCAGCCGCAGCCGGCTGCCGGAATCGAGAACTTCGAGCGGATCGTCGACGACTATCAGCGACGGCTGTATGGTTTCGCCCTGCGCATGACCGGTAACCGCGAGGACGCGGAGGAGATCGTCCAAGATGCCTTCGTGCGGGCCTATCGCGCGCTCGGAAAAATGTCGCCCGAGCAACGCGGGGAGCTCCGCCTCCAGCCATGGCTCTACACGATCACGCTCAACGTCACGCGCAACCGGCTCCGCAGCAAACGGCCTTCCAACGTCGCACTCGACGCACTGGCCGATCCCGACGCGCTCTTGCGCGAGTCGAACGAGGGACCGCCGCAGCCGGAGACCATCGTCGAGCAGAACGCCGACGTGGCTTTGGTCGAGCGCGCTTTGTTACAGCTCCCCGTCCATCTTCGCGCGGCCGCGACGTTACGTTTCATCGAAGGCCGCTCTCACCCGGAAATTGCGGAGATTCTGCATCAGCCGATCGGCACCGTGAAGTCTCACGTCCATCGCGCCGTGCGAATTCTGCGACGCATTTTGGGTCCGCAGATCGGACGACTCACCCCTGAAGGAGATTCCGTGCATGCGCTGTCGTGAGGTCGAGTCGTTATGGGACGAGATTCGTGGCGACTGCACCAAATCGCTCAGAGAAGCCGTTAGCGGCCACTTGCGAGCGTGTCCTCCGTGTCAAGAACTCTACGAACAATACGAAGGCGTCGCGTTTTGCCTGTCGTGCCTCCCGCAGCCCGAGCCCTCATGCGACCTCACCAAACGCGTGGTCGAGCACATTCTCACGCTCAAAGGAAGACACCGATCTCCGGTCGTTCTGTCATCGGTAACGACGCCCATCGGACGGTTGTACGTCGGGTTCAAAGAGAACCGGATTGCGTATATCGGCTTCGAAACGGGCGAGCCGTTGGAAAACGTCCGTTCGCGCATCGAAGCCCGGCTGCGCCGTCCGGTCACCGTCGGCGAAGCGCCGTCGTGGCTGCAGCCGACGCTCGATCGATTCTTCGCAACGTGGAAACTCGACGATCAGGTCGTCGACATCAGCGACCTGACCCCGTTCGAACAAGCGGCCCTGCGCGCTGCGGCTTCGATTCCCCCGGGCGAGGTGCGATCGTACGGCTGGGTCGCGACGCAAATCGGCAAGCCCCGCGCCGCGCGGGCGGTCGGGCGGGTGATGGCGCGCAATCCGTTGCCGCTGCTCTTTCCGTGTCACCGCGTGGTGGACTCGTCGGGCGGCTTACACAACTACTTCTACGGACTCGACATGAAGGCGCGGCTTCTCAAAATGGAGGGATATCGCGGATAACGGCGCCAACCTAAGCGAAGGTGCCTAAACGCGTCCTTATCACCGGTTTTGAGCCGTACGGTGGCGACAAAATCAATCCCAGCGAGCTGGTTGCCCGTAGTTTGGAGGGGCGGCTGATTTCCGGCCGCCCTCTTTCCGTCCGCATCTTACCGGCCGAAACACGCACGATGCGCGAGCGCATGGAGCAGACGCTCCTCGAGGAAGATCCCGACATCGTCATCGCGACGGGACAGTTCGGCGGACGCACCGCAATGGCGCTCGAGCGCGTCGCGGTCAACGTTCTCGACTTCGAGCATCCCGATAACGTCGGCGTTATGCGCAAGGGCGACGTCGTCGCGCGAGGCGGTGCCGACGCGCGTCTTTCGAACCTCCCGTTCGAACGCATCGTCGAGGCGTGGCACGCCAATGGCGTACCCGGTTACGTCTCAAACTCGGCCGGAACGTTCCTAGGCAACCAGATGCTCTACGAGCTGCTCGGCCTCACCGAAAGTTCCGCGACTCCGGTCATCGCTGGGCTCCTGCACTTTCCGTTTCTCCCTGCCCAGGCAATCGCCGCAGGGTCGGAATCCAACCCCTCGATGAGCTACGAGCTCATGAAGAAGGGGGTGGAGGTGCTGATCGAGACCGTGATACCGTGGGTCGATCAGCGCGCCGCCGAGCCGCCGGAGCCTTCGCCGAAAGACAAAGGACGCCGGCAGATGTGGATCCCTCGCGGAGTAAAGGAAGTAGAACGCTGAGCGACCCTCGCATCGCCGCCATACCGGACGTCCACGGACACGCAAAGGGCGAGCATCGCCCGTTTGCCGAGGAGCGTCCGATTGCGTACACGCCACGCATGCTCTTTCTGTGGTTCTACCACGCCTGCCGTCGTGGGTCGCCGCGCTTTTTGATGGTGGCCGACCACATCAACTACCTGACGTTCGAAGACCCGGGAGCGGTCAACACCGTGCGGCGCGCGCTCAAGCTCGCGCATGCCGGCGACCTCTACGGAGCGGCCGAAACGGCCGGCGTGGACGTCGCGCATGCGTCGGTCGTGTCGGACGGCTTGCGCCGCGGGATGCGGTTCTCGATCGGCGCCGAGGTCGACAACGATCCGCGTGCAAGACCCGACGCGCAAAACATCGTCGACGCGATGCGGCCCGACGGCGTCATTCGCTCGGTACACTTCATCAACATCGATCATCCCGAAAAGGGCGCCGACTGGTCGTGGGCTTTCGATAACGACGAGTTCGCGCATCTCTACGACGTCGTGGGAGCCGATCGCATCTGGCAACTCTACACCACGAAGCTTTTCGACGACCTCGAGAAGCTGCCCGGTAACGTTGCCGGACACTTCTACGGTCCGGCCGTATTCGGTCATTGGCCCGCGCAGAAAGCGCTCGAAGGCTACGAAGACCGGCTCTTGGAGATCTGTCACGCTCGCGGAACGGCCGTCGAGATCAACACGCGTTTCTTGTATCGCGACAGTTCCGAAGATCTGAAAAGACAGTTCCTCGAAGCCAACGCCCGGTTGATTCGTAAGGCCAAGGATCGCGGCGTCGGCATCGCGATCGGCTCCGACGCGCACAGTCCCAAGGATCAAGGCCACGGCTTCGACGCGATTCTGCGACTCTTGGACGAGGCGAAGATCAACGAAATCGTTTTCCCGGTCGGCGGCCGGCTGGCGCGCGTGGCTCTGCGCGCGACGCGCGAGCACCTGGAAGCGCAAGCTAAGACGCGCGAGACCTCCACGCCGGGCAGCAGCATCACCGGCTACAGCCGCGCCGAGCTCGGACTCCCCGAAGAGGCCGAAACCGCGGGCGGCCGGCGCGAAGGGCCGCGTTCGCCCCGCGAGGCGGGGCCGAAGAAGCGGGCAGCCGACGCAACGCGTTCACCGAGCACGTCGCGCCGCACGCCGGATTCCTCGACGCAATCCAGCAAGGCCAAAGCGGCCCGCGTTCCCGCAAAAGCGGCTCCCGCGAAGGCGCCGCCGCCCTCCAAGAAAACTGCCGCTCCCAAACCGGCCGCCGCCAAGATCGCCAAACCCGTCAAGCCGGCAAAGCCGCCAAAACCGGTCAAGCCCGCCGCTAAGAAGGCGGCGGCGCCCGCGCCGCGTTCCAAGAACGCCAAGAGCAAGCCGGCGACCAAGCCGCCCGCACGTAAGCCCGCGGTAAAAAAGGCGCTCGCCAAAAAGACTGCGGTGAAATCCGCGGCGAAAAGCAAGAAACTTGCCGCCAAACCAGCGGTTAAGAAGCAAGTCAAAAAAGTCACGAAGCCATCGAGCAAAGGGTCGGCGACAAAGAAAAAGTCTGCCAAACGGCGTTAAGGCTTCACCAACAACCGTAGAGGAGAGTAGGGATGGCGGACATCGCTCGCCTACGTAATATCGCATTCGTCGGACCGCACCACGGCGGAAAGACGACGCTCGTTGAAGCGGTCCTCGCACATACCGGCGCGATCGGTCGCCGGGGCTCGATTGCCGACGGTACCACCGTCACCGATCACGAGCCCGAAGACACCGCCCACGCCCAAAGTACGACGGTTGGGTTCGCGCATACGACCGCGGACGAAATCGACATTACCATCGTCGACTGTCCCGGCTTTATCGATTTCTTCGAAGAGACGCGCCTCGCGCTCGCCGGCGTCGATGCCGCGGTCGTCGTCGTCGAAGCCGATCCCGGCAGGGTCGTGCACACGCAGGGTATCGTGGATCTCCTCGAGTCGACGAAGATGCCGCACTTGTTCGTCATCAACAAGATGGATCGTCCCGGCGCCGACTTCGCCGGAACGCTCGCCGCATTACAAGAAGCCTACGGCCGTCACGTCGTCGCCGAACAGTGGCCGATCGGCAACGCCGAACAGTTCCGCGGTTACGTCGATCTCGCGGAGATCAAAGGCCGCACGTTTGAGGGAGACAAGGAACGCGAAGACGCGATTCCCGGCGATCTCCAAGACCAAGTACAGCGCGCCCGCGGCGAGCTGCTCGAAGCGATGGCCGACTTCGACGACCATTTGATGGAAGAGCTTCTGGAGGGGATCGATCCGCCGATGGACGAGGTCGAGCGCGATCTGTGCAGCGAGTGCTCGCACGATCAGATCGTCCCGGTGCTCGTCGGAGCCGGCGTCTCCGGCGCCGGCGTCGCCGCATTAGTGAGGGCGATAGAGAAATGGTTCCCGTCGCCGGCCGACGCTCCGCACGTCGATGCCGAAGGCCGCCCGATTCAACCCGATTCCTCGGGTCCGGCGATCGCGCGCGTCATCAAGACGTCGATTCATCCGCAGAGCGGCAAGGTATCGGTCGCGCGCATTCTCAGCGGCACGGTGAAATCTGACGCGACGCTGACCAACGTCAGCAAGGACGGCGAGAAAGTGCGGCTCGGCGGACTCTACCGCCTGCAGGGCAAGAAGCAAGAAGCCATTCCGGAAGCCGGCCCCGGTGCGATCGTCGCGTTCGGCCGTCTCGAGTCGGTATCGACCGGCGATACGCTTACGTCGAACGGGCAAAAGGTGCTGCTGCCGCGTGTCGCGGTTGCCGAACCGGTGTTTGGCGTCGCGATCAAGCCCAAGGAGCGCATCGACGAAGCAAAGATCTCGCAGATGCTCGCACGCATCGTCGACGAAGATCCGGCGCTGCGTTTAGATCGCGCCGACGTCACGCACGAGTTGCTGCTGCTCGGCCGCGGCGAGCAGCACGTCTCGATGGCCGTCGAGCGGCTGGCGCGCAAATATAAGGTGGAAGTCGACGTAGCCCCGCCGACGATTCCCTACGTCGAGACGATCGCCAACGGTGCGGAGATTCACTCTCGGTACAAACATCAGACCGGCGGACACGGACAGTTCGGCGACGTTTGGCTGCGCTTCGAGCCGCGCGAACGCGGATCGGGCGTTACCTTCGAACAGAAGATCGTCGGCGGCGTCGTTCCGCGGCAGTTCATTCCAGCCGTTGAAAAAGGGGTGCGCGAAGCCCTTATTCATGGGAGCAGCGGTTATCCGGTGACCGACTTGCACGTCGTCCTCTTCGACGGGCAGTATCACGACGTCGATTCCAGCGAGCAGTCGTTCAAGACGGCGGCCGGGATGGGCGTGCGCGAAGCGCTGCCGAAGTGCAATCCCGTCGTGCTCGAACCTATCGTGCACGTGCAGGTCACCGTGCCGACGACCTATACATCCACCGTCATTGCGCAGCTTACCGGAAAGCGCGGACAGATTCTCGGTATGAATCCGAGCGACCGCAGCGGATACGACGTCGTCGAAGCGTACGTTCCGCAAGTGGAGCTTGCGCGCTACATCACCGAGCTGCGCACCGCGACGCAGGGGCTGGGCACCTACTCATGGCGTCACGAGCGCTACGATCCGGTTCCCGGAAATCGCGTAGCGCCAAAGGCGGCCGTATGAAGCGCGCCTTACCGTGCGCGCTGGCTCTCGCCGTGCTGGCTGCCTGCAGTCGCGTGGGCAACGGCGGCGGAGGCCGTCTTCCAGGCACGGTTCCGGGGATCTTGCGAATTGCCATACAGCAAGACGTTAAGAATCTCAACCCGCTTCTCAACTCGAACACGACCGACGGTTTCATCGACTTCCTCATGGACGAACCGCTCTTATGGGCGGACGATAAAGGCAATCCCGTTCCGGCCCTCGCGCTCGTGGTACCGTCGCAAGACAACGGCGGCATCAGCTCCGACGGGTTGACGATTACCTATCACCTGCGCAAAGACGCCAAGTGGAGCGACGGCGTACCGGTGACGTCCACGGACGTCAAGTGGTCGTGGCAAGCGATCATGAATCCGGCCAACAACGTCGTCTCGCGCCACGGCTACGACTTCGTCAAGAGCATCGATACGCCGGACAAATATACGGCGGTCGTACACCTCAAGCAGCGCTTCTCCCCGTTCGTCAACACCTTCTTCGCCATGAGCGACCAGCCGTATCCCGTGGCGCCCGCGCACGTGCTCTCGAAGTATCCCGACATCAATCAAATTCCATTCAACAACGAGCCCAGCGTCAGCGACGGGCCGTTCCGTTTCGCGGAGTGGTCGCACGGCGATCATATCTCGCTGGTGCGTAACGACAATTTCTTCATGGGCACTCCGGCGCTTCGCCGGATCGAGATCAAGATTATTCCAGACGAGAATACGTCGGTGAATTTGCTCAAGACGCACGCCGTGGACTACATGTTCCAAGCTTCACCCAATACGTATCCGGCGCTCAAATCGGTCGCGGACATCAAGCTCGTGTGGGTGAACGTCAACGGTTACGAATATCTTACGGTCAACACGTCGCGCCCTAACGTGAGCGATCCGGTCGTGCGTCAGGCGATCGCCTATGCGATCGACAAAGATCAGCTCGTTCAAACGCTCACGCACGGTCAGATGAAGGTTGCGACCGGGGACATTCCGGACTGGATGTGGGCTTTCGACCCGTCGGTGAAGTCGGCTCCGCACGATCCGCAAAAAGCGCGCGATCTGCTTCGCGGCGACGGCTGGATTCCGGGCCCCGACGGCATCGTGCGCAAGGACGGTCAGCCGCTCATTCTCGTTACGGTTTCGAACAACTCCAATGCGACGCGGCGTCAAGGCGTCGTCGAACTCCAGCAAATGCTGCGCCAAGTCGGCATCCAGATGGAGATCAAGTACTATCCGGGCGATCAACTCTTCGCGCCGGCCGGAATGGGCGGCATCCTGCAGCTCGGCAAGTTCGATTTATCGTGGGCCGGCTGGTATGCCGGAATCGATCCGGACGACAGCTCGCAGATGATGTGCGAAAACGTGCCGCCCGGAGGCTACAACTACTCGCGATACTGCAACCAAGACATGCAGCGCGCGCAGACGGGCGCACTCAACGAATACGGCCAGGCGCAGCGTAAGGACGCGTACGGCACGATCGAGCAGCTGGTGGCGCGCGACAATCCGTACATCTATTTCTGGTGGACGCGGCAGATGGAGCCGATCAGCATCGACTTCAAGGGCTTCGATCCTAACCCGGTGCTAGAGTCGTGGAACGCGTGGCAATGGAGCATCTAGGGAAGCCCGATCGTCCTACCGGTCCGCTGCCCGAACTCGTCTGGCTGCGTAAGATTATCGTCGAGCGCGCTCTCACGCGCGGCGATTACGTTCTGGCGGGCGGGATGCGCAGCGACTACTACATCGACAAGTTCAGCCTGTTCTCCGACCCCAACGTCTTGCGGCGAATCGCGCGCCTCTTCACGCCGCTCATCGCCGAGGTCAACCCCCATTTGATCGGCGGAACGGAACTGGGCGGCGTGGTGATCGCCACCGCCGTTTCACAAATGTCGGGGATTCCGATGATCGCGGTGCGCAAGAAGCCGAAAGGCTACGGTGCGTTCGCCAACGAGTACGTCGAGGGACCCTACGAGAACGGGCAATCCGTGCTGCTGCTGGAGGACGTCGTCACGAACGGACGCGAGCTGATGACGGCGACGGCGCGTCTGGAAGAGTTGGGGCTGCACGTCACGCCGTGCGCGGTCGTCAGTCGCGGATTGGCACCGGTGCGGGCTTTGATCCACTTCTCGCTGCCGCGTCCCGAGACGCGCATGGAGAATTGAACCCGGAAGAACTGCTCGCTGAGTTTCGCTCGCTGGGCGGGGTTTTTGAAAACGCCCGCATCGGTGAAGGCGCAACGGGTCGCGGCGTTCTCGTTCTCGATCCGGCCAAACCGGCGATCGTTCACGTCCCGCCCAATCTGCTGGTTCCCATCAGTGACGTCGAAGTACGCGACGGCCGCCTGACGGTCAACGCGCACGGCAAAATCGGCGCCCGCGAACGCGCGTTCTTCGAGACGTATCAGCGTCACTTCGGATGGAGCGCCGGTCTCTTCGAGGAGATCGCTGCGCAGCAGACCGGCTGGTACGAACTTCCCGACGAGATCAAGCGCCGGATCTGCACGATGGGCGCGGTAGGCAACCCGGAGAGTCGATTCGAGGCCCCGACGATCGAGGCGTGTCTCAAGAACTATATCGAAACGCGCGACGTCTATTTCAGAGGCAAGCCGCATATCGCTCCGTTACTCGAACTGGTCAACCACTCGCCCACCGGATGCGACTACGCAACCGATGACGGAGTTACGGTGGCGGGAACGTTCGAGGCCGAAGTCTTCGCGCGCTACAACGTCCGCGACGCGTGGGCCGTCGCACTCCATTACGGATTCGCGCATCGGTCACCGTACGGGTACAGCTTGGCGATCACCGTCGACATCTACGCCAACAAACGGCTGGTCATCGACCGCGATGCCGCCGCAGTTCGGATGGTCGACGGCATTCGCTATCCGCGACGCGAGGACGACGGCGACATCGTCACGCTCACCAACGTGATGCTGGGCGACTCGACCGCCATGGACGTACCCCGCGCCGTCTTTCGCAAGCTCTTGAGCGCGGAGCTGACGATCTCGCAAGCCGATGAGGTCTTCGATGGCATTGCTTTCTACAATCGACGCCGTTTTCTCGACATTCTCTCGGCGCTGCAGAGATACGAAGGCAATGTCGTGAGGATGCTGCAAGCGGCGGCAATCCACCAACTGCACGCACTGTCCGCGTGCGTGGGAGCCCGCATTCTGTAAAAATGTAGAAGGGCTGATTTAGTTCAGATCTAGGAGGCGAGTGGTCGAAGTGTACTGTGGTACACGAGACCCGAGCCGACGACGAGCTGGACTAAATCAGCCCTTCTACAGCGAGAGTTCGACTCCGTCGTCGGCTATGGAGATGCGGCCCTTGAAGGCGATCTGCGCGGCTTCCTCGAGTTCGTCGGCCGCATACGTACTGCCGTAATGCGTCAGGATCAGGCGGTGCGCCCCCGCCCGCGTTGCCATTTGTCCGGCTTCCTCGGCGGTAAGATGACCGCGCACGCCCTGTTCGGTCCCTAATCCGATCGTCGCCTCACAGATAAACAGCGAGCAATCGTGCGCGAGTTCCTCGACCGCGTCGCACGGCGCGGTATCGCTGGAGTAGACGATGGAAGCGTTTGCGCGATCGGCGCGAATGGCGAACGTGTCGATGTAGTGACGCGTTCTCCGGAACGTTAACCGCATGTCATTGATTTCCAGCGGCTGCGACGGGTCGTACTCGTGAACCTCGAAGACCTCGTCGAGAAAGTCCTTAGGACCCTCGTTTGTGAACGCCTTGGCGATCGTGCGCAGAATGTCCGAACCGCCGGGAGGCAGCCACAACGGCATGCGGCCGTCGCGAAGCAGCGGGCCGTACTTGAGTCCGTACCGCAGGGGAATGATGTCGAGAAAGTGGTCGGCGTGCATGTGCGACACGATCACGGCATCGAGCTGCGGATAGTCGATCGCCAGGTGCAGATTTCCCAGCGCGCCGCTGCCGATGTCCAGCAGCACGGCCGCATCGCGCGAGCGCAACAAATAGCTGCTGCACGCCCGGCCCGGACGCTGCACCGAAGGACTCGAACCCACCACTCGCATGCGAATGGTGGATGCCATCACTGACGCGATAACAACGCCCCCTTCACCTATTCGCTAAATTGGTCCAGCGGGACCATGAAAAGTAGCCGATCCCCACTGTAGACCTCAGTCGCAAACTTGTGTATCGGCACCGCCTCTCCCTTGCCTGCCCCCCTCTCCCGCCAGGCGTACAGGGGCACCCAGCGCACCTTGTATCCCGGGCGCTCGGGCGGGGCGGGCGGCGGTGCGTTCTCGGGCCCTTGGAAGCGCTCGGCGAGTTGAAACGTCTGCTCGTAGTCGGTGCCCGAAAAGATTTCGAAGCGTCCGCGGGTGCTTTCGAAGCGTGCCAGACCGGCGATCGTGGGCGCCGTGAGCTCCGTCGTCGAGAACGACGAGATGCCGAAATGGCGTTTGATCGACCTCCCAAAGGCCATATCGTCGATGCGCAGGACGATGTGCAGCGCCGCGTCGATCGTGCTGCGCACGCGCGACCGCGCGCCCAGCGCCGTTTCGAGATTCGCCGTGTCGCTGTTCGTGACGCCCACGAGGCTCTTAGCGCGTTCGGGGCCGCAGTAGGTAATCGTCTCGTCATTGGTGGCGTCGCCCGTCAAGAGGTCGATCTTCCGATCGCGGGCGAGTTCGATGAGCAGGTTGTCGGGGTTCTTTTCAACGACCACCACTTGCTCGCCGAGTTGACGTAAGTAATCGATCACCAGCGTTCCAACGTTGCCGGCGCCGCACACGATCACGTGACCGCTGCGATGGATGCGGCGTAAGCCGCGAATGCGGCGAAGCGCGGCCGCGTTGAGCGCCGACGTCAGCGATGCGGTCAGAATCGCTACCGTCGTGACGCCGACGAGCATGACCGCCATGTCCACGAAGAGCGGAATAGCTTGCGCGGCCGCGATCGGGCCGTGCTCGCAGCCTCTACAGGGCGATACGTCGCCGTAGCCGACCGTGGTCATCGTGGTCAAGACGAAATACATCGTCGCGGGAACGTCCCACCGCATCGTTCGCGAGAAGAATACGACGAACGCGATGTAGCAGATAACGCTGATCAGAATCGCCGTGCCCAGTACGGGTTCGATCCGGCGAATGCCTGAGACCACGTCGCGCCACTGCGAACGCAGCCGCTCGCGCCGCATCCCGCGCCGTTGCGATGACTGCGGGCCGATCGCCTTGAGCTTTGCGACGGGTCCGAACACGACGATTCGGTCGTCACCGGCCAGCGGACGCGCGAGGAGCTCCTCGTCGAAATGTTCTTCCTCGCCGTGGCAGAGAAATGGGGCGCGTCCGCCGACCGAAACGACGCGCGCGCTCAGTTGCGTCTCCGCGTCGACAATCGTCAGTCCGGCGACGCCAAAATCCGCCGCACGCCGGTCGCAAAAACCGAAAAGCTCCGAGCCTTCTTCGGCAACGGTGCCGGGATCGATGCCCGCTTCTCGGCGGTGCGCCACGCGTGCCACCATCGACTCGAGCGTCGGAAACGGCAGTGCGTAGAAGCACGACACGTCGACGGCTGAGGCGGCGTAGGTTGCCGCCGCGTGAGCCGCCGGCGAAATCGCCGTGCAGTTGTAACGCAAGCCCTCTTGGATCTTGTGGCCGAGCAGCGGATTGAACTGGCGAAGGGTCACCCGAACCCGTTCGTTGATATCGCGCGCCAGCAGCGCCACGCGCAAGTTGAGACGGTCGTCTTGCGCGACCGTGACGACGCAGAAATTTCGGCCGTCGCTCTGGCCGGCGGAGGGTTCGAGCCCGGCACGGCGCAGCGCGCCCGGCTCGGTCGGGTCCTCGTTGAGAAACGTAAAGTCGTAGCCGAACTCCTCGGCCAGAAGATCGGTCTCGTGCCGCATCAAGCGGCCAGCTCGTTCGTCGGCGTGCTTCCACATGAGCACGACCGCGTGCCCCGCGGTCTTTAGAATCTCTTTGCAGATCTCGAGCGCGAGGTAGTCACCGCCGACGACAATAATCAGAGTCTCTGACGCCATCGATGCCGCCTACTTCGCCACAAGACGACGCCCCCATTCGCCCGCCGCATCCGTTGGCGCTGCGCGCGATCGAGCGTCTGCGCGAGCGGCTTCCGGGTCGCGTCCGCGTGCTGGACGTGGCGGCGGGGAGCGGGCGCAACGCCGCGGCGCTGGAGCGCGCCGGATTCGACGTGCTTGCCGTCGACGACGAGGCCGCGATGCGGGTCAGTGCGATGCGATCGTTGCACGGCGCATTTGCCGGAGCGGTTTCGACCCACGGCTTTCTCCACGGCACCGCTGCACAGATCGCCGAGCGCCTCGACGCGTTAGCCGCACACCTTGAACCGGATGCCGTTTTTGCTGCGACGCTCGGATCGACGAGCGACGCGCGATTCGGGAAAGGAACCGAGCTCGACCCTTCGACGTATGCGCCGGAGGGGGGCGATGAAGCCGGCGTCGCGCACGCGTTCTTCACGCGCTCCCAAGTCGACGCGCTGCTGGAGCCGCAATATGAGATCGAGTGGATCGAAGAGTGCGGCGTCGACGAGATCGCGGGGAAGTGGGCGCACCGCGAAACTCCGCTAGCGGGCGCGGTTCATTGGTTCGTTATCGCCCGGCGCCGCTAACGTTACCCGTATCTCGGAATAGACGGATCGACGATGGCGGCGTAGCGGTCAATGCCGCCGGCCACGTTGTAGACCGTTTCGTAACCGTGTTCGGCGAGATATCGCGCAACCGCGTGACTGCGCACGCCGGCATGACAGAGAACGGCAACCGCAGTGTCGTGCGGAATCTCCGCGGCGCGCGACGGAACGTCGTTCATCGGCACGTGCAGGGCGCCGTCGAGTGAGGCCAGCGCGACCTCGTCGTCTTCGCGGACGTCGAGCAGCACGTGAGCTTTACCCGTACGACGCCACTCCGCCAGCTGCTCGACTTGCAGCTGCTCGACCTTAGACACGTTCGGTCGTCGAGATGAGGTCGCGCATCGGACTCGACGCGTTCGCGTAGAGCCGCTTCTCCATGCGCCCCGCGAGAAACGCTTTGCGGCCCGCGATCACGGCATGCTTCATGGCCTCGGCCATCGCGACCGGATCGCGCGCGGCCGCTATGCCGGTGTTCATCAGCAGCGCGTCGACGCCCAGCTCCATCGCGATGGCCGCGTCGGAGGCGGTTCCCACGCCGGCGTCAACGATCACCGGAATCGTCGCGCGCTCCTTGATGATGCGGATCGAATACGGATTGCACACGCCCAGACCGCTGCCGATCGGCGCCGCGAGCGGCATGATGGCGGCGCAGCCCACCTCTTCGAGCTGTTTGCACGCGACCGGGTCGTCGCCGATATACGGCAGCACCGTGAACCCGTCGTTCACGAGCGTTTCGGCAGCTTTCACCGTTTCGGCGGCGTCGGGATGGAGCGTCTGCGCGTCGCCGATGACCTCGAGCTTGATGAGATCGGTTTCCAACAACTCGCGCGCGAGCTGCGCGGTGAGCACGGCATCTTTGGCGTTGAAACAACCCGCCGTATTCGGAAGCACGCGCAGCCGTTGGCGATCGACGAAGTCGAGCAGCGTCTTCCCGGTGGGATCGTCGAGGGCGATGCGGCGGATCGCAACGGTCACCATCTCGGCGCCGCTGGCCGCGTGCGCCGCACGCATGACGTCCATCGACGGGTACTTTCCCGTTCCGACGATGAGACGCGACGCGAACTCGTAGTTTCCGATTTTGAGAATGTCTTTGTTAGCCACAATTATCCACCAGCGACGGCGCGAATGATTTCGACGCGGTCCCCGTCCACAATGACGTGCGTATCGTAGTGCGCTCGCGGAACGACGCGCTCGTTATGCGCTACCGCTATTCCGGTGCGTTTGGTCCCCAGAAGCTCGAGCAGCGCCCCTACGGTTGCTCCGTCGGGCAAGTCGTGCGCTTCGCCGTTGACTACCGCTATCACGATGCCTTCATTCGACGGTGCAGCGAAAAGGCCGCCAGCTGCGGGTCGGCGTTGCCCGCGATAGCCTCGGCAACGAGGCGTGCGGTCACTGCCGACAGGAGGATTCCGTTCTTGAAATGCCCGGTCGCAACGTACAAGCCGTCGATCGGGGTCGGCCCAATGAACGGGAGGCCGTCGGCGCTTCCCGGACGTACGCCCGCCCACGTCTCGGTGACGGCAAAACCGGCCAGCGCGGGCGCCGAGTCGAGCGCCGCGTGCAGCAAGCGGTGCAGCCCTTCGGACGTAACGCGAGTATCGGCGTGCGCGCGCTCGACCGTCGCGCCGATCAGCAGCCTGCCGTCGTCACGCGGTACGACGTAAGCGTTGGGCAGCCACGTCGAGCGGCGAACCAGATCGACGGGCGCTTGCAACGCCAGCATTTGTCCCTTGAACGGCTCGACGGCGGGGCGCGCTTCGTCCGGAATGCCGGCGAGCGCGGCCGACCATGCGCCGCAGGCGTTGACGACTGCGGCCGCCGGCGTAAAACCGAAATCGTTGCGTACGCCGAGCACGCGCCGCTTATCGCACTCCACGCGCAGTGACGCAACGCGCGTTACCGATACCCCGCGCGCCGCGCACGCCGCGATCAACGCTCTTCCGAGAAGCCGGTTATCGACTTGACCTTCCCCCGCGATCGCTAGCGCGCCCGTGGCGTGTGCGCCGAGCCACGGTTCGGTCGCCAGCAGCCGCGCCCGGTCGAGAACCTCGCACGCAACGCCCCGCGTTCGCAGCGCGTCGGCCCGTTCGCGCATTCGCTCGAGTGCAAGATCGTCGAAGGCGGCGTGCACGTGGCCGTTGAGGTGCAGATGCGGATCGACGCCGCTCGCGTCGCGTACGCGTGCCACGAATGCCGGATAGGCCTCCAACGACTCTTCGCACAGGCGCAGCAGTGCTTCGTCGATCGGCTCGGCGTGCGGGGAGAGCATTCCCGCGCCGGCCCACGACGCGGCGCGCGCCGGCTCGTCGCGATCGTACACGCGCACGGCGGCGCCGCGTTCGGCCAGTTCGAATGCGATCGAAAGCCCGATCAAGCCGCCGCCGATGACGGCGACGTCGCCGCCGGGGCTCACGTGCGCTTCAACCGGCGGGCCTGTTTGGGCTCGCCGAACTCAGCGATGAACGGCGCGTAGAGCTGCAGCACTTCGCGTGCACCTTTTAAGGCCTTCGCGTCCGCGGTTACATCATCGACGATCCGCTTCTCGCGCTCGATCGCCGCCATGAACGTGACGTACCGCGGCCCGAGAACGTCGATGAGGTCGCTCATCTGCGCTCGTTCGTAGAGACTTGCGTTGCTGCGCCGCCATATCGCCGCATCCAGTGCCTTGCCTCGATATGCGTTTTGCACGTAGCTGCAGTGTGCGAGCAGACGCGCTGCCAAGTCGGCGTGCACGCGCACGCGCAAGTCGCGCCGCGTCAGTCGGCGCGTACGATTCTCGCGCGAGAGGGACAGATAGTGGTTGATGATGCCGGCCGCGATGCCCCCTCCGACCGGAATGACGACGGCGAGCACCTGCCAATGATCGCTGGTCCACTGCGCGACCGCATGAAACCACGACGCGTAGAACGGATCGGGCGCGCGCCGATGACCGAACAGCCCGGCAACGAGCATCGTCACCCGGCTGCCTCCAACGCCTGCCGCAAGTCCGCGACGATGTCGTCGGGATGCTCGATGCCGACGGAGAGACGCACCAGCGACTCAGGGGCGCGCGTGTGCGCGCCTTCGATCGACGCGCGGTGCTCGATCAACGAATGCGTGCCGCCCAAGCTGGTGGCGCGGGCGACGAGCTTGAGGCCGGCGAGCATCCCGAACGCTTCCGCCCGGCCGCCGCGCACCTCGAACGACAACATCCCGCCGAAACCACGCATCTGCTTCTTTGCGACGGCATGGCCGGGATGGCTCTCCAATCCCGGATAATACACGCGCGTCACCGCGGGGTGATCGTTCAAGAAGCGGGCGACGGCAAGCGCGTTGTCGCAGTGGGCGCGCATCCGAATCGCGAGCGTTTGAATGCCCCGCAAGGTGAGCCACGCACTAAACGGATCGATGGTCGAACCGGCATTGGTTTGAAAGCTTCGAACGCGGCGTTTGAACTCACCCGGCTCCTTGAAGACGACGGCGCCGGCCAAAACGTCGCTGTGGCCGGAAAGGTATTTCGTAACGGAGTGCACGACTGCGTCGGCTCCGTGTGCGAACGGCCGCTGAACGATCGGCGTCGCGAACGTGTTCTCGCACACCAGCAGCGCGCCGGCGTCGTGAGCGGTCTTTGCGGCCGCTTCAATGTCGATGACTTCCAGCAGCGGATTGGATGGCGTTTCGATCCACACCATCCGCGTCGACGGCGTACACGCGGAGCGTAGTGCACCAGGCTCGTCGACGTCGACGAAAACCGCTTCGACACCCCATTGCGGGAAATAGTCGATCAGCAGCTCCCGTACGCCGAAGTACGTGTCGCGCGCGACCACGACGCGATCGCCCGGCCGCAGCGCCTGCAAAACCGCGAACGCCGCCGCCATTCCCGAAGGAAACGCGATCGCTTCGCTCCCGCCTTCCAGCTCGGCGACGCAGCGCTCCAATGCATTGCGCACGGGGTTGCCTTCACGACTGTAAATGTAGCCGCGCGAGTATTCGCCGCCGGCATCGCGTTCGAACGTCGTCGAGAGATGCAGCGGAATCGCGATCGCACCGGTTGCCGGATCGACACTGCGTCCCGCATGCACGCCTAGAGTTTCGTCGTGCATCACATCCCGGTGTAAACGGGACCTTCACCACCTTGTGGAGGCACCCAGGTGATGATTTGATAGGGATCGATGATGTCGCAGGTCTTGCAGTGCACGCAGTTGGTGAAGTTGATCTGCAGGCGGCCTTCTACACCGCCGTTGCTCTTCTCAAAGAGCGGTTCGTAGACTTTCGCCGGGCAGAAATACTGGCACGGATTACCGTATTCGACCGTGCACCGGTCGCGGCAGATGTTCGTGTCGGAGACCTTGAGGTGGCTCGGCTGATCTTCCTCGTGCATCGCTCCGCTTAGATACACGTCGGTGAGCTTGTCGAAGGTCAGCACGTTGTCGAGCTTGGCGCGCGGCGTCTCCTTCGGTTTGTAACCGGCCTTCTCCATAACTTCGTAGCCCGGCTCGCCCTTGATTCGGTCAACGATGCCGAAACCGCGTCCGCCGGTGAAGGTCGCCAGGCCTGCGTTGAACATACCGGCCCACATACCGCGTTTGAATCCCTGATGGAAGTTCCGCGCCACGCGCAGCTCCGAGTACGCCCACGAATCTTTGAAACGCCGCTCCAGCGCCGACAGCGTCTGCGCGTCGTACGTATCGGCTTGGAGCGCGTCCCAGGCCGTCTCCGCCGCCATGATGCCCGACTTGATCGCGAGATGAATGCCTTTGAGCCGCATGCCGTTGAGGAAGCCGCCCGTATCGCCGACGAGCATCAAACCGTCGGCGTACGGACGCGGCATTGCAAACAACCCGCCTTCGGGAATCGCTTTGGCGCCGTAGCGAATCATCTTGCCGCCTTCGAGCATCTTCGCAAGGACCGGATGCTCTTTCATCCGCTGCAGCTCGTTGTGCGGATCGGTCGTCGGATTCTTATAATCCAGACCGGTCACCATGCCGAGGTCGAGGATGTTGCCGGCCATGCCGTAGATGAATCCGCCGCCGAACGTTTCGGCAGGCAACGGATAGCCAAGGGTGTGAATCACCGATCCGGCTTTGAAGCGATCGTCGGGAAGCTGCCAAAGCTCTTTAATTCCGGCAGCGTACACCTGCGGCTCGCGGCCGTCGTTCAGCGGCAGCTTCGCCAAGGCTTGCTTGGCGAGCGTTCCACGCGGGCCTTCGCCTAACACCACGATCTTGGCAATGAGATCGGCGCCCGGCTCGTAGTTCGATTTCGGATTTCCGTTGTGATCGACGCCTTTATCGCCCGTGCGCACGCCGACGACGCGATCGCCGTCCCACAACAACTCTTGTCCCGGAAACGCCGGAAACACTTGCGCGCCGGCCGCTTCGGCTTTATCACCGAGCCACTTCGTGAGCTTCTGCAGCGAAGCGACGTACTTGCCGTGATTGTTGAGCGGCGGCGGAGTAAACGGCGCTTTGATCTTCCCGCTCGACGTCAGGAACCACAGCTCGTCGCTGGTCACGGGCGATTCGATAGGCGCGCTGTCGCGCCAATCCGGAATCAACTCGTCGAGACCCCGCGGATCGACCACCGCACCCGAGAGTCCGTGATTGCCGACCTCGCCGCCCTTTTCGATAACGAGAATTTCGAGCGCGCGTCCGGCGGCTTTGGCAAGCTCTCCGAGCCGGATCGCTCCGGCGAGGCTGGCTGGGCCGGCGCCGACGAAGAGAACGTCGACTTCGAGCTGATCGCGGGTAGGTGGCATACCGCCTACTTACGCGCCCTCGAGCCGGAATCCTGAAACGACGGATATCGCAGCGAGAACGGCCGTCCGGTGCATGCCGATACGGCTTTCCCACGCTGCGCGCGAGGGCGTTTCAAAGGTGAGCGCGTGGCGGGCGGCATGACGGGCAATCGCCAGCGAGTACGAGAGGCCGCCGAGCGTCGCGGCTTCAGCCGTGGGGTCGGGCGTAAGCCGGTGCAGCAGTTCGAGCGGATACCCGGCGGCGGAGAGCGCGGCAACCGTTTGCAGTCCAATTTTTCCGCCGCCGTATTCGTAGCAATAAAAGCCGCTTGCGTCGCAGTCTTCGTGAAGATCGAGCGAGAGCACGAACTTGCGATCGCGGTTTGCCGTGACGACGGCGCGCGCTTCGGGCGATTGGCCGCCGCGCCCGAAGGTGCGGTTCACGTCGACGCCTTCCGCGCTCTCGCGCGTTCCGGCCTCGAATCCGCTCGGATTGGTGCACGGCCAAATGCGATAGGCGAATCGTTCGTCGAGCGCGCCGTCCTCGACGAGGTCGAGAAGCGCCCACGGACCGGCGGGCTCGTCGCCGTGCACGCCCGCGCTCAGCGCGATCGACGACAGTCGCGCATCGCCCCATTCGACACACAATAAGGTGCGCGGCGCGCCGACGCAGGCGACTTCGCGAACCGTCATGCGATCCGAGCGCAGCGCCTTCCACCGGCGGCCAAAGTCTTGGTAGGTACCGTTGAGCGGTTTCACGATACGTGTGACACATGCACATCCAAATCGGCGTCATGGGGTCGGCCGGCGGGCACATCGGGGCCGAGCATCTCGCCCTGGCGCGCCGGGTCGGCCATCGGATTGCCGAACGCGGCTGCACGATCGTGACCGGCGCCTGCCCGGGATTGCCCCACGCGGCCGTTTTGGGCGCGACCGAGGCCGGCGGCGTGAGCCTTGGGGTCTCGCCGGCGCTCTCGCGCGAGGAACACGTCAACGTTTACGGCTCGCCGCTGCAGCCGTACACCGCGATCGTCTTCACCGGATCCGGCTTGATGGGACGCGAGACGCACAATATCCACAGCTCCGATTTCGTCATCTTCGTCGGAGGCCGCAGCGGCACGCTCGGTGAGTTCTGCATCGCCTACGACGAAGGTAAGCTCATCGGCATTTTGACCAACTCGGGCGGCATCAGCAACGAGTTCGTGCCCATCGCGAAGATGGTGCAGAAAGAGACGGGTTCCATCATCGTTACCGACGACGCTCCCGAAAAACTCGTCGATCGCCTCATCGATATCTACGAGAAGAACCCCATTCCAAGCGCCGTGGCGTTCAATCGCACCGAAGAGTTCCCGATCCGGCGCGCCCCCGTAACGGAAGAAACTCGTGGCTGAGCTTACATTCGTCGGTGCGGCCGGCACCGTAACCGGCAGCAAACATTTATTGACCGTCGGCGGAAAGCACGTCTTCGTCGATTGCGGCTTATTTCAGGGCGTCGTCGACGTGCGAGCGCTCAACGATCTGCCGCTGCCCGTTCCCGCAAAGCAGATCGACGCGGTCGTCATCACGCACGGTCATCTGGATCACGTCGGCTATCTGCCGAAACTCGTGCACGACGGGTTCTCCGGCCCGATCTACTGCACGCCCCCGACGCGTCCACTGATGCAGATCGTGCTCGACGATTCGGCGCACTTGCAGCAAACGCTCCACCAGCGCGGATTCCATCACGAACGTCCGCACGCGCCGCCGATGTACTATAACGAAGACGACGTCGCCGCCACGATGAAGCTGGTGAAGACGGTTCCGCTGGGTCAGACGTTCGATCTCGTGGACGGCGCCACCGCGACCTATCACAACGCCGGTCACATCATCGGTTCGGCGTTCGCCTCGATGTCGATCGAGGGGAAACGCGTGACGTTCTCGGGCGATCTCGGACGGTACGATCGGCCGCTGATGTACGATCCCGATCCGATCGGCGCAGCCGAAGTTTTGGTCAGCGAATCGACCTACGGCGATCGCGTACACCCGCCGGATCCCTCCGACGAGCTGCGCTCGGCGCTCGTTGCGGCCATAGCGCGGGGCGGCCCGATCGTCATCCCGGCATTTGCGGTGGAACGCTCGCAAGACATTCTGCTGGCGATCGGGCAGCTTCAACGGATCGACTCGAAGATCGCGGCATTGCCGGTCTATCTCGACAGTCCGATGGCCTCCAAGGTCGACGACTTGTTCGAGTCGTTTCCCGACGCGCACAAGCCGATTCCGCGCGACAGCGCACGCTCGCCCTTCGGCGTGAAAAACTTCACGGTGTGCGTCACGAGCGACGATTCGAAGGCGCTCAACGCGATCCACCATCCGTGTGTCATCATCTCAGCGAGCGGCATGGCGTCGGGCGGGCGCATCCTGCACCATCTGCACAACCGGCTGAGCGATTCGACGGCAACCGTGATTTTTGCGGGATATCAAAGCGCGGGAACGCTAGGGTATCTGATGATTCACGGCGCGCACACCGTCCGCATTTTTGGCGATACCCTGCCGATCAAAGCCGGCATCGTCCATCTTTCCGGCTTCTCGGCGCACGCGGATCAGAACGATCTCAAGCGCTGGTTCGGGACGTGTACGACGAAGCCGCGCCTCTTCGCCGTGCACGGCGAAGTCGAATCGGCGACGGCGGTTGCGACCTTGGCCAATGCGGCGTTCGGTTGGAACGCCAGCGTCGCACAGCGCGGAACGACGGTGACGCTATAGTGAATCGCAACTTCGCCAGCGATAATACCGCACCCGTCGGACCCGAGATCGTCAAAGCGCTATTGGCTGCAAACGAGGGCGCCGCCATTCCTTATGGCGGCGACGACTGGACCGCGCGCGCCAAGCAGCGCTTCCGCGAGCAGTTCGGCGCCGAGACCGACGTCTATTTTGCGTTTAACGGTACCGGAGCCAACGTCGCGGGGTTGAGCGCGCTGCTGCGCCCGTGGGAAGCCGTGCTGTGTCCCGAAACCGCGCATTTGCAAACCGACGAGTGCGGCGCGTTCGAGCGTTTCAGCGGTTCGAAAATCATTCCGATCCCCACCGAGGACGGAAAGCTGAAGCCGTCCGATCTCGAGCCGTACTTAAAACCCGTCGACGTGCACTTTCCGCAGCCGCGCATCCTTTCGATCTCGCAAGCGACCGAGTATGGCGGGGTGTACGAGCTCGAGGAGCTGCGGACGCTCTGCGCGTTCGCTCACGAGCACGGACTGAACGTTCACGTCGACGGCGCGCGGCTCAGCAACGCCGCGGCCGCCCTGGGCGTTTCGCTAAAGGTCATGACGGCCAGCGTCGATCTCTTGTCGTTCGGTGGAACCAAAAACGGCATGATGCTGGGCGACGCGATCTGTTTTCTCAAGCCCGGCCTCGGCACCGGATCGGCCGCGTTCGTACAAAAACAGGCGATGCAGCTTTCGTCGAAAATGCGCTTTATCGCCGCCCAGTTCGAAGCCGTGCTCACCGGCGATCTGTGGTTGCAATACGCCTCGCACGCCAACTCCATGACCAAACGCTTGGAAGAGCGCGTCCGCGGCATTGACGGCATTCGTATCACGCGGCCGGTCCGATGCAACGCCATTTTCGCCACGATGGACCGCGCCGCCATCGAGCGCGCCCAGCGCGACTACTCATTTCTGGTGTGGGACGAACGCTCGTCCGAGGTGCGCTGGATGACGCACTGGGCCACGACGCCCGAAGACGTCGACGCGTTTGCCGACGCTTTGCAGCGCGCGGTGGCGCCGTGAAGCCGATTACCCCCGAAGCGATCGAGGCGGCGCGCGAACGGATCGCCGGGACCATTTTGCGCACGCCGCTGGTGAAGCTGCAGACCGGCGGCGACACCGAGATCTACCTCAAGCTCGAGAACTTGCAGCCGATCAACTCGTTCAAGCTGCGCGGAGCGGCCAACGCGATAGCGATGCTGCCGCCGGACCGGCGCGCGCTCGGCGTATGGACCGTCAGCGCGGGAAACGCGGGACAAGGCGTCGCGTACGCCGCGCGGCAAGCCGGCGTCCCCTGCACCGTCGTTACTATCGAAACCGCGCCGGCCACGAAGGTCGAGCGGATGCGAGCGCTCGGAGCGCATCTCGTCAAGGCGCCGTTCGACGCGTGTTGGGAAGCGATGGAACGCGGCAGCTTCCCGGGCGTCGAAGGCACGTTCGTCCATCCGTTCGACGACGACGATTTCATCGCGGGCAATGCGACGATGGGTCTAGAGATCGTCGAAGACTTGCCGAGCGTTGCGACCGTCGTCTGCGCGATGGGCGGCGGCGGATTGGCAACAGGCGTTGCCAGCGGCGTCCGCGCGCGCAAGAGCGGCGTCAAGATCTACGTTGCCGAGCCCGAGACTGCGGCGCCCGCCAGCGTGTCGTTTGCTGCCGGCAAAGCGTCGGAGTTTCCCGGCTGGTCCAAAACGTTCGTCGACGGCGCGGGCGGAACGAGCGTTTTTCCCCGTATGTGGGAGCGGATGCAGGGTCTGGTCGACGGCGCGATCGTCGTGACGCTCCACGAGATCAAGTCGGCTATGCGCGTGCTCGCCGAGAAATCGCGTGTGATCGCCGAAGGCGCGGGCGCGTTACCTGTCGCCGCAGTACTCAGCGGTAAAGTCCAGAGCGACGGCCCGATCGCGTGCGTGATCTCCGGCGGCAACGTCGACCTCTCGACGTTTTTCGAACTCATTGCAGCATCGTGACGCCATGAGGATCGTTGCGTAGGATCGTCGCGTTGACCGGTACGCGCAAAAATGCGCTTCGCGTTGCGTCGTCCCCGATGCGCTCGGCAAATTCCGCAAGCTCGAGGCGCGCCCGCGCGGCGGCTCGGCGCGCCTCGCTCGCGTCGCCGCCGGCAGCTAGGCCTTGCGAAGCGGCCCACCACGCATACTGCGGCCAAAACGCACCGTCGAACGACGCACTTCCGATTGAAAGAAGCTCGCGGGCCGTCGCGAGAGCCTGGTCGTTTCGTCCGGCGATCACATACGCGAGCGTGAGGTCGGCAAGGTCGTCGACGAAATCCCGAGGCTCTTGAATCGAGCGGCGAATCGCCAAGCCGGCCTCCATGTGTTCGATCGCCGCTCCGGTCTCGCCGAGGGCGAGCTCGGCGTTGCCGAGATTGGCTAGTGCGGCGGCTTCGAATACGGGATAGGCCATCTCGCGCGTGATCTGCAGCGCCGACGTCGCGAAAGCTTTGGCTTGGGTCGCGTCTCCCAGCTGGAGGTTGACGAAACTCGCGTTGACTTGATTGGCCGCAATGGTCCGCCGTTCTTGGACCTTTTCGAACAGATCGTTCGATCGTTCGATCGAGGCGAGCGCTTCGGCGAACATCCCCGTCCGCATGAGCAGCAGCGTCTTATTCGCGTGCGTGGCGGCGAGCCCGCGCTTATGCCCGAGCGACTCGTAGATCGCGATCGCCGCATCGAACTCACGCAGCGCAACGCTATAGTCGCCGAGCCATGCGGCGGTCACCGCCAAACGGCTGCGCGAGGCCGCCTCACCTTCGCGATCGTTGAGCGTCAAACGGAGTTCTAGGCAGCGCTCCGTCAGCAAGAAGCATTCGCGATACTCTTGGCGCAGCAGCGCCGCGACACTGGCGGCGGCCAGCGCACGTGCCTCCATTGCCTGGTCGCCGAGCCTCGCCGCGCGTTCGCGGATCTGATCCATGTAGCCGCGAGCGGCCTCCAGGTCGCCGATATTCGTCGCGTACTCGACGAGCACGCAAAGACACTCGAGCTGTCCTTGCAGATCGCCGCTGCACTCGTAAAGCTCCAGTGCGCGCCGAGCCGGAACGATGGCCTCCGCGGATCGGCTGCAGTTGCCCAGATACGTTGCTGCCTGCGCGAGTGCGCGCGCGCGCGCCGCGTCGTCGAGCTGGGCGGCAAGCTCCTCAAGGCGCGCGAGATATTCGCGCTCTTCATTCGCGTCGCCCAAGGACCGAGCGAGCCAAATGCGCCGAAGCAGGACGTCAAACTGCGCGGGCCGATCGGCGATCGCCAGTCGCTCGAGCGCATCGATATCGCGCCGCTGTCCGTCGCGGTCGCCGCGCCGGCTGCGCGCCGTTTCACGGATTTCGAGCGTCTCGCGGCGCACGTCGTCGAAATCGGCGTTGTGAAGGGCTTTCCCGGCGAGTTCGATCGCGTCGCCGTGTGCGTGCACGGCCGCAGCGTCCCGTGCAGCGGTCAGATACCATTTTGCCGCTCGCTCGCGCGCGCCCGCCGACTCGTAGTGGCGCGCGACTTCGCGCGGCGAGACCGACGCGTCGGATTCGAAAACTGCTTCGAGACATTCGGCAACCCTGAAATGCCGCTGCTCGCGGAATGCCGGCTCGATCCCGGAATAGATGGCGTCGGCAATCAGATGGTGGCTAAAAACGTAGTCGTAGCCGGCACGCGCACCCGCTTCGCGAAGAATGCGCTGATCGAGGAGCTCGTCGAGGCCGCGCGCGATCGCGGTGCTCGAAAGATTCGACACGTCGCGAATCAGTGGAACGCTGCAGCCCGCCCCTACGACCGCGGCAATCTCTGCCACCGAACGGCCTTCCAGTCCGAGCCGCTCGACGCGCCTTGCGATCGTGCCCGACATCGTTGCATCTTCGAGCCGAGCTTCGCGATTCTCGAGCAACGCATTGATCGCCCCTTCGAGAAACAACGGGTTACCTTCGCATTGAGCGTATAAAGCCCGCACGAACTCTTCCCCACGCTCGCGCAAACCTTCAACGCGGCCGACGAGCTCGCCGACCTGTTCTTCATCTAATCGCTCGAGCTCGAGCTCTTCTACGGCGCCGTGGGTTCGCAACGAGCGCTGGAGCGCCCGCAACGGGTGGTTTACGGGTGTCTCCTCCTGCCGGCACGTCGCGACGACGAGTATCGGCGAGCGGATCGCATCGCGAAATATTCCGCCGAGCGCCTCGATGGTCGCCGAGCCGGCCCAATGCAGGTCTTCGAGCACGAGCAACAGCGGGCGCGGAGATGCCAGCGCTCGCACCGCAAAAGACAACGCTTCGTAGATGCGTGCGGTCGCACGTTCGGGCGACGTCTCCGAGAAGCGCACGTCGGAAACGTCGGGATCGCGCAGTTCCGGCAGCAACGGTGACAAGACGGTCCGGCGCTCGGGTGAGATTTGCCGCGCAAGCAGCAGCGGCATGCCGGCTCGCAGCGCTCCGACGACCGCTTGATAGGGCATCGCCTCCGGCGACGCCGTCGTTCCGACGAACACTCTTCCACCCTCGGCTTGAACCATGCGTGCGAGTTCGGCCGTAAGGCGGGACTTGCCGACGCCGGCCTCACCGGCGATCACGACCAAAGCGGCCGGTCCGCGGGCCGCACGACCCCATGCGTTGCGAAGGAACGCCAGCTCTTTGGTGCGCCCGACGAACGGAAGAATCGAAACCGTACGCCGAACCTCTTCGGGTTTTGCAGCCGCAACGCCGACGGCGCCCGGAACGGCTTCTTGGCGCAAAATCAACTGGCGAATCGCGACGGTTTCCGGCATCGGTGCGACGGCGAGCTCGTCGCGCAGGCGCTTGGCAAACCGGTCGTATTCGGCAAGTGCGCCGGCGGTATCGCCGGACTCGTACCGAATCGCGACGAGAGCGCGCAATGCGTCCTCTCGCCACGGATCGCTCGTTAGCACGCGCTTGGCACAGCTAATGGCGGCGGGAAAGTTTCGCTCGGAGCGATAGCGGGCGATCAAATCGTCGAGCAGTACGAAGTAGCGCGCACGCAGCCGTTCGCGCTCCGCGACTACCCAATCCTCGTAAACGTTTTCGAGCAAATCGCCGCCGTAGAGGTCGACGGCGCGCTGCCACGCGTGCGGTTCGCCCGCTAGGCGCTCGAACTCCGCGACGTCCACGAATGCGCCGCCGAGATCGTTCCAGCGAACCGTTTCGGCATCGCTCACGATCCACGGGTCGCCATCTCGAGCGGGCAGCGCTTTGTTCGCAAGGTATAGATAACGGCGCAACTCCGCTAGGGCATTGACTTCGTCGTCGTCCGGAAAGAGCGTGAACGCTAGCGACTCGCGTGACAGCGCTCGTCCTCCCTTGAGCACGATGTGCGCGAGCATTGCGAGCGTGGCGGAGCGCTTGGCAAATTTGACGGGGGTACCGTCGCAGCGGATGTCGGGTTGACCGAACAACCGAATTTCCAACATCGGCATTTCCGATTTCCCGCCTAGCTCGCGGTTCCCGTTAGCTCGCTCGCTTGCTCCCGAGCCTCGGCACGCCTGCGGCACGCGCACGGCCTATGCTCGGCGCATGAACCCGAAGCGGCAAGACGCGACGTTCCTGGTTCGCATGTGGCTGACCGAAGAGCCCGATAGCGACGCGCAATGGCGAGGCTCCGTCCTCGAGGTCGTGTCGGGAAAGCGCTTTTTCGTGACTCAGCCCCGCGACGTTGCCGATTTCATCGACGCCCACCTGGCCGAGTTACGGGTTCGGAAAGCGGGAACGACATGATTCGCGTTATTTGCCTGGTGCTGCTGTGTTGCGCACCCGCCGTAGCCGCGGAGCGCACGTATTACATCGCTGCCGACGAGATCGTTTGGAACTACGCGCCGAGCGGCACGAACGTGCTCACCGGTGCGGCTCTCAAACCCGATAAGGACCAGCTCGGCTTTTCCTATCATAAGATCGTCTATCACGGATATACCGACCCGACGTTCGAGACGCGGGAGACTCGCAGCCAAAGCGATCAGTACATGGGAACGCTGGGGCCGCCCATCCGCGCCGTCGTCGGCGATTCGGTCGTCGTCGTGTTCAAAAACAACTCACATCTGCCGCTGAGCTTTCACGTCCACGGTTTGCGTTATTTGAAGACGTCGGAAGGGGCTCCGTATCGCGACGGAGTCGGACCGCAAGTAAAGCCGGGAGACGCGGTAGCTCCAGGTGCCACGTACACGTATCACTTCGACGTGCCGGAACGATCGGGTCCCGGACCGATGGATCAAAGCTCCGTATTATGGATGTACCATTCGCACACTGACGAGCTGCGCGACGTGAACACCGGCCTCGTGGGACCAATCGTCGTAACGCGCCGTGGAGCCGCCAAGGGTGACGGGACTCCAAACGACGTCGATCGTGAGGTGTTTGCGATGTACGCCCAATTCGACGAAAGCCAAAGCCGCCTGTTTAGCCAGAACGTCGCCGATCCGGCGATCAATCCGCGCCACTTAAAGCCAACCAGTTCCGGCTTCGTCGACGACAACACGATGTTCTCGATCAACGGTTATATATATGGCAACATGCCGATGATAGACGTGCACCGGGGAGAACGGACGCGCTGGTACCTCATGACGACGATGAGCGACTTCGATTTTCACGCGCCTCACTGGCATGGCGAGACCGTCACTATCAACGGTATGCGCACCGATACGGCGCAGCTGGGCCCTATGGGCATGGCGGTCGCCGACATGATTCCCGACGATCCGGGCGTCTGGCTCTTCCACTGCCATCTGAACGTTCACCTCGAAGCGGGGATGGTGACACGTTTCCGCACGCTGCCGTAGCCCGAGAATAGTGCTTACCGTCAAGAACCTTTTAACGTGCAGATAACGTAAAGCTGTTACGCTGTTAGAGTGATCGTCGCACAGATCACCGACTTGCATATCAAACGGCGCGGGCATTTTCTGCACCACATGCCCCACGTCGCGCAGCCGCTTCGCCGGGCGCTCGCCGCGATCGCGCAGTGGCCGGAGCGGCCGGCCTGCATCGTCGCCACCGGCGATCTCACGGAGTCCGGCACACCCGAAGAGTACCGCCGGCTCCGAGAGATCCTGGCGGAGTCCGATATCCCGGTCTATTTGATCCCGGGCAATCACGACGACCGTAACGCACTGCGAGCCGCCTTTCCCGGCGATGCGTATCTGCATGCGTTCGGGCCGGCGATCCAGTTTACGATTGAGTTTTCGTCGATGCGCGTCGTCGCGCTCGACACCAGCGAAGGCCGCCGCCGCTCCGGCTACTTAGACGACGCAAGGCTCGAGTGGCTGGCGGATCGATTAGCGGAGCGCCCCATCACACCGACGATCCTGGCGATGCACCATCCGCCCTTCCCCACCGGCGTACCGAACTTCGACGGACCGCCGTTTGAGGGACGTCACGGACTCGGCGCGATCGTTCGCGAGTTTCCTCAGATCTGTCGCATCGTTTGCGGGCACATTCACCAACCGCTGGTACGAACGTGGTGCGGGGTTTTGGGCGTCACGGCGCCGAGTACGGCGCCGACGCTCGTCATCCATCCGCGCGCGCCCGGCCTCTCGTGGGAGCCGGGCGGCTTCTTATTACACCGCTACGACGCGCAGCGCATGACGACGAAGCTCGTGCGCACGGCAAAGGCGCCGATCTCGATGATCGCTTAAGCGGTCCAATCCAGCAACGCTTCCCACTGCGGTTTCGGGAACGCTTCTTTGCTCTTGATCGCTTCGACGTACTTGCGCTTGCCGGCACGGTTGCCTTTGCCCAGCATCAATCCGCCGACGAGGCGATCCTGCCAGAAGAACAGCGCACGGTACCACTTCTTCTCGCGGTCGATCTTGCGCACCATGTCGAGATCGGAACGCAGCTCGGGACCCATGCCGAACTGCGTGATCGTTTGTCCCTTGAACAGCAGCGACGAGTACTCCGGAACGTCGTGATAGACGTCGCTGCCGCCCATCATGTTGAGCGCCGCGACTTTTCCGTGCGCGCCGGCGTTGTTCCAGGTGCCCATGCGATAGCGTATTTCGAGGATCGGGTCGTAGAAGTCGGCGATGTCGCCCGCCGCAAAGACGCCACGAATATTCGTTTCGAGATGGTCGTCGCAGAGGATGCCGTTCTTGCTCGTCTCGATGCCGCTGCCGTCGCAAACTTCGGTGTTCATCGCGAGGCCGAAGCCGTACGCATAGCACTGCGCTTCGATCTCGAGTCCACCATTCGTTCGCACTTTCGTGATGACGCCGTTGGAGCGAACGAACTCCTCAACTTCGTGGCCATAGTGCATGTGCACGCCGTCGGCTTGCGCCGCGTCGTGCAGCAGCTCGCCGGCCAGGTCGTCCATGACGCGGTGCAATCCGCGCGGCCCGCGCATCAGCCAGTGCGTCTCCACGCCTCGCGAGCTAAACGCTTCGGCCAGTTCGTAGGCGATGAACGATCCGCCGATGGCGACGGCCGCCTTGCTGCGATCGATCTGTTCGGAGATCGCGCGCGTGTCGTCGAGATACTGAAACGGGTAAAGATTGGCGGCGCCGTCGGCTCCGGGCTTTCCGGTTGGATTTGGACGCCCGCCGGTCGCGATCAGCAGCGCGTCGAACGGGTAGGACTTGCCGCCGGCCATCACCACGCGCTCTTGCGGAACGATCCGCTCGACGCGCGTCCGTAGGTGCAGCTCGATTCGGTGCTGCTCGTGCCACGCTTCATTTCGGATCATCACCTTTGCTTCGGGAATTTGCCTGCGCAGCATCGGCGGCAGCGAAATGCGGTTGTAGAGCGTGTACGGCTCGTCGCCGAAGAGCACGATCTCGCACGACGGATCGTGCTTGCGCAGCTGCTCGGCCGCAGTGGTACCTGCAAACCCGTTGCCGATGATAACGTATTTGCGAACGTCCGAAGTCGCCAAATGTCCCTCCACGCAGCAGTTTGCGCTTGCCGGCCAGGCCAAGGTTCGCTATCGACCGAAGTCGTCATGCCGATGGATGTACGCCTCGTTCAGCTCCTTGGGTCGTTCATCACCGCGCGCAGCCAATACGCGCTCGCCCGGCTCGAGTTTGCCATGCAGCACGGCCAAGATGCCGCGCCTCCGGTGATCGATCGCCTTGCGGAGCCGTCGGAGCGTGCGTTGCGCGACGAGTGGCCAAACCTCGAGGCGCAGCTCGAAGCGGCGGTCGAGTACGTCAAACGCATCGAACGGACGCGAACCTCGCGCGGCGGCCGGGACGAAAGCTTCCGCTGGCTGCAACGATCGGTGCGGGAGCTCGATCAATATGCCCGTGCGATCCGCTGGGTGATGACCGTGAGCGAAAAAGAGACCGGATCTTAACTCAGGCCGATTCCCACCATCATCTTGAACCCGATCTCCAGCACGCGTTCGTCGATGTCGTAGCGAGCGCTGTGCTGCGGCTCGACGCCCTTTTCGAGGCCGCGCGCGCCGAGGATGAAGTACGACCCCGGGCGCTCCATCTGCATGAACGCCATGTCTTCGGCCCACATCACGATGTCGTGCGGATCGATGACGTTCGCCTCGCCGGCAACGTCGCATCCCACGGCCCGGACGACGTCGTTGACCGTCTTATCGTTGACCGTCGGCGGGTAGCCCCACTGATACTCGTACTCGTAATCGAGACGCAAAGCATCGCACAAACCTTCGGTTATTCGCTCGATTCGTTTCGGCAGCGAGTCGCGCACTGCGGGATCGAGCGCCCGCACCGTACCCTGCAGCAGCGCCCTGTCCGGAATAACGTTGAACGTTGTGCCGGAGTGAACGGAACCAACGGTAACGACCACTGGATCCTTGGGTGCGATTTCGCGGCTCGCGATCGTCTGCAGCATCAGCACGAGTTGCGCTGCCGCCACGATGGGATCGACAGACGAGTGCGGCATCGCGCCGTGCCCGCCTTTCCCAAGCAAGGTGATCTCGAAGCGATCCGACGACGCGAAGAACGCGCCGTCGCGAATGCCGATCTTGCCGGCTTCCAATCCGGTGTACACGTGAAGCGCGAATGTGCGATCGACGTGCGGATTCTCGAGCGCCCCGTCTTCGATCATCAGCTTGTTTCCGGCGAAGCCCTCTTCGCCGGGTTGAAAGCAAAAGACCAGCGTTCCCTTGATCTCATCGCGGCGTTTGGCTAAGGCGCGCGCTGCCGAAAGCAGGATCGCCACATGAGCGTCGTGTCCGCAGGCGTGCATCACGCCGGGACGCTGCGATCGATATGCGGCCTCGCCTTCCTCGGTGACGGGCAACGCGTCCATATCGGCGCGCAGCAGCGTTACCGGACCTGGACGCCCGCCTTTGAGCGTCGCGAGAATGCCGGTTTTTCCGATGCCGGTCCGAATTTCGTCGAAACCACCGCTTGCCAGCTCGCCTTCGATGAACGCGGCCGTTTCGAACTCTTCCATCGAGAGCTCGGGGTGCGCGTGAATGTGCCGCCGATACCGTACGAGCTCGTCGCGGGGTACCTCGACCGGAATTGCCATAGCCACAAAGGCCCTGTTACGAAAACGTTACCAGGCTTCCCTCGCCCGGCATCGAGGGACAATGACTAGGGTAGCTGAAAAGCGTGCTGTAGCCTGCTTCCCGAGCAGGCCGGAGGTGCCCATGTCGACGACGGCGCGTTATTGGATCGTTCTATTCGCTTTTTCCGCGGTTCTGTGCGCGTGCGGCGCTCGAAGCGGAGCACCCCTGCCGTTTATTCCTCAGACGTCGACGCTGGCGGCCGGCGACACTGCCATCGCCTCGCCCGATCTGCAAACCTGCGCGACCGACAAGGCCCAGCCGGGCTGGGTGTTCCGCGGCGTCTGCAAGTTCGTCGGCAAACTCGGCGGCGGAAAATCCATCGCGATGCCGGCGTACGCCGGCTTCACGGTGGCGGTGAAGTACCCCAAGAACAACGCCGCTCCGGCCCACAAAATCATCGTGGCGGTTGCAAACCGGACCAATATCGCCGCCAAGAAGGGCCGGCATCGCCTCGGGCCGTTTCCCACCGACAAAGATGCGTTTCTCTACTTCAAGACGGCCAACGGCGGCGTGCCGATCAAATTCGGCAAACACACGCAAGTGGTCTTCGATCTCACCAACAACAGCGGCACGGCTCTTGGAAAGCCGTGCACCATCGACGTGCTGCAGAGAAGCGGCGGCACGAACACGTGGAAAACGTTACCGGTCACCGGAACGCTCTCCGGGAAACTCCTGACCTTCTCGATTTCGAAACGTCATTACGCGACGATCCCTCACGGCGGCACGTATTACGCCTTCACGTGCGCGGCCGCGCCGACGCCGAGCCCATCGCCGTCACCGACGACCAAGCCGACCACGAAGCCGACCACCGGACCGACACCGGGGTACTGCGCCAACTATTCCGTGCCGGCGACCAACACCGTTCCGATCAACGTGACGGACGCCTCCGGCCTCGGCGCGTCGGTCATCATGTACGTCCGTAACGGCACGACGTGGATGACGAACGCGGGCGCTTTCGGAGCGACCGCCGCCAACCCGATTCCGCTGGCGTGTTTCCCGAAGAGCGCCGGCAGGCGGAACGGATTGCAGTTTGCGCTGCCGCCGAACGTCGCGGCGGGGCGGATCTACATTTCGTACGCGGTCTCGAGCAGCACGACCGTCGTCCCGAATCCGCTTGCTGGAATGCCGGCGGGTGGCCCCGCTCTAGCCTACGGTAACGCGGACTGGAACGTGCCGTGGGACGTCGTCGAGTTTGGTACGACGTCGGGCGCGATCGTGGATCTCACCGCGGTGACGGACCTCGGATTGCCGATGGAGCTGTCGCAGGCTAAGCCCGGCAAGTCGGTTCTTGCCGACGCCGGGAACGACAGCGCGCGGCCGGCCGGCTTCCGCGCGCGCTCAATTCCGGCACCTTGCGCGACGAGCGGCGCCGGAGTCATCGGCGTCACGTCGTGCAACTATGCCAACATCTACACGGCCATGTCGTCCACGCCGCAATATCAGCATCTCGTTGCGACCGGCAAGTTCAACGGCAAGATCATCGATCTGCGCATCATCAATCCGGCAAAGACGCAAGGCGTCTGGAACTTCGGATCCGATTGGTTCTACAATCCAGCCTATCTGGGCGCGTACCCGTCCCTGTGCTCGGGCGTTCCGACGCCCCTTGCCAACGGCTATCTTAGTTGCGTGCTGGCGTCGTATGCGACGACCTCGCGCCTCTACGCGACCGCTGGATCGGGTGTAACCAAAGTGAGCGGAAGCAACTACTGCGTCAGCTCCGACGGCTCGGCCAACTTCGGATTCACCAACGTGAAGACGGCAACGTCGTGTGCCGGAATCACCTACACCTCGCCTAGCACGTCCCCGATGCCCGTCGCGCTCTTTAAGTACGGCACGCCGCCGCAGTCCAAAGACGGGAAAGGCTGCGACGCCGGTTTCCTGTTTGGCCTTCCGCCGAACACCAACTGGATAAGCACCGGATCGAGCAAGCATCCCAGTAAACACCCCAACGTTTTCGCCAGCGCCGACGCGTTTGCGGTGTGGAAGGGCTTGGCACTCGAGCTCAATCGCGGCGCGGCGCTCTCCACTTCGTCGCATCCGGCCGGAGGGTGGGCGGCAAACTTCGCCAGCCCTGCGGCTTTCAGCAACTACTATAACGATCCGCTGTCCAACGAGTACGCATACATCCTGCACTACTATTACGACCACAATCAGTCGTACGCGCTGTCGTACGACGAGCCGGGTGGCCAAGCATCGGCGTTTGCTTACGTTACCGGAAACGCGCTCGACATTCGCATAAACGCGGTGCCGACCGCTGCGGCCGTCATCCCCTCGGCGACGCCCGTTCCGTTCCCGGTGCCCAACCCGTGCCCGGTATTCCCAACGGGCGTTTGACGCCGAACAGCAGGAACGCGACGAGCAGCGTCTTCATTTGGACCCCGCATCGATCGGCTTGAACCACAGCAGACGGTTTTGATAATCGAACATCAAATTGAAATGTGAGAGCGCGTTCCTCCCGATCAAGCCATCGTAGTTGCGGCCTTGAGCGAACGGCCCGAACGGCACGACGACCTCAGCGTCACCGAAGATCCAGTCCCCCAAAGCCAACCGCTTCACGATGAAGTGTTTGATCGGAACGGGCTTGCCGGCAAGCGTGAACAGCGTATCTCCGTTGTAGCTGCCAGGCGGCGCGACGACATGAATCTGGGAGAAGTACTGCGGATAGAGCATCGTTTCGTCGAGCCCAAGTCGACGAGGAACTGTCCGTCTCGCCCGTTAAACGCGGCCTCGATTAAAGGGACTCCCCACTCGAACCGCAGCGGTATCGAGGACCAGCCGGCGACGTGCAGCCCGCTTGGAACGGCACCGTGAAGGATGAGGCGGTGCGTTTCGAAGTCGACTTCAAGGGCGCCGCTCCAGAGAAAATCCGCCCCAAGCAGTCCGTCGACTCGCCTTCCTGCAGGTTGCCGATGAAGGGCCGCAGTGGAAATCGCGACGTTGGTCGCGCGAAGATCGCCGACGGTTATATCGGGCGCACGGCTATTTTCCACCGTGTAGTCTCCGCCGAAGCTCGCGGTAGCCCGTCCTAACGAAGGCATGCCCAGGCCGCGCGCCACCTGCGAATCGAGAAGGCTGTACGCAGAACCGGAATCCAGAATGAAGTCGAGATTGCGCCCCGCAATCCCGACGCGAACGACGATACCCGCCTTGGTAAAGACCGCCGGAATCCCAACCGCGGCGCGCGATCCGAGATCGAAGAGTGACGTCGGTGAATAACCATCACCCGGCGGCGTCGACGCGCAACAGATGAGTGCTGCCAGCGTGGCGATCGCGGCGCGATACATTTGCTAAGGATTATACTCCATTTCGATCGACATCTCGCTGACGACCGGCGTGCAAAGAAACCTTGCGGGCGAATAACGCGTGTGTTCCACGACTCCAAGCACGTTCTCGTCGAGGCCTTCGATGCCCGAAGGCCGCTCGATGCTCGCGGATGCCGGAACGCCGTTTGAATCGATGAAGATTCGAATGACCGTCGACTTACGCACGTTTCCGTACGCGCCGACGACGGCGCCGGCCCCGCGCGGGAGCTCCGCCGGAATGTAGGCGCGCCCACACGTAAGGGCTGGCAGCGCCTGAAGAAACGTCGCGTTCACGGGCTTGACGTCGGCTCCAATGCTCACGTGGGACTCGTTGCTCGCATCCCGGGTGGACGCGCGCACCGGCTGCACGACCGTCGGACACACTGCCGGAGCCGCACCGTCGACGCCGATTTGATCCACGTACGCGTAATGCACGTCGACGGGTTTGTCGAACGCAACGAAAATGGGCTCGGCGTAGAAATTGTCGCTCCCGGCTGAACGTAAGAGATCGGTGCGTGCGATGGGGACAGAGTACGCCGAGTCGGACGTGATGAGCGTTACCACGCCGGCGACATCGGTTTTCCCGTTTGCGAACACCTCGAGAACGTACCGATCGCTCGAGAGGCTCGTCGACGGCGTGCCGCCGCGCGCGTCCCAGGGCACGACCGCGACCAACCCCGAGCAGAACGGATTATCCCAGCCGTCGCCCGCGTTCGCCGGCGCCGGGGCCGCCAGTCCGAGACAAAGGAAGAACGAAAGGCCTGCAAAGGCCGCTAACGTACGAAGCATCCGCGCGTTTTTTGGGCGGCCGCCCGCTTACCCCCTTGAGCCGTTGGTCGCACTCGCTGACGCCGTGGGTCAAAGGTAGAGGATTTATCGCCGGGTCCGGGCGAGTACCGCAGTCCGTGGCACCGAAAGTCGACACGTCCTTCGAGCGGCATGGCCTGACCGACGAGCAACTCGTCGCGCTGTTTCGCGTCATGCTCATGCACCGGACGCTCGAGAGCCGGGGCTTCCAGCTCAACCGCCAAGGGAAGATTCCCTTTGCATCCGCCGGGGAAGGCCACGAGGCCGTTCAGGCCGGCGCGGCGCTCGCTTTCGAGCGCGGGACCGACGTGCTCGTTCCCTACTACCGCGATCTGGGACTCAACGTCGGGATCGGCCTGACGCCCTACGAAGTGCTGCTTTCGCTGTTCGGGCGCGCGGCGGATCACTCGGCGGGGCGCCAGTTTCCGCACCACTACGCTAGCCGCAAACTGGGCTTATACTCGATCAGCTCCGTGATCGCCGCGCAGCTCCCGCACGCGGTCGGCGCCGCCTACGCGATCAAGTACCGCGGCGAGAAACGTGCCGTGCTGACCACGTGCGGCGACGGAGCGACCAGCGAAGGCGAGTGGCACGAAGCGATGAACTTCGCCGCGGTCCATCGGCTGCCGGTCGTTTTTCTGATCGAAAACAACGAGTGGGCGATCTCGACGCCCCTTTCCAAGCAGATGGCACAGCCGGACATCTATAAACGCGCCGAGGGCTACGGGATGCCCGGCGTCGTGGTCGACGGGATGGATCCGATTGCGTGCTATGCGGCCGTCAAAAACGCGCTAGACCGCGCCCGATCCGGCGGTGGTCCGACGCTCGTCGAGGGAAAGTGCTATCGGTTTCTCGCGCATACGACCGACGACGACGATCGCGCGTACCGCTCGCGCGAAGAAGTGGCCGAGCGCCGCAAGGGCGATCCGGTTCCGTGCTTCGAGCGAACGCTGCTCGAGCACGGCATTATGACCGACGCGGAAGTTGAGGCGCTGAAGCGTTCGGTCCTCGAGGAAACCAACGAAGCTACGGATCGCGCCGAAACGATGCCGTATCCGAACCCCGACGATCTCTACGCAGACGTTTACGCCGACGGTTGGGAACCGTGGAAAGACACACATGGCTAAGACTGACGTAAAAACGGGACGGCTCGAACGTCACGGGCTGAGCGACGAGCAGCTGCGCGCGCTGCTGCGCAACATGCTGCTGCAGCGCCAGCTCGACAATCGCGGCTTTCAGCTCAACCGGCAAGGCAAAGTCCCGTTCGCGCTGGGCAGCGAGGGTCACGAAGCGCTTCAGGCCGGTGCCGCGATGGCGTTCAACCGCGGCAAAGACATTTTGGCGCCCTACTATCGCGATCTCGGGCTGTGCTTGGGCATCGGCCTCTCGCCCTATGAAATTTTACTGTCGATCTTCGCCCGCGCGGCCGATCATAACGGGGGCCGCCAGTTCCCCAATCACTACTCGTCCAAGGCCGCGGGATTAATGTCGTTCTCGTCGATCTTGGCGGCGCACATTCCGCACGCGGTCGGCGCCGCGTACGCGATGAAGTATCGCGGCGAAAAAGGCCGGGCGGTGCTGGTCACGTGCGGCGACGGAACTACCAGCGAAGGCGAGTGGCACGAATCGATGAACTTCGCCGCGATTCACAAGCTGCCGCTGGTGATGCTCGTCGAAAACAACGAGTGGGCGATCTCGACGCCGCTCGAAAAGCAGATGGCGCAGCCGGAGATTTGGAAGCGCGCCAAGGGATACGGTATGCCGGGTGCGCGTTTCAACGGTTTCGATCCGATCGAAACGTACGGCGCGGTCAAGGAAGCCATGGATCGCGCGCGCGCCGGCGAGGGCCCCTCGCTCGTCGAAGGCACCTGTTACCGTTACCTCGCGCACTCGACCGACGATAACGACATGACGTACCGAACCAAAGAAGTCGTGCAGGAGCGCCGCAAGAACGATCCGGTGCCGCGCTTCGAAGCGCTGCTCGTCGAGTACGGCGTCATGAACGAAAAGGACGTCGAGACGATGCGCAAAGACGTTCTGCGCGAAACGAATGAAGCGACCGACGCCGCGGAGGCGCAGCCGTATCCGCAGGCGTCCGATCTTTACACCCACATTTACGAAGGAGCCTGGGAACCGTGGCAGTGAGCAGCAGCAGCGCGACCTCGACGGTAATGAACAACGTCGAGGCGGTCCGCGCGACGCTCTACGAAGCGTTGAAAAATGACGACCGGACGGTGATTCTGGGTGAAGACGTCGGCGCGCGCGGCAACGTTTTTCTGATTACGAAGGACTTCATCAACGAGTTCGGTCCGCAGCGCATCATCGACACGCCGATCGCCGAAGCCTCGATCGTCGGCATCGCCGTCGGCATGGCGATGGAGGGATTGCGGCCGATCGCCGAGATCCAGTTCGCCGACTTCATCTATCCTGCGTTCAACCAGATCGTCGGCGAAGCGGCCAAGACGCGCTACCGTTCCAACGGCGAGTATACGTGTCCGCTCGTCATTCGCACGCCGTACGGCGGCGGGGTTCGCGGCGCGCTTTCGCACTCGGTCTCGATCGAAGCGCTCTTCTACCACGTGCCGGGGCTCAAAATCGTGGCGCCGGCGTTTCCCGCCGACGTCAAAGGTTTGCTCAATACCGCAATCGACGACAACGATCCCGTGCTCTTCCTCGAGCACAAGAAAACCTATCGCCTCATCAAAGGCGAGGTGCCCGACGGTCACTACACGATTCCGTTCGGCAAAGCCAACGTGCTCAAAGAAGGCACCCAGCTCACCGTCGTCTCGTACGGCCTCTACGTGCACTGGGCACTCGAAGCCGCACAGAAGCTCCAGTTAGAGGAGGGCCTGTCGGTCGAAGTGATCGACCTGCGCTCGATCCGCCCCATGGATAAAGGTGCGATCTTGCGCTCGGTGGAGAAGACGCGCAAGCTGCTCGTCATTCACGAAGACAACAAGTTCGGCGGTATCGGTGCGGAGATCAGCGCGATGGTCGCCGAGAACGCTCTGTTTCATCTCGACGCGCCGATTCGCCGTTTGTGCGCGCCCGACGTTCCCGCCATGGGATACGCGCTTCCGCTGGAGGAAGAGTACATGTCGTCGCCGGCCGAGATGGCCGACGCGATGCGAGAGATGGTGAAGTTCTAATGGCAACAACCATTACGATGCCGCAGTTGGGTGAGACGGTGACCGAAGGAACCGTCGCTCAGTGGCTCAAGAAAGTCGGCGACAGCGTCGACAAGTACGAAGCGTTCGTCGAAGTTTCCACCGACAAGGTCAACGCGGAAGTTCCGTCGCCCGTCACGGGGACGATCCGCGAAGTCCTCGTGAAGGAAGGCGAAACCGTTGCAACGGGAACGCCGATCGCGGTGATCGACGAAGTCGGCGCAGCCGCGCAATCGGCTGCGGCACCGGCCGCGCCCGCGCACGCATCGGCCCCGGCACCGGCAGCACCACCGTCCTCCAATGGCGCGGGCAAGACGAGCGCCGTCAGCGCCGATGTTGAGAGCGCGCTGCGCGGCGCATCGCCGGCGGTTCGCCGTTTGGCTCGCGAACATCATCTCGACGTTCGCACGATCAAGGGAACCGGAACCAACGGCCGCGTGACCGCCGACGACGTGCTGGCGGCTGCGAGCATGGGTCCGTCGGCTGCAGTCGGTCAGGCGATAACGTCCGCGCCACCGTCGACGCCGTCGGCACCGAAAGCGCCGCCGCCGGCGGGTACCTCGACCTACGGCGAGCCGATTCCGGGAACGACGATACCGCTCACGCAGGCGCGCCGCATCATCGCCGAGCGCATGGTCGAGAGCAAGCACACCGCACCGCATGCGTGGTCGATGGTCGAAATCGACGTCACCAACGTGTGGAAGTGGCGCTCGCGCGAAAAGGACCGCTTCGAGCGCGAAACGGGTTACAAGCTAACCCTCCTGCCGTTCTTCATTCGCGCTGTCGTCGAGTCGTTGGCGGCCTTCCCGCTGATGAACGGCAAGTTCACCGCCGACGGCATCTACGTCAACAAGGACGTCAACGTCGGCATCGCCATCGGTCTGGCGACGAATCTGGTCGTTCCGGTCATCAAGAACGCCGATCAGCTTTCGATCAAAGGCCTGGCGATTGCCGCCGGCGAGTTGATCGACAAAGCGCGCCGCAACAAACTTGGCGTGGACGATCTCGCAGGCGGTACGTTTACCGTGAACAACAACGGCGCGAACGGATCGTGGGCGTCGGCGCCGATCATCAACGGCGGTCAAGCCGGCATCGTTACGATGGAAACGGTCGTCAAAAAACCGGTCGTTCGCGAAGACGACTCGATCGCGATCCGCAGCATGATGAACTCGTGCTTGTCGCTCGATCACCGCGTCGTCGACGGGTACGTTGCCAGCGGCTTCCTCGCCGACCTCAAGAAACGGCTCGAAAAGATGGGGCCGGAAGGCACGCTCTAACGTGGACGAACGGGCTTACGAACGAGTCGCTCGCACGCTCGACGCGTACGGCGTTTGGACGAGCTGGTGCAGCCAGTTTCTCAAAGAAGCCGGCATCAAGCTGATCGGCATGGAGCACTTGCAGCGCACGTTGCGCAAGCACGGTTGGAACGGCCAGCATTTGGCGCTTCACGCCGATATCGACCCCGGGTCGGGCTTTGGCTACGGCTTGGCGTTGATCGACACCGACCGCTTTACGGATACCGAGCACAGCAAGAACTGGTTCAAAGCGGTGCACAATCACCTCAACGACCATCACATGGCTTACGTGCTGGAAGGAAAGCGATCCAACTGCATCTCGGGCGCCGTCATCTCTCACTAATCCTCGCGATGGCGGTGTTGACCCATGCAAATTCGTAAGCATTTCCGATTCGAGGCGGCACACGTGCTGCCGTATCACCCCGGCAAGTGCTCGCGCATGCACGGTCACTCCTATCGTCTCGAAGTAAGCGTTCGCGGCCCGATTCAAACCGACGGTCCCGCGCGCGGAATGATCGAGGACTTCGATGAAATTCGGCGCCTGGTACGCGAAACCGTAATCGACGTACTCGACCACCAGACGCTCAACGATTTTATCGAAAATCCTACCGCCGAACACATCGTCATGTGGATTTGGAAACGGCTCGAGAACTCGCTGTCGGGACTGGACGAACTGGTGCTGTGGGAAACGTCGAATTCGTGCGCGGTTTTGCGCCGAAGCGATTTTCGTGATGCTTGCGTTAGCTGAGATCTTCTACAGCATTCAGGGCGAAGGCACGTGGACCGGAACGCCGGCGGTGTTCGTGCGTCTGGCCGGCTGCAACTTGGCCTGCGATTTCTGCGACACGGATTATTCGCTCAAGCGTCTGGCGACGGTACATGAAGTCGTTCGCGACGTTCGTATCGCCGGCGGCGATTGTCCGATGGTGATTCTGACCGGCGGCGAGCCGCTCGCCCAAGCCGAGACGCCGGCGCTCATCGACGCGCTGCGCATCGACGGCCGGCGAGTGCACGTTGAATCCAACGGTACCATCTACGCGCAGCTTCCCGACGACGTCTGGTTGTGCGTCTCGCCCAAAGAACGCGTCGATCGGCGCATGGCAGAGCGGGCGAACGAGGTCAAGCTCATCGTCGACGAACGGGTTCCCGAGGAACAGCTCGAGCCTTTCGTGGGTAAAGAACCGTTCTTGCTGCAGCCCGAAGGGAATAAGCCCAAAAACGTGCGCATCGCGCTCGAGCACGCCAAAGCGCATCCACGGCGTTTCCGCCTCTCGCTGCAAACTCACAAGTTCATCGGGGTACCGTAGCGCGTGATCCTGCTAGCCTGCGCGGTCGAAAAGGAGCTTTCGTTTTGGAAACCGCGGCACGACGTCGAGCTGCTCCTCACCGGCGTCGGTCCGGTTGAAGCCGCTTGTTCCGTGACGCGCGCCCTGGCACAGCAGCGGTATCGCCTGCTCGTCAACGCCGGCCTGGCCGGAGCGATCGGCGGTGCGGCCGAGATCGGCGAAGGAGTCGCCGTGAGCGACGAGGTGCTGGAGCTCGGCCTCGAAGACGGCCGGCCGATCGAGTTGCCCGAAGGCCATCGCGTCGTCGACAAGGTTCATTCCGATATTCGCTTGGTCGCCGCAGTTGCTAACCGCGGGTGCCGCGTCGTGCGCGGCATCACGGTCGCGCGCGTAACGTCGAGCGAAGAAACGGCCGAACGGATCGCGCGTTTGGGAGCCGGCGTCGAATCGATGGAAGGTTTCGCCGTGCTGCGGGCCGCGCAGCTCGCGGGCATTCCCGCGATCGAGCTGCGTGGAATTTCAAATCGCGTCGGAAGCCGCGAACGAAGCGGCTGGAGCTTCGAAGCGGGTCAGCGCGGATTACAACACGTTTTGGGGGCGTTTTTCGACGCAGTCGATGCGGCCGAAGCGCAAGTCGTGCCGTGACGGTTCGGACCCTCGCCTATTCGCCGTGTCCCAACGACACGTACATCTTCGCAGCGCTGACCAACGGCATGCTCGACGGTGCGCCGCCGGTCGAGGCGCATCTCGCCGATATCGACGAACTCAACGCGGCCGCCGAACGCGGCGACTTCGAGCTCGTCAAAGTCAGCTACGGCGCGGTGCCGTATCTCGCCGAGCGCTATCGCGTTTTGCGCGCCGGCGGTGCCGTGGGACGCGGCTGCGGCCCGCTGCTCGTCGCGCGCCCGGAGAATGCGCCGGAGCTCTTTGCGGACGTGCGCGATAAACGCATCGCTATTCCCGGCGAGCGCACCACGGCGTTTCTTCTGCTTCAGATGGCGTTGGGGGGGCGTCCGAAACACGTCGAGCGCGTGCGCTTCGATCGCATCGTACCGGCCGTTGCGGAAGGCAAAATCGACGCAGGGCTCATCATCCACGAATCGCGCTTTACCTATCGGGACGCAGGCTTGATCGCGATCGCCGATCTCGGCGAGTGGTGGGAGAACTTCACGCGCATGCCGATACCGCTGGGGGCGATTCTGGTCCGCAAAGACATCGACGACGGCGAGGCCCACCGCTTGGGAGAAGCCATCCGGGGCAGTCTGGCCTTCGCGCGAGCCCATCCCGAACGCGTGATGCCGTACGTCCGAGAACACGCAGTCGAGATGAGCGACGACGTCATGCGACAGCATATCGATCTCTACGTCAACGACTTTACCGACGACCTGGGCGACGACGGAATGCGCGCGGTCGCGGCGTTGCTGGCGCGCGCGCGGGAAGCGGGGGTTCTTACTAAGAGCGCGGAAGTCGCGTTCGTAGCGTGAAACAAAAGCTGCTGGTCTCGCCGTTTCCCGACATGCATCTCGCGACGATCGAGTGGCACGGCGGCACTCCCCGTCCGAAGCCCGACGAAACGCAGCGCATTCTCTACAGCACCAAAGGCAACGACACGGCCCAGCTGTTCCTCGTCAACGAGCTCTACGATCTGTCCCCCACACCGCTGGTGGACTTGAACCTCCAGTCGTGGACTTTCGGCATGCGTAAGGCGCAGCTGCTGCGCGGCAACCACTACCTTTTCTGGTCGGAGGCGCAGCGAATCGCCGCGATCATGGCTTCGCGGCGTACGGCACGCGTGGACGAGTTGACGTTCATCCCGGTGCGCCTAAAGCCGCGGCCCAAGCGGCGGGAACCCTTTCCCGATCTCTCGGAGGTTCCCGGCACCCAATACCTCGAGCGCTTAACGAAGTATTTCGCCGACGATCCGTGATGCGGCGCAGTCACTTCTTGGGAGCAGCTGCCGCGCTCGCGGCTTCTCGTGCGCTGCCGGCACGCGCGGAGACGCTCCCGCATGCGAACGTCACGCTCGGCGACGACGTTTTGCTGCACGACGTGTGGCCGCAGCTCGCGGACCGAACGGTCGGCATCATCACCAACCAAACCGGCGTCACGTCGCGGCTCGAATCGGTCGTCGATGCGGTGCACCGCGGGACCGAGCTGCACGTCAAAGCCGTCTTCGCCCCCGAGCACGGATTTCGCGGAGACCGTGCCGCCGGCGCATCGGTAGGAACCTACACCGATTCGCAAACCGGTTTACCCGTCTATAGTCTGTACGGCGCGACGCGCCACCCCAGCGCGGCGATGCTCGACGGTATCGACGTATTGCTCTTCGACATTCAAGACGTGGGCGCGCGCGCGTATACCTTCGTCTCGACGATGGCGTACGCGATGCAAAGCGCCGCAGCGCACGGAAAAGAGTTCTGGGTGCTCGACCGTCCCAATCCCGTGGGCGGTAAGCTCGTGGAAGGGCCCGTACTCGAACCCGCTTACGAGTCGTTCATCGGTCTCTACCCGATCGCCATGCGGCATGGCATGACCGTCGGCGAGTTGTCCACGCTCTTCAACGATCGCTTCGGGATCGGCTCGAAGCTCCACGTCGTGAAAATGCGCGGCTGGGATCGCTCGCAGATCTGGCCGGACACCGGTTTGCAGTGGGTGCAAACGTCGCCCAACGTTCCGACCTGGCAAACCTGCTTCGTACTGCTGTGCACCGGCCTGATCGACAACGCCGGCGTCAATAACGGTACCGGCTACAGCAAGCCGTTCTTTTATGCGGGCGGAGCGGATATCGACGGGTCGCACCTCGCGCGCACGCTCAACGCGCGCGACCTTCCGGGCGTCTGGTTTCGTCCGGCCGCATGGTCGCCGTTTGCGGGGTTTTGGAAAGATCGCGAACTTTCCGGTGTCGAGCTCGACGTCTTCGACGAACGCCGCTTCGCCGCGGTGCCTACGGCGGTCGAGATCCTCACCGCGGTACGCGATCTCTTTCCATCGGCGTTGCACGTCAAGGCGACGGGACTCGCCCACGATTGGGGAACGGACTCGCTTCGCCGCGGATTACTCGAAGGAAAGAGCGCCGGCGAGATCGTGGAGGGTTGGAGCGCCGCGCTCGATCGCTTCAAAACGATCCGCGAAAAGTACCTTTTGTACTAGTCCGGCCTGCGGGTGCGCAAGTAGTGGATTTGCCATATGTGGATGAAGCGCTCCAGCTCTTCTTGCATCTCTTTTTCCGACGCGCCGAACTTCGCACCGTACGCGAACTTCTTTTCGACGCGATCGAAAAACGGCATGAGGACCGTTGCACGCATGCGCATCGGCTTGAATCCGGGCGGCTGCACCTTCACCGTTTGCGGGCGTAATCCGAAGGGCGTTTGTTCGAAGACTTCCTTCTCGATGGTCATCTCCGATAAAAACTCGTCGGGAAGGTGAAACTCGAGATCGAGCCGCGATCCGCGCACTAAGTCTTCGTCCGTCGCTAACCGCAAGCCGCCGGATGAAAGGTCGTTCGCGCGCGCGCGCCGTTTGCCGGGCCGGCCGTCGAGCGTGTACGAGACCTCGAACTCAACCGGCATGCGAAACGCGTTGCGTTTTTGGCCGGTGCCCGCCTTCGGGCGCACCATGCTCTTAGGCGCGGCTTTCTTCTTCTTACCGAAGCCGAGAAATGAAAACACTGCCGACGCCCTTGGTGCGGGGAGCCTCGCCTTCCTGCCGAAGGTCGTCGTGTTGCTACACCAGCGCCTCGCCGAGGCGGTCGGCCAAGATGCCGTGTTAACGGCGCCTGAAGACCTCGCCGCCTACGCTTTCGACGCATACACCGACGGAAATCTTCCCGCCGCCGTCGTCTTACCCGCGTCCACCCGCGACGTGAGCGCCGTCGTGCGCGTCGCGCGGGCCGTCGGCGCAGCGGTGGTGCCGCGCGGCGCCGGTACGGGACTCTGCGGCGGTGCCGTCCCCATGGAAGGCGGAGTCGTCATCTCGTTTGCGCGTATGAATCGCATCCTCGAACTCGATGCGCGCAACCGGCGCGCGCGCGTGCAGCCGGGCGTCATCAACCTCGATCTCTCTGTAGCCGCGGCGTCCACACAGTTATTTTACGCGCCCGATCCGTCCTCGCAGCGCATCTCGACGATCGGCGGAAACATCGCCACCAACGCCGGCGGCCCGCACTGCCTCTCCTACGGAACGACGGTCAACCACGTGCTCGCATTGGAAGTCGTGGATGACCGCGGTGAGGTTTTCACGACGGCCGTGGACGACGCGGGCTACGATCTGACCGCCGCGCTGGTGGGCAGCGAAGGGACGCTGGGCATCGTTACGTCGGCTTGGGTTCGTCTGATGCGGCTTCCCGAAGCGGTCCGGGTTTGGGTGGTGGCGTTTCCTTCGATCGAAGCGGCTTCCGAGGCCGTTTCGGCAATCGTCGGCGCGGGCATCGTTCCGACCGCGCTGGAGATGATGGACAAAGTGATCGTGCGTGCGGTCGAGGCGGCGTTCGGCGCGGGTTATCCGACCGATGCGAGCGCCGTATTGCTCATCGAAAACGCCGGCTTCGAAAACGACATGGACGCGTGCGAAGCGTCCATTCGCGCGATCGTCGATCGGCACGGCGCGCTTTCGTGGCGAAGCGCGCGCACGAGCGCCGAACGGGATGCCCTCTGGGCGGGACGAAAAGGCGCGGCCGCCGCCACCGGCCGCATCTCACCCAACTACTATACGCAAGACGTGTGCGTTCCGCGCAGCAAGCTTCCCGAAGCGTTGCGCGAGGTCGAAGCGGCCGCCGCCAAGCACCGGATTACGGTTGGAAACGTCTTCCACGCGGGCGACGGGAATCTGCATCCGCTGCTCATGTACGACAAAACCGATCGGGCGCAGGTCGCGGCGGTCATCGAAACCGGAAACACGATCCTGCAGGCTGCCGTAGAACTCGGCGGTACCATCAGCGGCGAGCACGGCGTCGGCTATGAAAAACGCGACGCGATGACGCGCGTCTACTCGACGGCCGATCTGGCGGCGATGGCGCGCGTTCGCGACGTTTTCGATCCCAAGCGAATGCTCAATCCCGACAAGATTTTTCCGAGCGGAGTGCGATGTCCGGAAGTCGCCGGATGACCGTCGCGGAGCGCGCCGCGCCGAAAAGCGTCGAGGAACTCGGCGAACTCGTCGCTAGCTGCGACGCGGGCGGGCGTAAAATCCTTATCGTGGGCGGCAACACGCTCGCCGGGATGGGACTGCCGCCGGCGCGCGCCGACGTTACGCTGTCGACCATCGGATTGAATCGCATCGTCGACTACGAACCAGCCGATCTCACCATCGCGACTCAGAGCGGAACGATCCTTCAATCCATCAACGTTGCGCTCGCGCAGCGCGGTCAGTTCGTACCGTTCGACGCTCCGCGTCCGCGCGACGCAACGGTCGGCGGAACTTTGGCGGTGGGATGGCTTGGACCGCGCCGCCACCTTTACGGCCGGCCGCGCGATTATCTCATCGGCACGACGGCCGTGCTCGCCGACGGGACACCGGTGCGCGCGGGCGGGATGGTCGTCAAGAACGTCGCGGGCTACGACATGAGCCGTCTCTACGTCGGATCCTGCGGTACGCTTGCGGTTTTAGTGCAAGCCAATCTCAAGACGCTGCCGCTGCCCGCGAGCGCGCGCGCGTTCCTCGCACCGCTGCCGGAAGGCACGCGCGCGGACGCCTGCAGATTTCTCGAATCGCTGCCGGTTCGGCCCTCCGCCGCGTTTTGGATCGACGGCTTTCACAACTCGGTCGACGGCGAAGACGGCGACGACGGCCGGATTTTCGCGCTTCTCGAGGGCAGCGAAGCACTGCTCGAACGCGCGACGCGCGATCTGCGTTCCGCGCTGGGGCGCGCGGGCGTTCCCGACACGCGCGTCATCAACGCGGGCGCCCGCGAATCGTTCGAGCGAGTCGTCGACGCGTACGTTGCGGTGCTGGGCGAGCGATCGATCACGTATCGCATTCTCTGCACGCCGGACGCGTCGGCCGAGCGCGCGCTGGGGGTGCACGATTTGGCGGCGCGGTTCGAGCTTCGCTGCGAAACGATTGTCGACGCGCTCAACGGCGACGTCGTGGTACGCGTGAGCGACTTAGATTCGCGCTCGCTTGGAGCGAAGATCGAAACCTTCGACGAGGCGCTGCACGCCGCGCAGCCGCAAGCAATCGTCCTGGCCGGAGAGCATCCATTTCGCGGATCGCTCAACGTTTGGGGCGAGCCGCCCGCGGCAATCGAACGCATGCGCGAACTCAAAGCTAGGTTCGATCCTAACGGTACGCTCAATCCCGGCCGCTTCGTCGGCGGAATCTAAGCCCGAGGTCTGGAGTGCGCGATGAGATCGCATGGGCCGTGCGTCACGTGCTCCTCAGTCCGGGTCGCCTGCGCTTCCTCGTGGACGACGGACCCTTCACCCCGGCGAACATCGTGCGCTTCTTACGGACGATCGTGCCGCACGCGCGATTGGAACTCGACGGAATCCGCTCGCTCGCCGGCTCGATTCGCGACGACGCCCTGCGCGACGAAGCGCTCGCGAGCATCGACGGCAAAGCCTACCACGTTGCCGGCGGATGCATTCTCGCGACCTTTCTTCCCCGGACCAAAGCGCGCGCATACGTCGAGTTGATCGCGCCGCTCGAATCGATCTACGACTATCTCGACAATCTGTGCGACCGCCACGCCGACGTTCCGGTCGAAGCGTATCCCGTGCTCCATCAGGCCATCGCCGACGCGCTCGATCCGAACGCGTCGCCGCGCGACTACTACGCGCTCGGACCGGCGGGTCAGGATAACGGTTATCTGGAGCGGCTCGTCACGCGCGTGCAGCGGTCCTTACGCCGCATCGCCGGACACGAAGCGCTGCTGCCGATCTTGCGCGAAGCCGCGCAGTTATACGCGGAGATGCAGACCTACAAACACTATCCGGCCGGCGAACGCGAGCACGCGTGCCGCCAATGGTTCGCGGCGCGCAAGGACGGCCGCGTTGCCGATTTGGAATGGTACGAGTTCGCGTGCGCGGCGGGATCGCAGTTCCAAGTCTATGCGCCGCTCTACGAGCTGTTTGCCGGACGAGCCGACTCGGCGGCGGCCGCGTACGGCGCGCATTTCCCGGCCGTCGCCGCGCTTCACGTGCTGCTCGACTCGTTCATCGATCAAGCCGAGGATCGCGAGCACGGCGAGCTCAACTTCGCGGCCGCCTACCCGTCGCCGGCGACAATGCGCGAGCGGGCCGGCTATTTGGCCGGCCTGGCCAGGCGCCGCTTCGCGACGCTCCCGGAACGACGGCCGCACGAGTTCGTTCTGCGGGTCATGTCGCTCTTCTACCTCACGCATCCGAAGGTTTACGCGCAGGGTCTCAACGGCGAAGCCGAGGCGCTGCTGCGCACGATCGACGGATAAAAGGAACCCTCTTTTAAGGGCCTCACCGGCGACAGCCGAAAAAAGGATTATGCCGTATCGCTGGATCGCCGCCGCGCTCGCCGCCTGCCTCGTGCTGTCCGCTGGAAGCGCACGCGCCGATAACGGCGCCCCGGACGACCGCCAGATCGAGCAGTTTCTCGTTACTATTCCCACGTCGCAGGGTGCACTCGACGACTCGGCACGCCTGAACCAGGAAGCGCATTATCCCGGAAGCAGCGGCGATTACAAGATGGCCGTTTGGATGCGCGACACGTTGGCGTCGTACGGTTTCGACGCGTCGATCGAGCGAGTCTACGCGCAAGTCCCGATTCTCAAGAAAGCCGTGCTGCAGCTGCTCGTGAAGCCGCACGTGGATTTCGATCTCAAAGAGGCCGGTTTGGCGCAGGATCCCGACGCGTCTCGCGGCGACGCGGGCGTGCCGTTCAACGCATGGAGCGGTTCGGGTGACGTTACGGCGCCGCTCGCGTACGCCAACCACGGGCGCGACGAAGACTATCGAGCGCTGACGTCGGCGGGCGTCGACGTCCATGGACGCCTCGTGCTCGTGCGTTACGGCGGCGAGTTTCGCGGCGACATCGCGCGCCGCGCAATGGCCCATGGCGCGGCCGGCGTCCTCCTGTACTCCGACCCGGCAGACCGCGACGGCATCGATCACGGCGTTGCGTATCCCTCGGGCCCTTATCGCCCGCTTGGATCGGTGCAGCGCGGCAGCCTCGGCGCACCCGCGCTGAAGATCCCGGTACTGCCCGTGAGCGCGCTTACCGCCGCGCGTCTGCTCGAGGACGTAGCCGGTCCGGAGGGTCCGCAAGCATGGCGCGGCGGACTCGGCGCATCGTACGCGCTCGGAACGAGCCGCGACCTCGTGCACATGCGCGTCGATGAGTCGTACAACTGGATCTGGTTGTGGAATACGATCGGCGTTCTTCGCGGCGAAGACGCTTCACGCAGCGTGATTTTGGGCGGACACCGCGACGCGTGGGTGTACGGCGTCACCGACAACGGATCGGGCATCTCAACGCTGCTCGAGGCGGCGCGCGCGCTCGGATACGTCTACCACGAAGGCTGGCGACCCAAGTATTCCATCGAGATTGGCGGCTGGGACGGCGAAGAGATCGGCGAGGTGGGCTCCAACTCGTTCGTTCGAACGCATTACTGGGCGTTGCGGCGTGGATGCATCGCCTACGTCAACGCCGACGAAACTGCGACCGGCAACTTCTTCTACACCACGGCTGCCGCCGCGCTCGCGCCGCTCGCTCCGCCGATCGCGCGCATGGTTTCCGATCCGCGCTCGCCTTCGCAAACCGTGTGGGATAAATGGCGCGCACAGAACGGCGGAGTTCAAACGTTCGCGCCGGGCGGCGGGTCGGATCACGAACCGTTCTTACACTTGCTCGGCATTCCGACCATAGAAATGGCATTTGCCGGACCGTTCGGCGCGTATCACTCCGCCTTCGACGATTTAACCTATGCGACGACGCAGGCCGATCCGCATTTCGCCAACCATCAAGCGCTCTCGCAGATGCTGGCATTGCTTGCCTACAAACTCACTTCAGACGACCAGCTGCCGTATCGTTTCGACGCCTACGTGCCGTCGATGCGTCAGGCGCTCGCGTCGCTGGCAAACAACAACGGAACCGGCGTCAGCTTCGCACCGATCTCACAGGCGATCGACCGTTTCGCCGGCGTTTCGATCGGGGCGTCGTCGGACAAGGCGATCGACGCCGTACACCGTCTAGACCTGCTCTTCTACGGCAGCCAAGGGTATGCCGAAGTCGCTTTTCCTACGCTGACCGAAGCGATGGAAAGCGGAGACCGCTCGTCGGTCCAGCGCGCAGTCGACCAAACCGCCGGCGAAATAGAGTCGATCGCCCGCAGTCTTCAATAGCGTGGTTTCGCGCCGGCGCGCGATCTTTGCGACCTTCGCACTGGCGGCTTGCTCGCCGCGCGCGCTTCTCACGCCGTCGCTCGTAAACCCCTCACACGCCGGGGCGCACGCGAACTCGCCTTCGTCGACCCGCGCGTTTGCGTTTCTCGATCGCATGATGGACCTCTACGGCGCCGGTGACGCATTGCGGCTCGCGCAGAGCTTCGTTCCAACCAAGGCGCTTCGCCTAGGCGCGACGGCCTTTACCTACGACCAGGCGGTCCTGATCGCGGCGTATCTCGCACGCGGCACGAGCGACGATCTTGCTCGAGCGCGAGTTCTCGGGAACAGCCTCGAGTACGCGCAATCGCACGATCCGGCCGGCGACGGACGCGTCCGCAACGCGTATTGGGTGCGTCCCTTCGTTTCGCAGGGCGGGAAAGTCACGTTTGCCGGTGCCGGCACGGACACAGGGAACATGGCGTGGACCGGCATTGCACTTGCTCAACTGTACGGCGCGACGCACGAAGCAACGCATCTGACCGCGGCGACCGCGATTGCGAACTGGATCGCGCAGAATGCGGCGGATTCGCGCGGACCCGGAGGATATACCGGCGGTACGAACGTGCGCTGGAAGTCGACCGAGCATAACATCGACGTCTACGCGTTCTTCACGATGCTTGCTGCGCTGACGAGCGATTCGAGTTGGAGCACGGGTGCGGCGTCCGCGTTGGCGCTCGTCGACGCGATGTGGAACGCGCGTAGCGGCTTTTATTGGATTGGGACGCTCGACGACGGGGCAACGCCCAATCGCGTTCCGATTCCCGAAGACGTTCAGACGTGGAGTTTTCTTGCCACCGAACGCACGATATACGAAGCCTCGTTAGACTGGGCAGCGAAGCGCCTCGCCGTAAATGAGGGCGGTTTTCGGGGCGTCAGTTTCAGCGATGCCGACCGAAGCGGCGTGTGGTTCGAAGGCACCGCACATTTGGCTGCGGCGTTGCTGGCTCGCGCAAAGGCCGGCGATCGGCAAAAGGCCGTTGCCTACCTCGGAGACCTGGCATACGCGCAGCGGCATGCGCCCAACGCCGACGGCGACGGCATCGACGCGGCTTCGAAGAACGGCTTGCGGACCGGCGACGGCGATTCGTACTACGCTTGCCTTCACGTCGGCGCCACAGCCTGGTACGCGCTGGCGGCGCTTGCCTCCAATCCGCTGCGTCTCTTACAATAGGGGGCACTTATGGAACCCTACATTGCTCGGCGCGAGCGCCTGGCCGAGGCGATAGCCGGCGGCGCCGCCGTCATTCCGTCCGCAAAAACGATCCTACGAAACAACGACACGTCGTATCCATTTCGCCAAGACTCCGACTTCTATTATCTCACCGGCTTCGACGAACCCGAGGCCGTACTGGTGCTTTCGCCCGAACATCCCGAACATCGCAGCGTCCTGTTTCTGCGAACGCGCGATCGGGATCGTGAGATTTGGGACGGCACGCGCTTAGGAGTCGAGCGCGCAGCCGAAACGTTGGGCGTCGACACGGCCTATCCGATCGCCGAGTTCGCGGAACGGTTGCCGGAGTATCTGATCGGCGCGACGACCTTGCACTATGCGACCGGCAGAGACGCCGCAACCGACGCACTCGTGCACGCAGCAATCGAGGCCGCGCGCGGCCGCACGCGTCAGAAGGGGCGCGTACCGCGCACGTTTGCCGATCCGGGGATCGCGGTGCACGAGATGCGCCTGATCAAAACCGATCGCGAGATCGCGACCATGCGCCGGGCCGCGGGCATTACGCGACAAGGTTTTGCGGCCGGCATGCGCGCGACGCGGCCGGGTCTCCACGAGTACGAAATCGAGGCGCTCATCGAGGCCGAATACCTACGCAACGGCGCGCAGTTCGTCGCCTACGAATCGATCGTCGCTACCGCCGACAACGCCACGACCTTGCACTACGTCAATAATCGCGACCGCCTCGAATCGGGAGCGCTGCTGTTGGTCGATTCCGGCTGCGAGCTCGATTACTATGCGACCGACGTCACGCGCACGTGGCCCGTCGACGGGCGCTTTACGGCCGAGCAGCGTTCGATCTACGAACTCGTCCTGGCGGCACAGGAAGCGGCGATCGCGCAAGTGCGCCCGGGCGTTCGCCGCGATCAATTCCATGAAGCCGCAATTCGCACGATCACCGAGGGCTTGATCGAGCTCGGCTTGCTTTCGGGCACCCTCGATGAGAACATCGAGGAGAAACACTACCGCCGGTACTTCATGCACGGTACGGGTCACTGGCTTGGCCTGGACGTTCACGACGTCGGCGCTTACCGCGACGACGAAGACGAAGCCGTGCGACTGCGGCCGGGGATGGTCACGACCGTCGAGCCCGGTGTGTACGTTCGGCGCGATCTCGACTGTCCCGATCGTTTCAAGGGTATAGGCGTACGCATCGAAGACGATATTTTGGTTACGATCGACGGCAGCGAAAACTTGACCGCGGCGATTCCGAAAACTGTGGACGAGCTCGAGGAGATCGTCGGCAGCGAAGGAGCCACGCTGGCGCACCGGTGAGAGTCGCCGTACTTGGGGTTTCCGGTTTTATCGGCAGCCGATTGGCGGCTGTGCTGCGCGCGCGCGGCGACGTCGTCGAACCGCTATCGCTGCGCGATCCAGCAGCCGCGGCCGAGGCCGCCGCGCAATGCGATGCCGTCGTCAACGTCGCGGGCGAAACGATCGCGCAACGCTGGTCGTCAACCGTCAAGCACCGGCTCGAATACAGCCGAACCGAGCTGCCGCGGCGGTTTCTCGAGCAGCTCGGCCGTCACGACAAGCGGCCCGCCGCGTACGTATCGGCCTCGGCGGTCGGCTATTACGGAACGAGCGAAACGGGGACGTTCGACGAGTCCAGTCCTCCCGGTGAAGATTTCCTGGCGCGGCTGTGCGCGCAGTGGGAGGCGGAGGCGTCGCGCGCACGCGATCTCGGCATGCGCGTCGCTATCGTGCGCTGCGGCGTCGTCTTGGATACCGGCGGTGGCGCCCTTGCAAAGATGCTGCCGCCGTTTCGAGCCGGTCTCGGCGGTATCGTGGGCAACGGGCGCCAATGGATCTCCTGGATTCACATCGCCGACGCGATGCGCGTCTACGCGCTCGCGATCGATCGCGTCGACGGCGCGGTTGACGCGACTGCGCCGAACCCCGTAACCAATGCCGCGCTCACGCACGCGCTCGGCGCGGCGATCGGACGTCCGACGTTCGCGCCGGTTCCCAAGATCGCATTACGCGCGTTGCTGGGTGAAGGTGCCGTCGTGGTGCTCGAAGGTCAGCGCGTACTTCCGACGCGCTTGCTCGAAGAGTACGCGTTCGAGTTTCGGTTTACGGAGATCGACGCAGCGCTACGGAACCTGTTCCATAGCGACGCGAAACTCTAACGCCTCGAGATACTTTTCGGCGTCCATCGCGGCACGGCAACCGGCGCCGGCGGCGGTCACGGCCTGCTTGTACCGAATGTCGTTCACGTCGCCCGCAACGAAGACACCCTCCACGTTCGTGGTCACACTGTCGGCCGAAACGATATAGCCCGCTTCGTCGAGATCGAGCTGGCCTTTGAAAATATCCGTGTTGGGCGTGTGACCGATCGCGATGAAGAGCGCATCAGCTTCAAACTCCGAACGGCTGCCGTCGGCGAGGTTGTGCAGGCGCAGCGCTTTGAGCTGCCCGTCGCCGAGGGCTTCTTCGACGACCGTGTTCCAAATAAAGCCGATCTTTTCGTGGGAGCGCGCACGGTCGGCCATGATCTTGCTGGCGCGCAATCCGTCCCGGCGGTGGATGACGGTCACATGTTTGCCGAAACGCGTGAGAAACAGCGCTTCTTCCATGGCGGAGTCGCCGCCGCCGACGACGACGATCTGTCTGTCGCGGAAAAATGCGCCATCGCAGGTCGCGCAGGTCGAGACGCCGCGGCCGCGCAGCCGCTCTTCGCCGGGAATGTCGAGCCAGCGGGCGCTCGCGCCGGTGGCGACGATCACCGTCTTTGCTTGATACTGCGCATCGGGCGTGCGCACGGCCAAGGGTTTGGCATTGAACTCAACCGACGTTACGTCGACGTTTTCGATCCGCGCGCCGAAACGTTCGGCCTGCTCGCGGAAACGCATCATCAAGTCGGGGCCCATGATGCCTTCGGGGAAACCGGGGTAGTTCTCGACTTCGGTCGTGAGCATCAGCTGGCCGCCGTAAAGGCCGCCCGCCAAGACGAGCGGCTTGAGATTCGCTCGTGCGGCGTAGACTGCGGCCGTGAGTCCCGCCGGACCGGATCCGATGATGACGACGCTTTCCATTGCTTGGGTTTTCGACCGCTTGGACGCCCTTTCCGGTTGCACAGCTGTTATGTGGCCGAGTGACGGAGAATTCGGTCGACGGCGTAGTCGAGTACCGGATCGCGGCCCGCGCGGTCGTCGGCCTCGGTCGGCACGATCGTCACGTCGGGAACGACGCCCTCGCCGTCTTTAAAGGGGTCGTCATTGTAGTATTTGGTGGTGAATCCGAACGCGACGCCGACTCTCGGCGAATATCCTGAGTACACCTCGCCGGTGTGACGCACGGGCGAGGTTTCCTCGCCGACGATAGTCGCTAGTCCGCCCGTCTTGGCTTCTTGGGCGCATCCGATGGCCGATGAAAACGTGCCTTTGCCGATCAAGAGATACACCGGACCGGCGAATTGCAGCGGATTATTTTCGGGCCGATGCGCTGCCAACCGCGTGACGTCAAACTGCGCGATCGAGCCGTCGCGCAGGAACCACGCCGGCGGAAAATAGTGCATATTATAGAGCCAAAACCCGTATTCGCGTTTGAGACGGCTGCTGACTTTTAGCATAAACCGGCCACCGGGCGAAAACGGCCTGTTGGAAACGAACGGCCACAAGACGTCGTTGACGTCCGCGTCGCCCCCGCCGTTGCGCCGAATATCGATGACGATTCCCGCAACGGGATTCATCTTTATGCCGCTAAACGTCTGCGTGAGGAACTGCCGGAACGCTTCCTTGTCGAGGCAATGACGGTAGTCGACGTAACCGACGCGCCCTCGGGCAATACGGGAAAATGTATAGTTCGCTTCGGTTTGCTTCGGAGCGCGCTCGAGCGTGCGCGACACCTCATCGGTGGTCGTCGTCGCAACGGCGGCAGTGACGCGCTTACCGTCTGGTTTCGTAGCGCTCACCTCGTAGCTGCTCCGTTCCCCGTCGCGCGCGTAGAACCACTGGCGCATGACGTAGTCGGTATTCAGACCGATGAGCGCGCGCCGAATTCCTAGAGTTTGCGCGCCCTGCAGCGAAACGAGGGCCTCAATAAGCGCATTCGAAGGCGTTCCGTCGATCGCGTCGATTCTCGTTCCCGGCGGGAAGCCGCTCTGGGTCTCGGTCTCAACGAACAAACCGTGTTCGCGAAGGCGGGCCAGCAGCCCAAACGCGCGCCCTTTCCGGTCGCGCCACTCGTTATATTCGTGCCCTAAGAGAATCGAAACGTGCCCGTCGTTCATCCCGGCAAACAACGGCGCCGCGATGAGGAAGAACTCTCGCGCGTTTGCCGGACGGTCGAAGCGGCCGAGCCGATCGCGATAGGCACGCTCGAACGCGGTTTCATCGGCGAACGCGAACGGCTTGGCGCCGACTTCACGCATCGTATCGACGAGCCACGTCAGCTCGGCGCGCAGCTCAGCGACCGAAAACATCGTGCCGAGCGGAGCGAAATCATGCGGTGGGGGCGTACCGCCAAAAAACGTGCGCGGACCGCCGCCGGGAAGCGACAGCGCGCTCGCTCCCGCAACGAGCGCACCGGCGGAGCCTAGTAACGCGCGCCGCGAAATTCGCATGGGCTCGCAGATTCTTGCGGCAGGGCGTCGAACCTGCGCGCATGAGCGCCGGATCGCCACTTCCCCTAGAGGATACATTCGGGGACATACTGCGCAAGGCGATGCGCGGTAATAGAGTCACACTGGATCAGCTGTCAAAAACGACCGGCATATCGGCCGCGAGCATCACGGCGTGGCTCAAGGACGACGGTGCCGCAGACGGCGATCAAGCTCGCGCGATCGCCCGCGCGTTACGGCTCGATCCCGGCAAGTTCGCCGACACCGCGGCGCAACGCTGGTATCCGCCGCCGATCGAACGCGACGACGTCCGCCACCATCCGCACGATCCGCATCCGAGCAACGGCTACGTCTTTTTTCTCGACGGCGGACGGCGCAGCGCGCTGGTCGATCCGGCGGGCGTTCCGGCCAATCTCCTGCGCGTCTTACGCAAGGGCGATTATCACCTGCAATACATTCTGATCACGCACAAGCACGCCGACCATTGTGACGCCACCGCCGACGTCGCATCGGCGTTCCCGCAGGCGCAAATCGTCATGCATAAGGCCGACGTCGACGCTATCGGCGGCTTAGCCAAGAACGCGACGCTCGTCCGCGACGGTGAAGATCTGCCGTTCGGCGATGCAGCGTCGGTGCGCATGCTGCACACGCCCGGACACACCGACGGTTCGTCGTGCTATCTCTTCCAAGGGATGCTTTTTAGCGGCGATACGCTATTTGCCGCGAGCGTCGGAGGTGCGTTCGGCGACGAAAGCACCTACGACGACATTCTCAACGGCGTGCGCAGCAAGATCTTCACTTTGCCCGACGATACCGTTCTCATGCCGGGGCACGGACCGCCGTCGACGATCGCTTTAGAAAAAGCGCACAATCCGTTCTTTTAGCGTGTAGCTACGGGGACGTCGACGGACGAGCCGTCGTCGCCGACGATGCGCGCGCCGCTGGTGGCCGGCGCGGAGTCACCTTCGCGAATGAGTTCGAACTGGTAGACCGCTTGGCCCGACTTGGGCAGGTCGACGCTGACGCGTCCCGGTGCGCACACCTCGGAGGTGCAGAACGCGCCAAGCCATCCGTCGGCCACACCGGTCGCTTCGAGCCGCAGATGCGCGTTCGGTTTGCCGGTGACCACCAGCCGATACCTCGCCGCGGATTGCGTTGCGGTCGGCAAATCTTTGCCGTTCCAGGGCGCAATCTCGAGGTGAGCGGACGTTGCGGCAACGGTAGCAGCGATGAGCAGTGCGGCGATCATGATCTCCTCAGACGCGTAGCTTGTATCCGGTCGCCATCAACCGCAGCACGACGCCGACGGCAATGACGGCCAGCAAAACGATGGCTCCCACGGAGTACACGGGGGCCAGGAAGCTGTCGCCCGTGTAACTGCGCCGAAACGCATCGATCGTATAGAATATCGGATTGACCAGCTCCAACTTTTGCAGCACCGGCGGCAGCATCGACGCCGACGTAAAGACGCCGCCGACGAACGTCAACGGCGTGATGACGAACGTCGTCAAGATGGCGATATGATCGAACTTCTCCGCCACGAGGCCGAAGATCAGCCCGAGCGCGGAGAACAGGACCGAAACCAGCGCGATGACGCCGATGTAGAGCGCCCAATCGTGAGGCACCGCGTGAACGAGGGAAATTCCGAGGATCGTAATCAGTCCCGCAATGAGAAATGCGCGCGAGATACTGCCGACGATGTAGCCGCCGACGATCTCGACCGCCGACATCGGCGCTACTAAGAGTTCCTGAATCGAGTTCATGAAGCGCCCCTGGAAGAGCGAGCTCGAGCACTCGCCGTAGGACGAATCGATCACTTGCAGCATGATCAGGCCCGGGATGAGAAACTGCGCGTAGTTGACGCCCTGCACGCTTTGAATTCGACTGCCGATCGCCAAGCCGAAGACGAACACGTAGAGCAAGGTCGTGATGATCGGCGGCCAAATGACCTGGTTGATGATCTTGAGGCTGCGCACCATTTCGCGGCGCACGAGCGTCCAGAATCCGACGGCGTTCACGCGCGCACTTCCTCGTCGCGCGTGAGTTCGAGAAACACGTCTTGCAGCGACGCTCCGTCGGCCAAGAGCTCGTGCGTCGGCTTCTCCGTGACGATCCGTCCGCGCTGAATGATGGCGATACGCTTGCAGAGTTCTTCGGCTTCTTCCAAATAGTGCGTGGTGAGAAAGATCGTGAGGCCCTCGGCGTTGAGCGACTTCAACCATGCCCAGAGTTCGAGCCGAAGCTCGATGTCCACGCCGGCGGTCGGCTCGTCCAAAATGAGCAGTTCCGGTTCGTGGATGAGCGCCCGCGCTAGGGTCAGTCGCCGCTTCTGACCGCCTGAAAGGCGCGTGTATTCCACGTTGGCTTTCGACGTGAGTCCGAAGCGCTCGAGCAGTGCGTCGGCTCGATCGGCAACGTCCTTTCCGCGCAAACCGAAGTAGCCCGCCGCGTAGATCAGGACGTCGCGGATCGACAAGTACCGATCGAAGTTGAACTCTTGCGGTGCAAGTCCGATCAGCAGTCTAGCTTCGCGCCACTGCGTGACGTTGTCGTAACCGAAAATGGAGATGCGTCCGGAGGTCCGCTGCGCCAACGCGACGATCGCGTTGATGGTCGTCGTTTTGCCCGCGCCGTTGGGACCTAGAAAACCAAAGAACTCGCCGGCTTCCACGCGCAGCGACACGTCGTCGACGGCGGTGAAGTCCGCATACCGTTTGACGAGGCGATCGATTTCGATTGCAGGCGCGCGTTTGCCGTTGGTGTTTATGGTATCGATGATTTCAGCCGTTTGTAGCGGTGGCGCCGGAGCGTCGCGATGAGCTCCGCACTCCCCGGAATCCCGCAATCGGCCAGTTGGGTTGCAACTTTCTTCACGTCGAAGACGACGCGGCGGTGTTTGACTTGCCAGCCGCCGTCGCGCTCGGTTAGGATCGCGTAGCAGGCACGCGGGTCCCCGTCCTTGGGCAGGCCGGCGGACGCCACGTTCACGAGCAGCTTGCCGCGCCACAGACGCACGTAGGGCAAGTGCAAATGGCCGAAGGCGATCGCCGCCGCGGGCTCTTCGCCGATGAAGCGTTCGAGAGCCTCGTCGTCGGCGTCGGGCCAGAGATGTTCGTCGTCGGACTTTGGATTGGCGTGCACGATCAGCAACTGATTATCGTCGTCGCCGATGCGCAGCGCGAAGGGCAGATCCCGCAAAAACGAGATCCAGCGCTCGCCGAGATCGTTGCGCGTCCACGCAATTTGGGCGTCGTCCACGCCGTCGACCGCTTCGGTGAGTTCTTCGGACAGATACCGATCGGTGTTGCCGCGCACGCACTGCGCGCCGACTTCTTCCAAACGCTGCAGCACCTTCTTGGGCTTAGGACCGTCGAGACATAGGTCGCCGGCCGCAACGATCGCGTCGGCACCGCCCTGTGCCTGCAAGTCTGCCAAGCAAGCATCGAGCCCGACGAGATTACCGTGGATGTCCGAAACGACCGCAACGCGCACGAGCGAACCTCTACGTGCGTTTCAAGGCGAGCACCAGCATCGACGGCGTCAATCCGATCTTTCCGTATTCGTACAGATCGATCGCTTCGACCGTGACGCCGGCGCGGCGCATCGTCGTCAGTGCAGTTTTGTAGCGAATGTCCGCAATAACGTGCTTGTCGCCGATCGGCAGTACGCCGGCCGCCAACTCCTCACCGCGCTCGAGCACGATCGTGCGAAAGCCCTCGAACGCGCTGGAATCGACGCGATCGGCCGCTATGACGACGGTGTCTTTGGCGATCGCCCCGACGACCGCGCGCAACGACGGCACGTTGGGATCGATCTTGACTTCGACGACGCGATAGCCGTGCGCTTGGGCCACTTGAGCGAAGCCGCCGCGGCCGATGTCGTTACCGCGCTTTCCGGTTCCGACGAACGCGGTGTGTCCGACGAGAACGACGTCGGTTCCGTCGAGCAGTCCGGGAGCGGTAATGTGTCCCGCAAGGGGCACGTCGATGTGTGAAAAGTGACTCTTGAGGCGATCCGCTTCGCCGCGCCGCGCCATAGCCGTGGGACGCATCAGCATCGCCCCGTCTTCGAATGCGACCGCTGCGTCGCAAACCGACGTTTCGTACGGGTCGTCGCCGTGAGTATCGAGTATGACGGTCTCGACCCCGAAATACGCCAGCGTCTTGCAGAGGATCGCGTGCTGGTCGGTCGCCCAGGCGTGCACCGTTCCCGGTTCGCCGGGCAGCGGTTTTGCGTGCTCGATGGAGCGGTTCGGTCTGACCAGTACCGCGGCGCGCAACGTTCCGGTGGGCGAGCCGATCAGTCGCGGTCCGAAGTGAGGGGCGGCTTTGGTCGTCATATTCGGCCTTTTTCGGAGTGACTAGTGCAGCGCCTGGTACGGCTCCGGCGCGGGCGCATCGACGAAGAAATCGGCCATATCCGTCGCCAGCAGATCGCTCAGGCTCAGCGGCGGCAGGCCAAGGATCTCCTCCTCGGTCTTGACGACGCTCGGCACGCTCAAATGCGCGTGTCCTACGTAGCCGCGTCGCGCCAGCGGCGAAACGACCAGTGCGTAACTGCGCAGCCGGTTCACGTGGTCGGTACCTTCGGTGGCCGCGTCGGGCACCACGAAAACCGCCGTCGAGCTCCAGTGCGGCGTATGCGAGAGGTAGTCGACGATCGCGCCGAGCGCGCGATCGGCTCCGGCAACGCCGCCTTGCGACGGACCGGTGGGAAGCCACACGTAGGTGAAGGCCGGCTCGGCGTCGGCCGCGACGTAGCGCTGCATGTCGCGCTCGAACTCTGCGGCGCGATGTGCGTCGTCGACGCGCGGATTCCAGCCGCTGTAATCGAGATCGACGTTGTTCGCCAATCCCGCAAGGCCCGGAACGTCGAGATGATACGCGCCGTCGCTGTATCCCGCTAAACGCAGTAAGCCGCCGTAGTCGCGAAACGACAATCCGGCGCGCGCCATCGCGTTGAATAGATAGCCGCCGCGTCCGTAATCCACGGGATCCTCTCCGTGGCCGCCCACGCCGGCGCGAATCGCTTCTACCGGCGTCGTCAGCTCCGTTACGAGCGTTGGCTGGCCGCCCAGCGCAAACGCCGTTGCGGCGTCGGCGTTGTCGTCGGGAGCGTAAAAGTTGTCGGCCAACGCGTATTCGCGTGCCAGTGCGTGCACGTTCGGCGTGACGTTCTCGGGCGACGTGGTGTAGGACTCGGAGCCGTTACCGTGCGGTTGGCCGCCGGCGTTCTTGAGATCGCCCAGGACCGCGTCGTACGTCTGGGTTCCCACCGACACGTACACGATGTGATCGATCGCCGTGCTTCGCTTGTTCGAGCGCAGCGGAGGGACGACGGCATTGAACTTCGCCACCTGCGGAGTCCGGTTGAAACGCAGCGTGTCGAGCGTAGTCTTCACCAGCGACGTGTGCTTGAGATCGATGCGCTGAAGAACACCGAAGCCGTCGACGCCTTTCGTGCTCAACACGAACAAGTAGCGGCCGTCGGCGGACATCGCGAGCGCCGTTGGGTACCACGCCGTCGGAATCAATCCAAAGCGATACCGCGTCGGCATCCGCGCGTCGAGCACGGCAACGGCGTTGAGTCCTGCGAGGGCGACGTAGAGGCGTTTGCCGTCGCGACTAAGCGCTTCGCCGGAAGGCTGAGCGCCGAACGGCGCGTCCGGGAAGAGCCGTAGGTCTAAACCGCGCACGACGCGCGGCTGCGATTCCAGCGAAACGACTGCGACGCGGTCGACGTTCGACAGCGAGACATACGCTTCGCGCCCTCCTGGAGCGATCACGATCGATCCCGGAGCGGCACCGCCCACCAGCTGCGTTCCGTCCGGAGCCCCGTCCATGCGTACGACCGCAGGGTCTCCGGCAACGTCGCCGGTGCCGGCGAGATCGACGACCGAAACCGCCGACGAGCGTTGGGCGTCAAACGACGGCGCGGCGAACTGGGGCGCGTTGCGCGGTTGCGCCAGCGCGTGGTATGCGGCCAGCCCCGCGGCGCTGGTCAGCACGTGGCGGCCGTCGGCAGCGACGTCGAACGGGGCGTTCCCGGCCGGCAAGCTGCGAACGGCGGTCCGCGTGGTCAGATCGATGACATCGACCGATGCCCCGAGGTTGTCTGCTACGTAGGCATAGCGCCCGTTGGGCTCTATCGCGATGCCCGCCGGAAAGGCGTGACCCAGGGCGTTGGCCGGAAGGGCGATCGGCTGCCCCGAGGGCGTCAACCCGCCGCCGGAATCGAGGCGGAAGACGCGCACGGCCCCCGCCCCCCCGTCGGAGGCCAAGACCAGCGTCTGACCGGGGTCGCGCGGGTCGCGGACCGCCGCCACACCCATGTAGAACGTCCCGTCGTCGCGATAGACGCTGGCGAGGCCCATCGTGGCAACGTCGACGACGGCCAGCGAATAGCCGATGGCCGGCGGAGGCTCGATATTGGGAATCGGGAGGCCGCCCGTGCGGTCGTCGCCGTTGGTGACCACCACGTATCGTCCGTCGGGCGTTAGGGCCATTCCCAGCGGGGTCGTGCCCACAAAGACGCTTGCTCCGCTAGGCGCCGCTATACGGCCGTTGGGAAGAATCGCGTTAGTCGGATGAACGTTATCCGCGCCCGCCGGCCGGTCTCCGGCGGGGGCCGTATACACGATCAATGGAGCCGGCTTGTGGGCGGCACCCAACAAAACGGCGGCCAACGCGGCCGCTGCGAGCGATCTAAACGACACGGGAGGTAAGGCAATACGAATGCGAGCCGCGGGTACCCTGCTGAGAAATCGTAAAGGTACGCTCGTATGCTAAACAATCCGGCGCGCATTGAAGCGATCGCGACGGCGGTACCGCCGTACTCGCTGGACCAAAACGACGTCACGCGACGCGTCGAACTCGTGTTGGGTCCGAAATCTCAGGAATACGCGCGGCTGATTCCCCTGTTCGCCAACACCGGCATCGAACGCCGCTATTCGTGCGTACCGATCGAATGGTACGAGTCGCTGCACGATTGGCCCGAGCGCAATCGCATCTATCTCGAATCGGCGATCGACTTGCTAACGCAAGCGACGCAGTCGGCGCTGCAGCAGGCAAACCGCGCTGCCGAAGAGATCGACGCGATCGTTGCCGTGTCGACGACCGGCATCGCGACGCCCAGCTTAGACGCGCTGCTGATGGAACGCATGGGCCTGCGGCGGACCATCTCGCGGTTGCCGATCTTTGGATTGGGCTGCGGCGGGGGCACGATCGGTCTGGCGCGCGCCGCGACGATGGCTCGCAGCCACCCGGGTTCGCTCGTCTTACTTCTGGTCGTCGAGTTGTGCGCGCTCTGCTTTCGTCGCGACGATTTCACCAAGAGCAACATCGTTGCAACCGCGTTGTTCGGCGACGGCGCCGCTGCAACGCTGCTGAGTTCCGAATCGAACGGCCCGGCAGTAGTCGGTGAAGGCGAATACACGTGGCCGGAAAGTCTCGACGTGATGGGCTGGGACGTCACGCCCGAAGGCTTCAAAGCCATCTTCTCGCGCGACATTCCCGACCTAGTGACGAACGAGCTGCGCGAGGTCGCGGTCGCCTTTCTCGCCGATCGCGGTTTGACCTTGCGCGACGTCGACCGGTTCATCTGTCATCCCGGGGGCGCCAAAGTGCTCGACGCACTGGAATCCGCGTACGAGCTTTCCCCGGGTACGCTCACCGAATCGCGCGACGTGCTGCGGGACTACGGCAACATGTCGGCGGCGACCGTGATGTTCGTGCTGGAACGCGCGCTCAACAACGGCGCATCGCATTGGAACCGCGCGCTCGTGAGCGCTCTGGGTCCCGGATTCACCGCCGGTTTCACCCTACTGGAAAAATGAGTTGGCTTTGGCTGATTTTGGCGCTCGTTGCGCTACAGCGCGTCGGCGAGCTCGTATACGCTCAACGCAACACCGAACGTCTGTTAGCAGATGGCGCCGTCGAAATCGGCGCGTCACACTATCCGCTCATCGTGCTGCTGCACGCGGCGTGGCTCGTTACGATGGCCGTCGTCATTCCGCCGTACACCCAACCCAACTGGTGGCTGATCGGCCTCTACGTCTTGTTGCAGCCGCTGCGCGTCTGGACGATCGCGTCGCTGGGTCCGTATTGGACGACGCGCATCATTACCGTGCCTGGCGCGCCCGTCGTCCGTCGCGGGCCTTATCGCTTCTTCCGCCACCCTAACTACATCGTCGTCTGCTCCGAAATCGCCATTCTGCCGCTCGCGTTTGGAGCCGTCGAACTCGCGATTATCTTCTCGATCCTCAACGCAGCGCTTTTATCGTACCGTATTCGCCTGGAAGAGCGAGCGCTCGCGACGCGCCGGTCCGCCTCATGAACCAAGGTCCCAACGAAACGTTTTGGACACGGATCAGCGCGTACTTGCGCCTCGAAAAGCGGCGTGCACAGACTGCGCCGATAATGCTGCTGCTGGCCTTCGTCAGTCTCGGCTTGCTAATTTCGGGCCGGTACAATCTAAGTAACCCTTGGCCATATTGGATTTCCGGCGCGGTTTGCGTCGGCTTGATGGTTGCTATCGTTGCGTTTCAGGAACCAGATAAAAGCTAGAGCTTCGATACGCCTGCCCTTCGACTTCGCGCCCTTTGGGCGCTACGCTCAGGATGACAGTGCGGCGTTACGTCAGGGCGTCGAGACTCTTGAAGAAATCGCCGGTGGCGATTTCGAGATCGGCGATGGCGTGCGCGACCCCGCTCATCTCCTGAACCAGTCCACGGGCGCGCAGCGTCTCGGCGAGCTTCGGTTCGTCCCGGTCGAGCTTTTGAATGATTCCGAGCGTCGCGGTGATCGACGCGTCGACCGTCCTCAGATGCGAGAGAATGTTGTTGGCACCGCTCAATACGGTGCTGCGCATGCGTTCGTCCATTACTTAACCTCGAAGCTGCCGAGGCCGGGAGGTGCCAGCGGCGTGTAAGTATCCGAATCCGTACTGCGAAAACCTACGCGCCACACCCGGTCGTGCGGCAAAAACGGTTCGACGGTGCCGAAGGCCGCGCGAGGATTCGTCGTCAGAATGAAAATATTGAACTCGCCCGATCCCATGTCGTGACCGTCGACGTCGAAACCGTCGCCTTCGAGCTCCATGAACTGCGATTCCAGGGCAGTCAGCGCTTCGAACTCGTCCGGATACGGCATCGGCTGCGCCAGCGGAAACTGGATGACTAACTGATACATATGCCTCCGGCAAGCTCAGGGTGACAAACGCGATAGCGCGCGGCCGAGACGGGCGACGCCCTCGCGTGCTTCTTCTACCCGCAAGTGCCCGAACGACAAACGGATCGCCGGCGGCCCGGTGCGCGTGGGATAGAACGGCTCGGCGGGCATCACGAGCACGCCCTCGCGCGCGCACGCATCGAATGCGGATTGCGTCGACAGCCGCGCGGGCAACGGCACCCACACGTTGACGCCGGCGGCCGGCGATCGCACGTGCGCCCACGGAATCGCCTGACCCAACGCTTCGAGGAAGGCGTCCCGGCGTTCGCGATAGAGCGCGCGAGAGGAGCGCAAATGCCGCGCGTACGCGGGGCCGTCCATAAAACGCCAGAGCGCACGCTGCGTGAGCGTCGACGTGAAGACGTCGGCGCGCGCCTTGGCCACCTCGAGCGCTTCGGCGATACTGCCCTTGGCATAGAGATAGCCGATGCGCAGCGCCGGAAAGATCGACTTCGATAGACTCTCCATCATGATGACGCGGCCGTCGGTATCGTGCGACGCGAGCGGTGCCGGCGCAGCCGCATCGTACGTCTGCTCCCAGCCGGTCTGATCCTCGAGAACCACGACGTCATAGCGGCGAGCCAGCGCCACGATTTGCTTCGCGCGACGTGCCGGCAGCACGGCGCCGGTAGGATTCTGCGCGATCGGATTGACGTAAAACAGCCGCGGGCGGTATTCCGCGAACACGCGCTCGACGTCGTCGGTGCGCACGCCGTCGTCGTCGCTGCGCACCTCGACGTAGGTCACCCCGCGCGCGTCGAAGACGCCCAGCGTTCCTGAATAGGTCGGGCTTTCGCTTGCGACGACCGCTCGTTCGTCGAGCAGCACGGTTGCAACGATGTCGGCGGCCTGCTGCGCGCCGGAGCACACGATCACGTCGCTCGCGTCGGCGCCGCAGCCGCGCCGCCGCAAGAAGCCGGCGAGCGTTTCGCACAAATCGCGGTCCCCCGTCGACGAGCGATATTGCATCAGCTCGGGCGGATCGTCGAGCAGCGTGCGATGGAACGCGCGGCCGAAATCGTGCAGCGGAAACGTTTCCGGTGCGGGATGCCCCGTCGCGAAATTGATAACGCCGGGCGTCGTCGCGCGCGTGAGCTGCTCCGTTACGCCTTCCAACCGCGCGGCGCGCGCGAAACGTCCTGCGTCGGGCTCCCACCGCCGTGCAAACGGCCTTTGCAGATCGGGCGGTGGAGCGACGAACGTTCCTTTGCCCACGCGCGATACGACGCGTCCGCGGGCGGCGAGGAGTTCGTAAGCCTGAGATACGGTCACGAGCGCGCATCCCAGCGAGCTAGCGAGCTCGCGCATTGCGGGTAGGCGTTCGCCCGGTTTTACTTGCTCGCTCTCGATCGCTTCGACGAGCTGATCGGCGAGTTGGACGTACAGCGGCCGCGGGTCGTTGGGTTCGAGCCGCAACGACTCTATGACGCCGGAGACCTCACTTCTTATCGAGGCGATAACCGATTCCACGCACGCTTGCGATTTCGAGCGGCGCGTCGACCTCTGCCAGTTTTTTCCGCAGTGCGGCAACGTGGACGTCGACGACGCGCGTCGGCACGCCGGACGTGTCGTTCCACACGTGTTCGAGAATTTGCGCGCGCGTCAGCAATCGTCCCTCGGCTTCGCCGAGGAACCACAGCAGCCGAAACTCGAGCGCGGTCAAGGTGATGCCGGTGCCGTCGTTCGAGAGCGTATGAAAATCGCGATCGAGCTGCGCGGTGCCCAAGTTCAGCATGTTGCCGGGCGTCGGCTTCGTCACGCTCTTCTCCCGGCGGCGTAAGAATGACGCGACGCGCGCGACGAGCTCGTTGCCGGAGAACGGTTTGGTGATGTAGTCGTCGGCACCCAGGCCCAATCCCAACAGAATGTCCTGCTCGCGCGAATGACCGCTCACCATCAAGATGAAGGCGTTGTTCGAGTTTGAAAGCGACGTGCATACGTCGAGTCCCGAAATATCCGGAAGTCCGACGTCCAAAACGATGACGTCGGGTTTGTAGGATTCGGCGAGTTCGAGGCCTTCGGCGCCGGTGCCGGTGACCCTGAGCTCGTACCCTGCACGCTCGAGCACCGTCTGCTCGAGGCGCGCGACGTCCTCGTCGTCCTCGATAACCAGAATCCGAGCTAGCGCCATGCTCGATTCTTTACCAGCGTCCGCCTAGTTCCCGCTGATCGTCATTTCCGCTACGCGGAAGGACGGCGAGGCCACCGAGGAGTCGAAGCGCAGATCGGCGCCCACCGCATCGATACCGGCGAGAATTTGGCCGTACGTTCCGGCGATCGTGAACTCGTCGACCGGATATGCCACTTCCCCGTTCTCGATGAAGAGGCCGCGGGCACCGCGGCTGTAGGTGCCCGATGCGTGCTCAGTGGCAAAGCCGATGGTATCGAGCACGAGCACCCCGCGTTTGGTCCCGGCTATCAACTGCGCGAGGGTCTCGGTTCCCGCTTCCAGGTAAAAGTTACCGGTGCCGACTCCGTTACCGGTCGAGTTCCCGGTACTGACGGCACCGAGTTTGCGCGCGTAATACGTGTCGTACAGAAACGTTTGCAGCGTGCCCCGCTCGAAGACCGGCGTTCGCTGGGTCGCAACTCCCTCGCCGTCAAACGGCGACGTTCCAAGCTTTCCGGTCATGCGGCCATCGTCGACGATCGTGACGTGCTCGCTGCCGACCATATCGCCGACGCGACCGACGAGCCACGAATTTCCGACGGCGACGTTGGCCGCCGAAGCCGCTGCGAACACGTCGTCGAGCACGCTCGCGGCAACTTCGCGCTCAAAGATGACGGCGTAGGCGCCCGTCGGCGGTTTTCTCGCACCAAAGAGCGCCGTTACGCGCTCGGCCGCCATGCGCGCGACGGCGTCGAGCGATTCAAGTTCCGCAACGTGACGTGCGGCCGTGCCGTAATGCGCCGTGCGTTTCACGTCGCCGTCGTGCGCGACGGGTCCGGTGGCTCGCGCGGCGCGCGTCGACGTGTAGGCGGCGGCAAAGCCGGCCGAGTTCGCAATCGCGGTGACTGAAACGACGTCGTTATAGTGCGAACCGCTCGAGTTGACGATGCGCGCATCGCTGCGACGGATGAGCCGTTCCAACTCGAGCGCTTCGGCGACGCGCCCGTCGCCTTTCCGCTGAGAAATCGAGGGGTCGTACAGCTCGAGCTCCGGCGCATCGCCGGCAAAGCGCTCCGGAAGTCCCGCGTAGCGATCGACTGCCACGAAGCGCGCCTGCTCGACGGCGCGCGCGAGCGCCGCGCGCATACCGTCGTCGGAAAGATCGGAGGTTGCCAGCAACGCTTTTCTGCCGCCGGTAAAGATCCGCACGCCCAGCGTTTTTCCGGTCGACTGTTCGAGTTTGGAAACGGTTGCATCGCGCGCTTCGACGTGGAATCGCCGCGAAACCGATACGGTTGCCTCGACTTCGTCGGCCCCGGCCGCACGCCCGAACTCGACCGCGCGCTGCGCCAGCTCGACCGCCCGCGTTTCATCCATGCGAGGTGCCGCCGACGGTAATCGAGGAGATCTTCACCGTGGGCATACCCACGCCGACCGGAACGTACTGGCCGCCCTTTCCGCACGTGTAATGGCGGCGCGCGAGGCGGCTGTCGTTTCCGACCGCCACTACTTTGGTCATCGCGTCGGGACCGTTGCCGACGATCGTCGCGTTCTTCAGCGGCGCCGTAATCTTACCGTTTTCAACCAGGTAGCCTTCGCCGACCATAAAGACGAAGTCACCCTTGCTGATCTCTACCTGGCCACCCGAAAACGACTTTGCGTAGATGCCGCGTTTGGTCGACCTGACGATGTCGTCGACGGCGGACTGTCCCGCGGGCATATAGGTGTTGCACATGCGCGGCTGCGGCGCGAACCGGAACGATTGACGGCGCCCGCTGCCGGTCGACGCCGTGCCCATCAAGCGCGCGTTGAGTACGTCCTGCATGTAACCGCGCAGGATACCGTTCTCCACGAGAATCTTGTGCTGGCCGGGAACACCTTCGTCGTCGACGTTGAGGCTGCCGCGTTCTTCGGCTAAGTTTCCGTCGTCGTAAATCGTTACGAGTTCGCTCGCGACGCGTTCGCCGACCCGGCCGCTGTAGAGCGACGTACCGCGCCGGTTAAAGTCGCTTTCGAGGCCGTGTCCGACCGCCTCGTGCAGCAGCACGCCGCCGCCGCCGGCGCCGACGATCATTTCCATTTCGCCCGCCGGCGCCGGACGTGCCTCGACGTTGACCGCCGCAATGCGCGCTGCGTCGGACGCGAGTTCCTCCGGCGAATGCGCGTCGAAAAATGCAATCGACGTGCGGCCGCCGTCTCCGGCGTAACCCGAGCCCCGTTCCTTCCCATCGCTTGCGACGACCTGGACGCCCAAGGTGATCATCGGGCGTCGATCGTGCACGAAGCGTCCGTCGCTAGTCGCGATCCAAACCTCTTGAAGCTCGTTGGTGAGGTGCGCGTTGACGGCAACCACGCGGGTATCGAACGTTCTTGCCGCCGTGTCGGCGCGCTCGAGCAACGCGACGTACTGCGCCTGAGCGACGTGGTTTGCGCCCGCGCCGTCATAGAACGCCGCGTGCGGCGTAGACGCGTTGGCAGGCAAGGTCGCGCGTACGCCGCCGCCGGCCGACGTGCGTGCGATCAGCGATGCCGCGTCGGCCGCTTCGAGGAGCGCCTCGAGGCTCAAATCGTCGGAATACGCATAACCGGCCGACTCGCCGGTGACGACTCGCACGCCGACGCCGAGCGCGACGCCGATCGAACCGTCGTGAATGTGACCGTCCTGAAGACGGTACGCGAGCGAACTCCGGCGCTCGCAAAAGACGTCGGCCAGCTCGCCGCCGCGGCTGAGCGCTCGGCCGAGAATCCGCGACAACACCGATTCATCGAGCATTCCGGTCTCTATCTTCTCGCTGTCGTCCGAAACCTGTCAGAAGTCGACGATCCGGTTGACGGCGCGAACGATCGCGGCGTCGGGGTCTCCCGGCGAGCCGTTGATCGAAAACGCGAAGACCACCCGCCCGTGATGCAGCGTGTTGACGTAGCCCGCCAGCGATGCCACTCCCGTGATATGTCCGCTCTTGGCCCGAACGCGTCCGAGCGCAGTCGTAAAATCGTACTCTTTGAGGGTGCCTTGACGACCGCCCAACGGCAACAACAGATAGAGCGAACGGTCGCCGCCGCGCACCTCGGCATCGCTGAGCACGCGAGCAAGCGTGATCGCGGCAATGCGATCGCCCGGCGCCAAACCGCTGCCGTCGTCGAGGCGCAGCCCCGGAGTCGGAATTCCGCGCTCGCTCAAAAAGCGCAGTTCGGTTGCAATACCGGATCGAGTGTTCGAGATCCCGGCACGTTCGCCGCCAACCGCGGCCAGCAGCTGCTCGGCATAATGGTTATCCGATAGGAACAGCATGTGCGATTCCAACGACCTTAGCGGCGCCGACCGATGATCCCAGAGCACGATCGTATCTAGAGGCGCCTGTTCCACCGCCGGAGGCGCGCCGGTTGCAACGTTGCGATCGCGCAGCAAGCGCTCCAGTACGGCGCCGGCGTATGCCGGCACGCCTTTGATTGGCAGCCAATACTTTTGCAGGTCGCCGGCGGCGATCGATCCGCTCACGGCAAACGTGTTCGGCGTCGCCTGGGGAGCGATTACGACGTCCGCGTCGCTCTCCGAACTCGTCGTTCGAATCGCACCGCGCAAAGAAACGGAGTCGCTCGGCGGATCGACGCGCACGTCGGCCGGTTCGCCCGGCGATGTTCCCTCGACGTCGAACTCGACGGTGTCCCCGTCGATCGACACCGCACTGGTCGGCGCGGCGTAATCCTCTCCGAAATCGGATGGATCCCAATGTGGGTTGAGCTCGGGCCCATGCATCGCATCGGCATCGACGGCGACGCTGCCGGTGACGCGCCGCAGTCCCGCTCGCGCGAGCGTGCCGACGCCGCCGGCCAGATCCGTATTGCGAAACGACGGATCGCCCGAGCCGACGAGCCAGAGATTTCCATCGAGCGTTCCGTCCTCGCCGATGCCGTGCTCCGCCGCCAAGATCGTGTGAAACCGCCGATCGGGTCCGAGCTGATCGAGCGCCGTCGCCGCCACGATGAGTTTCAATACACTCGCGGGCGTAATCCAATCGTACGCACGATTATCATAAATCGTAACCCCGTCGGCCCCCAGCACCGCCATACTCCATCTATCCGCTCCTTCAATAGCCGGACCAAAAGCAGAATTCAATTCCTTAGCAAGTCTTAGCCGATCTGAGTTCGTCCAAGGAGCCGGCGACGGCGTTGCCGTGGGGCATTCGGTTGAGGGGCGTCCGGATTTTCCGCCAAAACAGGATGTTTTCTTCAAAGCTTGCTCTGCGGAAAATCCGGCCGAGCGCTTTTCGGACACGATGTCCGAAAAGCGCGTCCCCGAAACCGAATGCCACACGGCAACGCCGCCAATGACAAGCGCAACGAGGAACAGAAAGGCTAAAGCGCGGCGCTTACGTCCGCGAGAGTGCCTCGATCTTCTCCTGAAGTTTCCGCTGCTCTTCACGTAACCCGTCGATGTCGGTGCGCATGGCCGTGACTTGCGCCGGCACTTTCGCACCTTCGCGAATGCGAATGGCGGCCTCGGCGGCGTCGCGGCGCACGCGCCCGTCGAACGCCGATTGGCTCAAGCGATCGAGTGCCGGCAGCAGACGTGCGTCACCGAGCGTTTCGGCGGCGCCGACCGCGCCGAGCTGCACGAGGAACATCCGGTCGTCGAGCCGTTCCTCTAACGCTTCAACCGCCAGCGTGCGTTCGGACTCGACGAGCTCGCCGATTCGTCCGACTGCCCAAACGGCGGCGCGTCGTATGCCTTCGTCGCGATTCTCGGCGCCTGCGTCTCGAACCAACGGCATGGCGCGCGCGTCGGCCAGTTCGGCGAGACCGCGCACCGCGCCGGCTTCGACGGTACCGTTCCACGTCGTCTCGCGCACGGCCGACGCGAGCACGTCGAACGCTCGAGGATCGCGCGTCTTGCCGAGCGACGTCAGCGACGCCGACCGCACGAAATACGACGCATCGCTCTTCGCCGGCCCGATCAACGCCGACGCCGCGTCCGCGTGCCGGAAGTTTCCAAGAGCTGCCGCGACCGCGCGGCGCACCTTCGGGTGCGCGTGACCGATCGCTTCGACGAGCATCTCGCGCGCCCACGGTGCGCGGGTCTCGCCGATTGCAGCAGCCGCCTGCACCAGCACGCCCCAAAACGTGTCGCCGGCAAAGGCGTCGCGCAATGCGTCGCGCGCCGCCGGAGAGCCGTCTTTTGCCAGCTCGCGCGCCGCGCGTATGCGCGCAACGACGTCGGTCTCGTTGCGCATGATAGCTGCGGCCGCATCGACGCCGACCTTGTACGTCGCGCTGCACAGAACGAACGCGCCCGGATCGAAGCGTACGAACTTCGGTTCGGAATCCAGCGGGACGGTAATCGTTTCGTGCTGGCGTTCGATCGTCGCCCGAATCCGGCGCTCCGACTCGCCGGCGAACGCCACGTCCACGTCGAACCGAAACGCCGGATGTTCGTCGTCGATCGGCTGCTTCTGATCGACCGTAACCATCGCAATCTTCCGCTTTGCGTCCCACACGTATGCGATCTGGAGCTCCGGGTGGCCGCCGCGGAAGACCCACTGATCGAAGAAGGCGCGCATATTGCGCCCGGTCGCTTCTTCGATCGCGCGAATGAAATCGATCGTCTCGACGTTGCGCTGAGCGTTGCGCTCCACGTAGTGCCGGATCGCGCGCCAGAACCGCGCGTCGCCCAAGTCGCCGCGCAGCATGTGTAATACTGCGGCGCCTTTTTCGTACAGGTGCCGGTCGAAGATTTCAATCGGGCTGCGATACGTGTTGCAGACGATGGGGCGACGATAACGATCGGCGTCCTCGCGCTGGTATTCCTCGACGCACTCGAAGATATGATAAAGGTATTCCTCGTATCCCAGATCGGCCTCGCGCCAGATCGCCTCGAAGAACGTTGCAAACCCTTCGTTGAGCCACGCGTGCGACCAGTCCCGGCAGGTCAGCAGGTCGCCGAACCACTGGTGCGCGAGCTCGTGCGCCACGAGCGGATCGCTCGAAAAATCCAAATGCGCGGTTTCGTCGTGCAACGTTCGGTCGGTCTGCGTCGTCGCCGACGTATTCTCCATTCCGCCGAAGATGAAATCGCTGACCGCGATCTGCGAGTAGCGCGCGTACGGGTACGGCATGCCCGTGCGCTTTTCGTACACCTCGACCATGCGCGGCGTTTTGCCGAACGCGCGCTCGCCGTCGGCTTCGCGTCCGGGCAGCACGTAATAGAACACCGGCGTGTCGCTTTCGCCCGCGGTGCCTTGCGCGACCTCGACGAACGGACCCGCAACCATCGTCATCAGGTACGTGCTGTGCGGGACGTCTTGCCGATAGCGAAAGATCGTGTTGGCGCCGTCGTCCTTGCGCTCCACTAGGGCGCCGTTACCGAGCGCGAACGTTCCCTTCGGAACGGTTATCGTGGTGGTCGTTCGCTGTTTTTCGTGCGGATAGTCCAAGCACGGAAACCAGTAGCGCGCGTTTTCGTCCTGACTTTGCGTCCACGCGTGCGGCACTTTCTTCGGGTGAGCGGACGTCGGCGTCACGAAGAACAGTCCGTGACGCGGCTTGTTCGCGGCATACGTAACGGAAAACGTCGCGCGATCGCCGGCGGGGATGGCCGTATCTAGGTCGATCTCGAGCTTGCCGTTACGCCGTACGAACCGCTGGGGGCGCCCGTCGCGCACGACGGAGTCGATGTCGAGATCGACGGCATCGAGAACGAGGCGGCTGACGTCTTCGTCGAGCGCTCGAACGGTAGTCGTACAAACGCCTTCGAGCCGCTCTTTTTGCAGATCCGGCTTGAGATCCAAATCGATCGCCTCGACGGCCACGACTTTGTCGGGTCCGTAGTGGGGCCGCGACCCCGGAAGCGCAAACGCGCGGTGGTCGCTAGTGTCGTCACGTCGGATCATGAGCGGGGTTCGTTTCGCTCGTCGGCTTGCGTCAACCCTCCGGTGACGTCGAGAACGGCTCCCGTCACAAAATCGCGTTCGGACGCAACGAAAAAGCGCACCGCATCGGCGATGTCTTCATAGCTTCCTGCCCGGCCGAGCGGATTGACCGCCTCGACTTCGCGCGCGGCCTGGCGGCTGCGCGTTTTATCCCGAATGTCGCCTGGAACGACGACGTTGACCGTGATGCCGTGCCGCGCTTCCTCGACGGCCAAGCAGCGCGCGAACGCGACGAGCGCGCTCTTTGCCGCTTGGTAGAACGAGAAGCCTCGATAAGGCCGCGTCTCGCTCGCGCCCAGCGATCCGAAGTAGACGATCCTGCCGAACCGCATCTCACGCATCGCGGGCAGCACGGCTGCGGCCGCCAATATCGCGCTGCGCACGTTGCCGTCGAATACCTCCCGATAGTCGGTCGTAGAGAGCTTTGAGAAACGTTTGATGACGATCGGCCCCACGGCGTGCACGAGCGTGTCGAACGGTCCGTGCTCGGCGACAACGCAAGCGAGTGCGTCTTCGATCTCGCGCTCGCCGGCGGAAAAGTCGACTCGCGCGCCGGCCGCCTCGGCTCCCGCCGACCGGATCGCCGCAAGGGTGGTATCCGGTAGCGAGTTGCGATAGGTAATCGCGACGCGTTCGAAGCCGTCACGAGCTAAAGCGGAAGCGACGCCGGCGGCAAGGCCGCCGGCCGCTCCGGTAACCAAAGCGCGACGCATCACGCCTTGGACGTTTTACGCTCCCCTAGTAGGAGCCTTGATTGAAGTCCCAGCCAAGGTTGAAGTTGGCGCCTGCGGCCGTCTGACCGGTGATGCGAACGCGGTGGTTGCCCATCTGCAGCGAGAACGGCACGGTGACGTAGTAATACTGTCCGTTCCACTGGACGCGCGACGAAACGTCGTTACCGTCGACGAGAACGCGATAGCTTCCGTCCGCGACGCGGCGGTTGAGGCTGAACCGAATCTGCGGATAGTGGTTGTAGATCGTTCCGGTCGGCCACTGATACGAGAGCACCATCGGGCGCCCTTGCGGCGGAGGGGGCTGCTGCGGGCGATTGCCGCCGCCGCCGGTGATCGTGACCGTCGACGTCTGGTCGTTCCAGTCAACCGCGGCCCCGAGCGCTTGCGCGATGAAACGCAGCGGTACGAGCGTGCGGCTGCCGACGAGGAACGGTGCGACGTCGAGAATCTGCTGCTGCCCGTCGACCGTTGCTTGCGTCGATCCGATGTTCAACGAAACGGTGCGCCCGCTTCCGGTGGCGTTGATCTGTCCGTTAGCGTAGACGACGCTGGCGCCCAGCTGTTCGAAGACGCCGCGCAACGGAACGAAAACGCGTCCGCTGCGAACGATGGGCGGCTGGTCGAACTGCATGGTTTGGCCGTTGACGATGACGGTGACGCTGCTCTGCGCCGGTGCCGCTGCCGGCGCAAAGGCGAGCGCGGCGATTGCGGCCGCCGTCAGGACGGCACGGCGCGACACGATAAGGCGGTTGCACGATTCACTCATGCCACCGCCTCTACCCACGCTTGCCAGCTCCAAAACGGCGGGGCAAGTGCTCGCTAGCTAAGAGCGCGACGCCGCTGCGGCCGGATGCGACATCTCGGCTGCCAGCGCGCGCCGGTCTGCGCTCCGCTCGAAGAAACCGATCCACGTGTTGTAAATCATCGGTACCATGAACAGCGTCAGAATCAGGGAGCTCGCGAGACCGCCGATGATTACCGTTCCCATCGCTTGACGCCATTCGCCGCCCTCGGCGAATCCCAGCGCGAGCGGCAACATGCCGAAGATCATAGCGCACGTCGTCATGAGAATCGGGCGGAATCGCGTACCGGCCGCTTGCAGCACCGCTTCGCGCACGCGCATGCCGCGCTTGCAAAGCGTATTCGAGTAATCGACGAGCAGAATGCCGTTTTTCGAAACCAACCCGAAGAGCATGATGATGCCGATCATCGACATGAGATTGAGCGATTGTCCCGCGTTCGGCTCGATGCGGTGCATGAGCGCCAGCGCGACGAGCGCTCCGATGACCGCCAACGGCACCGACATCATGACGATCAGCGGCTCGACGAACGAGCTATACAGGATGACCATCAACATGTACACGAGCATGAACGAGAGCAATAGCGCCAAACCCATGTTGGCCATCGTCTCTTGCATGTATTGCGTGTCGCCTTGCGCGGTTAGCTGTACGCCGCCGGGCAAGAATCCGGGCTGTTTGAGCGCTTTCTCGAGCGGAGCGGTAACGGCACCGAGCGAGTAGCCCGGCAATACCGACCCGTACACGTCCACCACGCGCTGGCGGTTGAGGTCTTTGATTTGCTGGGGAGCGGTGGTCATCTGGAACGTCGCGATGTCGCTCAGCGGCACCAGGGTGCCGTCCTGCGCACGGACTCGTGCGGCGCGAAGTTCGTCGACCGTCGACCGCATGGCACGCGGCAGCTGCACGCGCACGTCGACCAAACCGTTCTCCGTTCGCACTTTCGTCGCGACGGCACCGTCGATAGCTAGACGGGCAGCCAGTGCGGCGTCGCCCGGCGAGATGCCGAGAACTTCGGCTTTCTGCGGATCGACGTCCACGTTGAGCCGCGGCGCGGAAGACTCGTTGCTGGTTTGCACGTTGACGCTTCCCGGCGTATCGCGCAAGTACTGCGCGACTTTATCCGCGGCGGGTACGATTGCATCTTCGGGCCCGGACAGGGAGTAGAAGATCTGCGCTCCCGATCCACCGCCGCTGTCTCCGGAAACTTGGAAGTTCGATCCCGGGACCAAGTACGCTAGCTTACGAACCTCGTCGACGATCTTGTACGTATCGCCACGGCGATTGTCGAGCGTTTGCGCGTTGAGCTTGGCGTAGTTGCTGCCGATCGCGTTGCCCCACCCTTCCGGTTTGCGACCCACCGTGGAACTGACCGACTTGATACCGTCGATCTTCAAGATGCCGTCTTCGAGTTGGCTTACGAACTTCTCGGTCGTCGCGAGCGGGGTTCCGGCCGGGTAGGTGACGGTCATATCGATCTCACCCGTTTGAACCGACGGAACGAAATCGAAGTTGATCGGTCCAAGCGCCGCGAAGACGACCGCGAGCACAATCGGCAAGCCAAGCGTGAACGGTACCAACCGCCGGTTACGCCCGGTATCGTAGAGCCAACGTCCTAACAGGCGGACGGCATTGCACGCCTCCAGGTACAAGCGTTCACCGATCCCACTCTCGGATCTGCCATTCGTGTAACGCGTCCCCCGGCTCATGCTGGCCCATTTCACAAGAGCCACCAGAGCCGCGATTGGGGCGAAAGGCAACACGAAAAGCCACACGATGGCGTCGACGATCGAGTTCCCGTGCGGCAGTTCGAGGGGTTCCAAACGCTTCGGATCGACCGTCCGACGGAAGACAACCGCACCTGCGTGCCACAGCACCGCGGCAATCAAGATGAGTACGTCCATTGTCGCGGTCGCCGAGCCCGCGCCCGCCGCCAACGTCAATGCGTTGATAACGAGCACGACGCAGACGAATACGACGAACGTACCGTTTGCCAGTGCGTACGGGAGCGCGCGGGACTTATACCAGTTTAGGATCGCGTCGTAGCGTTGCACGACGGCATTGAGCAGCAGCACCGCGACGATCATGATCGGCAAGATGGCCCGGAGCTCGGGGAGTGGCCACGGAATGACCGCGAGCACCGCGGCGACCACTAACAGCTGAATTTGCGTCTTCCACGAGTTCATGGCCGTCATCCAGCGCGGCGGCGCGACGGACCGCTCGAGCACACTCCACTTGGCGGCGAGCAGCGGCGTGAGCGTGAACGATACGAGCAGCGAAAACAGCGTAGCGATGACGATAACGGCGGCAAACTCGCGCAGATACGCTCCGACGATGCCGGGCAAGAACGCAACCGGCAAGAAGACCACGACGTCGACCATCGTGATCGCAACCGCTGCGCCGCCGATCTCACTTCGGCCGTTGATGGCCGCATCGATCGGGCCTTCGCCCAAATCTCTGTGACGAGTGATGTTCTCCAAGACAACGATCGAGTCGTCGACCAAAATACCGATGATGAGCGATAGCCCCATCGTCGACATGAAGTCGAAGTGGAAACCAAACAGATTCATCAGCACGAAGGTCGAGAGAATCGACGTCGGGATCGAGATCATGACGACGACGGAGTTGCGCCACGCGTGCAGGAACAGCAGCATGACGACCATCGTCAGCACGATGCCTTCGAGCAGCGACTGCCAAACGCCGGCGAGTGACTTTTGCGTGTAGTCGGCCGGAGCGTCAATTTCGTTGAACGTCAGTTCCGGAAACTGCGCTTGGATCTTCTTGATTTCGGCGCGAGCGATCTGGGTCGATTTGATTTCGTCGGAGTTGATGTTCCGGTCGAGCTCGACGTAGACGCGCGGCTGGCCGTTGTAATGAGAGATGGCCGTCGGCTCGACGTGACTGTCGATCGTATTTGCCACATCGCCGATGTTCAGATTCTTATTCGAGCTGCCCGGGACGTTGAGTGGAATTCCGGCGAGGTCTTGGGCCGTATTAACTTCGGCATGGACGGAGACGCTCGTCTCTTGCGTGCTGCCGTGCAGAACGCCACCCGGAAGATTCGAGTTGTTCGCCGCTACCGCGGCAAAGACGTCACCCATCGTCGCGTTGGTGCCGAGCAGCCGTGCCGGAATCGGTTCGACGTGAAACTCACGGTCTTGCGCGCCGTAGACGCCGACCGTTTGGACGTTGGGAATGCCCTTGAGGATGGGCTCGAGACGGTTGTTGACGACGTCGGCGAGCTCGGTCTGCGAGAGCGACTTCGAACTGACCGCGATATCCAGCAACGGTTCCGACGCGCCGTTTTTCTCAACCGACGGCGGGTCGAGATCGGTGGGCAAGTAGACGCGTGCCGTATCGACCGCGCTTTGAACGTTGATCGCCGCCTTATCGAGATCGGTGCCGAGCTTGAACTGCACGACGATCGTCGCAGTGCCTTCTTGTGCGGTGGCGTTGAGCTGATCGAGGTTGTCGATGCCGTCGAGCTGATCTTCGATCGGCTTGACGATCAGCCGTTCCATCTCTTGCGGCGACGCACCGGGGTAACCGGCATAAACGACCACGACCGGAAACGCCGTTCCCGGCGGATCTTGGCTGCGCCCGATTTGATTGAAAGCTATGATCCCGAAAATGGCGAGTGCAATGAACACCATCGCGGTGATCACTGGTCGGGTAATCGCAAAACGGGTCAGCCACATGGTTTTTAGTACAGCTCCGTGGGCGGCGTCATCTGAACGCTCTACGCCGCAGGTCCGCCGACTGTTTCAAGTGCCATCTCTAAGGCACTGTGACAAAAACAAGGCGGTCCGGCAACAGCCTAACACGGCCCCGACCATCGTACCGTCAAAAACTAAACAAAAGGTAAAGAGGTAGGTTAGAAAGATTGGTGCGCGAGACTGGACTCGAACCAGCACGAGATTGCTCCCGCTAGCCCCTCAAGCTAGTGCGTCTACCAATTCCGCCACTCGCGCAAAGAGGGATGTAGCCATCCGCTAGGACAGCCCGGCTATCCTATCGCCTAGCGCATATTGGGGTCAAGGGCGTCTCTCAGGCCGTCGCCCATATAGTTGATGGACAGGACGGTCACCAGGATGCAGAGGCCGGGGAAGACCGCGGCCCACCACGCGATCGAGAGATTGGACTGGGCGTTGGCCAGCATGTTGCCCCACGAGGCCGTCGGCGGCTGGATGCCCAGCCCTAGGAACGACAACGTGGACTCGGTGATGATGACGCCGGCCACGTCGAGGGTCGCCTGAACGACGATCGGGGCCACGGCGTTGGGCAACAGGTGCCTGAAGATGATGCGGCGGTCGGAGTTGCCCAGAGCCCGTGCGGCTTCGGCGAACTCGCGCTCGCGCAGGCTCAAGAACGACGCCCGGACCAACCTAGCCACGGTCGGCCACGACAAGGCTCCGATGATGATGACGATGACCCCGAAGCTCAAGCTGGCTTTCGTCGAGCTTGCCGCCACGATGGCGGTCAGGACGAGCAGCAGCGGCAGCAGCGGAATCGACAGAAAGACGTCGGTGACGCGCATGATGACGTAGTCAATCCAGCCGCCGTAGTAACCCGAAATCGCGCCCAGAATCGTCCCGATGATCACTTCCATCACCACGGCCGAGAGCCCGACCGTCAGCGAGATCCGAGCGCCGAAGAGCAGACGCGACAGCAGGTCGCGGCCGACCTCGTCGGTGCCCAGCGAGTGACCGCCGCATTGCGACGCGTCCTGGAAGCACGGCGGCAGCGGAGTACCTTGCCAATGCGCGTTGTCGATAAAGTTCGGATCGACCGGCGCGAGCTGGCCTGCGAAGACCGCGGCGAGGATCATGAGCGCCAGAACGACCATTCCGGCAACGGCCAGCTTGTGGCGGCGCAGACGCGTCCAGAACGTGACCTTCGAGACGTGCAAATCGTCGTCGACGACGTATGACGGAGGTACGGCCGGTGCGGTCGATGCCACGAATGCGCTCCTAGTCGTACTTCACGCGCGGATCGAGCCACGCGTAGAGCACGTCGGCGAGCAGGTTACAAAAAACGACGAGAACGGCGACCATAATCAGGTAGCCCATCAGCAGCGCGATGTCGCTTTGCGTGAGCGCGTTGTAGAAAAGCCGGCCGGTTCCGGGCCACGCGAAGATCGTCTCGGTGATGATCGCGCCGCCGAGAATACCCGGAAGCGCGAGCGCGAGAATCGTCACGACCGGAATGAGCGCGTTCTTGAGGCCGTGCTTGAATAGAATCGCTCGGAAGTTCAGGCCTTTGGCGGCGGCGGTACGCATGTAATCGGTGCCGAGCACCTCCAGCAGCGACGATCGCATGAACCGGCTGTAGAGCGCGAGCTGGAGCAGCGACAGCACGATCACCGGCAACACCAAGTGCGATAAGCGGTCGCCAAGATCGAACGTATCCCCGCTCGAGATTCCCGCCGACGGTAACTGAATCTGATAGCCGAACGGCAACGGTATTCCGTGAACGGCAAACGCCAGCTGCATCATCAGCGCGAACCAAAACACCGGCATCGATTGACCGAAGAACGCGAGCGTCGTGATGAAGTAGTCGACGAAACTGTAGCGATAGACTGCCGAGATGATGCCGGCGCTCACGCCGATGATCACCGAAAAGACGAACGACGTCAGCATCAGCTCCAGCGTCGCGGGTATGCGTTCGACGATCGCTTGGAAGACCGGCTCCGAGTTGCTGGTCGAATAGCCCATGTCGCCGATGAGCACGTGCCCGAGCCACTTCATATACTGAACCGGGACGGGCTGATCCATGCCGAGGTTGTGCTTGAGCCGCGCGATGTCGGCCGGCGTGATATGGGGATTCTGCAGGTATGGTGCTAGCGGACCTCCCGGCATGTTGTAAAGGATGCCGTAGAGGATGATCGATATGGCAATCAGGAGCGGGATCGCCTGAAGCGTCCGCCGGATGACGTACGTGAACACGCTCGGCCCCGGTTACCGCGCCGCCGCGGAAATTGCCTTCAGGCCGAGGATCTCTCGCGCTTGGTCGGGTGTGGCGACCGGCCTTCCCGCTTCCTCGGCAATGCGTGCGACGCGCGCCACGAGCTCCTCGTTGCGCGCGAGGCGCCCCTTACTGTAGAAGAGATTGTCCTCGAGGCCGACGCGCACGTGGCCGCCCATGGCAATGGCCGTCATGGCCATCGGCAGCTGCTGGCGCCCAATGCCCGCCACGGACCACGTACAGCCCGGCGGCAGATCGTCGACGAGATCGCACAGGTTTTGCACGGTCGCGTCGAGACCGCCGGGAACGCCCAAGACGAGGTCGACGTGCTGCGGCAGCTTCAGCAGGCCTTCTTTGGCGAGCCGTCGCGCGTTGGCGAGATGCCCTTTGTCGAAAATCTCGAGCTCCGGCTTCACGTCGAACTCGATCATCTTCTGCAAGATGCCGCGCATGATCGGAAAGCTGTTCTCGAAGATGTCGTCGCCGAAGTTCACGCTGCCGCAGGTCAACGTCGCCATCTCGGGCCGAAGCTCCAGCACGCTGGCGCGTTCGAGCGGCGTCATGCCGATCGCGCCGCCGGTAGAGAACTGAACGATAAGGTCACTATTGGCGCGCACGGCCTCGAAGGCTTCGCGGAATCGCTCGACGGAATGCGTATTGCTGCCGTCGTCGTTGCGGCAGTGTACGTGAACGATGGAACCTCCGGCCTCGCGCACGGCTGCGGCGGTCTCGCCCAAGAGCCTCGGAGTGTACGGCAGATACGGCGTCTGATCGGGGCTGATTTCGGCGCCGACCGGGGCGCAGGTGATGATCAACGGGTCCATGAGACCCACTTCTGCACGCCGCAGCGGCCTACTTCAGCGCGCGGTACGCGGCTTCGATGAGACCGGCGTCGAGCCCGAGCAGGGCGGCAAGGGCAATCGCGTCGGCGCGCGCTTCGGATTGACCGTCTCCGACTTCCACGATGGTGTAATCCATCGAGCGCGCCAGCGAAGCAAGCGCCTCGCCGAGATCGGCGACCGCCGGCCGTTCGGGAATGCCGCGCAGCCCGCGGACGGCAAAGTGGCGAACGCCGGCATCGCTTGCGACGCCGCCCAAGTGCGTCGCCACCATGCCGCACGCGCCGCGGTCGCGCAGCGCTTCGATCAGTGCGATCAAGAGCGCTTTACCTTCGTGCGGCGTCGTCGTGCGCGCGAACTCGTCGACCAGCACGAACGCGTTGCGGGCCGGTCGCGCCATCACGTCACGCAGCCTTACTACTTCGCGCGCGAACGAGGAGAGCAACCCGCCCGAAACGCCGTCATCCGTACCGATGCCGAGCCACGCAATCTCGTCGAAGAGCGCCGTCTCCGCACGGGCGGCCGGAACCGGCAGCCCGAACGCCGCGCACATCACGACGAAGCCGCAAGTTCGCAAACACACGCTCTTTCCGCCCATGTTCGGCCCGGTCAGGACGGCAACGTCGTGCAGCTCGACGTCGATCGGCGTAAAGTGCCGCCCCGACGACTCGAGTTCGTCGGCGAGCGGTAAGAACCGCGCGCCTTCGAAGCTCACGCTCGCGCGCCGCACGATCCGCGCGGGACGGCAATCGAACGTGCGCGCGAAACGCGCTGCGGCGACGAGCACGTCGGTTTCGCCCAAGCGACGCGCCGAGCGATCCAGCTCGGCGGAACGCGCGCGCACCGTTTCCGAAAGGGCGACGCGAACGCGTTCCTCGGCGGCGGCAACGGCGTCGACTGCTTCGTCGCGGCGGCCCATCGCCGCCAATGTCGGCTCGTCGTACTCGAGCGCGCACAAATAGTACGTCGGCGCTTCACGCAGGACGCGCACGCCCGCGGGAAGTGCGCGCACGTCGGCGCGCATGACGATGAACTCGTCGCCGCCGGCGTCGTCGCGTCCCAGCTCGCGCGCCGCGCGTTCGACGGCACGTCCGCGCGCCGCGTCCAACTCCGCTTGCAAACGAGCGGCGCGCTCGCGCGCCTGGCGCAGCGCCGGATCGAATCCGTCCGCGAGATAGAAGCCGAACTTTCCCGCACGTCCGCCCTCCAATGCTAGCGCCGTTTCACGTACGGCCGCGCTCCCGATCGCCCCCGCCGGTGCGATCCCCTCGAGCAGCGAGTCGACGCGCGCGACGGCGTCGCAGAACCGTTGCAGCTCGAAGAGCGCAGCATCGCCGAGAACGTCACCCATCGAAGCGCGCGCCACGGCGCCCGATGCGTCAGGCGCGGCGCGCAACGCCTCGCGAACGGCATCGAGGCGCGCCGCGTCGGCGGCTCGCGCGAGCGCGTCGATGACGCACGAACGCTCCGACGCGCGCTCCTCGTCTCCGCGCGTAAACGGCGCGCACTCGGCGAAGACGCGGCGGCCGTATTCACTTGCCGGCGCGAGCGCCTTCACGAGCCACGCAAAATCGAGTGCCTGCGCGGTCGCGGTATCCAGGAGGGTGCCGGGAATCATGCTGCGCGCACTGCGGCATAGACGTCGAACGTGGGCAGCTTCGTCGCGTCTGCAACCGCGTGCGCAAACGCGCGCGGCTCGAACGCGCGATCGCGACCGATCGAAGCGACCGTTGCTGCAATTACGCGCAGCGGGCGCTCGCAGCGTACGGTCAACGCGCCGAGCGCGTGTGCGGCCGCTCTGCCCGTCAGCGCGATCTGTGTGGGGTCGCGCACCACGATTTGACGTGCCTCGCGCGCGGCGATCAGCGCCGCACTCTTTGCCGGAGTCAACGCGCCGTCGACGCGCACGAACGGCTGCGCCGGATCGAACGCCGGGACGCGCAGGCGCGCGACGAGCGCAGCGATACCGTCTACCGCTTCGGCCGCAGTCGCCGCCGCGGACGCTCCGCACGACACGACGATCGCGTCGTCACCGCCGGCGAGCGCGGCGACACGATCGATCGCACCGTCGACGATCGTCACGCCGGCAAACTCCAACAGGCGATCGACGATTTCGCGCACGCCCGACGCCGTAGGCGGCCCAACCAGCTCGTAAAACGCGTGAGCGTGCACGCGCGCGAAGAGCAACCGCCCCGCGGCGGTAGGAAGATCGGAGGTGGCGAGTATCTCGCTCGCGGGGGCCGACGGGAGCACGTCACGTGCGGTAGCAATCGCCGTGCCGGGCCGCAGAAAGAGGCGCGGCTTGGGCGCAGCGTCGCCCGCGTCGACGGCCTCGCCGTCGCGACCGATCGACGACAGCCCCACGGTCACGCCGGCATCGGCCGCCGCTTCGTAGATCGCCCGCATGGCGACCGTCTTTCCGACGTTTTTGCCCGTGCCGACCACGAAAATCGACCGCGCGCCCGTCTCCCGCGCGAGCTCGTACAGCGCCTTCCCAACTCGCATTGCTGCGAGCCTTCTATTAGCCGATATTGAGCGCCTTGAGTACGGTGAAGACGAGGCCCGTAAGCAGCAACAGCAATCCGCCGAGGAATGCCGCGTTCTGTTCGGCGCGAGCTCCGATGCGCTGACCCAACGAAAGGCCCAGCGTCGTCGCACAGACCGAAACGATCGCGATCACGACGAGCGCTTCGACCAGCGGCACGCCAATGTAGAGGATCGAGAAACCGATGCCGAGCGAGTCGAGGCTGATGGAAAGCGACGCGAGCAAGAGTCCGAATCCTCGCGATAGGTCGAGTGCCGCGCCCTCCGACAGCCCGCTGCGGCTCTCGCGCATCATGTAAATGCCGAGGCCGACGAGCGCCGCAAAACCTAAGTAGCCGGCGACGCTGCCGATCATTTTGCCGGCCGCCAAGCCCAATCCGGCGCCGACGACGTTCATGACGACTTCGGCACACGCGAACGCGATGCCGATTCGAATCTTCGTCGCGCGCGGCACGCCGCGTACGCCGACGCCGATGCTCACGGCGAACACGTCGAGCGCAAGCGCCAACGCTACGGCGAAAACTTTGAGAAACGCAGCCAAGCTTAGCTGCTATCTATTCGCGGGCGATCCGGAGAACGTGTCGATTCGGGGCGAGGCCGACAGCAGTTGATTCACCGCGGCCCGCAACTGCGAAATGGTGAACGGCTTGTTGAGAAACATGTTGGCGCCGGCGTTTTTCGCACGCCCGTCCATCGCGTAGTTGGTGTGGCCGCTGATCATCAAAATCGGTACTCCACGCGTGTTTTCGCTGCCGCGCAAACGCTCGATGAGGTCGATGCCCGAAATTCCGGGCAGCATGAAATCGCAAATGATGATATCGAAGGGCCCGTGGCGATCGACGGCAACCAGCGCGCTTTCCGCGTCGTTGCAAGTCATCATTTCGTAGGGACCCTTGCGAAGGACCGTGTCGATGAGCGAGCAGATGGCTGGATCGTCATCTGCAATCAGCACTCGCCAATTACGCTGCACCCGGTCAGCCATTCGCGTCCGGACACCCCCAGCCTCGCCTATCCCGGTGTTGCTTTGGTAAACTTTCGATCATGGTACGCCCGTTTCCGGGGCCGCTCTTTCCCGCCGCCGCCCTGCTGCTCGTGGCAGTGCTGGCGGCGCCCGTGGCGGCCGTGCTGCTCGCAATGTCGCCCCACGACGCATTGGCCGGCTTTGGCTATAGTGCCCGCGACGCGCTGCGCGTCTCGGCGATCGCCTCGATCGGCGCAACCGCCGTCGCCACGTTTCTAGGCGTTCCGGCCGGCTATTTTTTGTCGCGAACTTCGCTCGCGCTGCGGGGAGCGGCGCTCTTTGTGCTCGCCCTTCCGCTGGCATTTCCACCGGTGGCATCGGGCTTGATGCTTATCAATTTTTTCGGCACCCGCGCGCCGGTGGGAGCGTGGCTGTCCGCGCATGGATTGGGCGTACCCGATTCGCTCCTGGGCGTTTCGATTGCCGAGTTTTTCGTCGCCGGCTCCTTTGTCGCGATCGCGGCAACGGCCGCATTTGGGGCGCTCGACCCGATCGTGGAAGACGCGGCGCGCACGCTGGGGGCAAGCGAATGGCGAATATTCGCTCGCGTATCGCTGCCTAACGCCGCCGGGAACGTCGCGGCCGGAGTCGCGTTCGCGTGGCTCCGAGCGATCGGAGAATACGGCGCCACGAGCATCATCGCGTTCCACCCCACGTCGCTGCCGGTCGCGCTGTACGTTGCGCTCTCGGCTTCGGGCGTACGCGCGGCGCTGGCGCTGTGTTACGGCTTCGTGGTGCTCGTTGCAATCGTGGTGGCGGCCGCCTGGGTTTTGCGCCGCCGCGTCGTATTCTAAGCGGCCTATGGCCTTGATGGACCGTTTATTCGCACCCGATTCCGCGTTTCAGAAGAACTTCTTTTTCCTAGCCAAGCGCTTCGTCCCCGGCGAAACGATAGCATCCGCGATAGAAACGGTACGGGCCCTCAACACCGCCGGCATGAACGCCTCCCTCGATTTCTTGGGAGAGGACGTCCTCGAGCGCGCAGCGGCCGTCAAGACGCGCGATGCCTACGTTCGCATGCTCGACGCGATCGACTCCAGCGGCGTCGATTCAAACGTTTCGGTCAAACTCACGGCCATGGGTCTATTGATCGACGAGGATTTTGCCGTCGACAACCTGCTGCAGATCATGCAGCGAGCTGCAAAAAACCGCGATCCCTTCGTGCGCATCGACATGGAAGGCTCCGGCGTCGTCGACGCGACCTTACGCGTCTTCGAGAAGGCTTTCGCGCAGCAGAAGAACGTCGGCGTCGTCTTCCAGGCCTACCTCAAACGAACGGCGGCCGACGTCGAACGCGTCATCGCGCTCGGCGCCCGCGTGCGCCTTTGCAAGGGCGCCTATAACGAACCTCCCGAGCTTGCCTACAAGAAGATGCCGGAGATCCGCGAAAATTATTTGCGTCTCGCGAAGGAGCTGCTCACGCGCGGTAACTATCCCGGCATCGCTACCCACGACCGGCGTTTGATCGAAGCCGTAAAGGCCATCGCGAAAACGGAAAACGTGAGCAACGACCAATTCGAGTTTCAGATGCTGTATGGATGCCGGCCGCACGTTCAGCGCGACCTCGTCGCGCAAGGATACCGGATGCGCGTGTACGTGCCGTTTGGAACGCACTGGGCCGGCTACTTCTACCGGCGCGTTCTCGAGCGCCGCGAAAACGCAATCTTCGCCCTCTCCTCGATGTTCTCGCGCTAGCAAACGCACCGTGAGAGCCGTGGTCCAGCGCGTTTCGCGCGCCGCCGTCACGGTCGACGGCCGGGTGACCGGAGCGATCGAGCGCGGCCTGTTAGTGTTCGTCGGCGTTGCGGTCGACGACACCGAACGCGACGCGATCCTCACGGGAGAGAAGGTTGCCGGGCTGCGCATCTTTGCCGACGACGCCGGCCTCATGAACCGCTGCCTGAGCGAGACGGGCGGCGCGGCACTGGTCGTCTCGCAGTTTACGCTGTACGGCGACGCCCGCAAGGGACGCCGTCCGTCCTTCATTGCAGCCGCAAAAGAACCGCTGGCGCGCGACTTGTACGAACGCCTCGGCGCGACGATCGCCGCACGGGGAATACGCGTCGCATACGGCGAGTTCGGCGCGCACATGGACGTCGATTCGGTCAACGACGGTCCGGTAACGATTCTCTTAGACTCGAAGCGAACGTTTTGACTCTTACTTCAAAACGACGTCCGCGATGCGCTCGATTCTCACCACGCGATCCGACTCGACCAAACGCCCGAGAACGTCGACACCGCCGACGACGTCGCCAAAGACGGTAAAATCGCGATCCAAGTGAAGCTGCGGCGAAAGGGTGACGTAGTATTGCGTCCCCGCCGAATCGCGAATCGGCGTGTTGGTCTTGTCGTCGTAGTTCAATCCCATCGATACGACGTAGCTGTGCTGCTCGAGCGGATTCTCTTCCGCGCCGATCGTGTAGCCGGCATCGCCGTTTCCGTTATCGTGCGGATCGCCGGTTTGAACGACGAAGTCCGGAACGATGCGGAACCAGCGATTATTGTCGTAGTAACCGCGATCGGCAAGATTGAGAAAGTTCGCAACGGTGAGCGGCGCCCACTCCGGATAGAGAACGACGTACAGGTTTCCCTTGGTCGTAACGATGCGCACGCGCGGATGCAGGCCGGGGACAGGTCCGGTGATTCCCGCGACCGTCGATGGATCCGGTCTCCATTCCCAGTCACGATATCCCGAGAACACGTCCTCGATGGAAGGCGTCTCCGGCTTTTTGCCGGCGTCTCTTCGGGGGAGCGCGGGCAGCGACGCCAACGGATCGGGCTGAGGTCTGGGAACGTGCACGTAAGATGGAATCTTCGTGAGATGTTGGGTTGCCGGTTTGCCGGTTAGCGCCAGTATCGTCTCTCCGGCCTGCTCTTGAACGCGCCACGACTGATCGTGCAGCAAGGGTTTAACGAGCGGAACAAGCGACGCATCTTTGTATCGACCCATCGCGCGCACCGCTTCGATCCGAACGAGCTCGTTTCGGTCGCGCAGCGAGCCCTCGACAACGCTTCGACGTACGCTCAGCGCGTATCCGCGATAAATGCACCACATGGCATGCCAGCGCACGTTGACATCGCTATCGTTTTGAAAAGCCGCCGTCAACGCGGAGGCAGCCTGCCCAGTCATAGCGCCGTCACGAAACTCGACCAACGCCGTCGCGGCGCGCGCTCGTACCACTGCGTCGGCGTCCTCGGACAGGGTTCGCTCGACCGCCGATTGAGCCTCGGTTTGCTGCGCGGTGGAGAAGGCGTGCGCAGCCTCGTATCGTGCGATCGCATCGAGTGCCGCCACCCGAACTGCTCCCTCGGTGTCCGAGAGCGCAGCGATTACTGCCGGCGCCTGCTCCGCGCTAGCGATCAGTCCAAGGCCGTAGACGCTCATGGCTCGGACGCCGACCCGTGAATCGTTGAGATGGGTCACAAGCAACGGGGCGCCGGCGCTCTGCTTGGTACGGCCTATAGCCAGCGCCGCTCGCGCGGCGATCCTGGGGTCGGGCAGAGCGAGGTAGTGCGCTAAGTAGCCGAGCTCACGCCTGTGCTCGTCGGCGATAAGCTGGGGTCCGGCCGGCGCGGTACCCAAGCCAGCCGCCAGAATGAGAATCAGAGTCATGAATTTTAAGCCAGCCAAGGCAACTAAACCAACCCTTTTCATTGGCTCCCAACCTTAGAGGTCGAACTTGCGTTCTAATATATGGAAAGAGAACGCCGTCCTCCCGGGCGGCCAGCATAAAGGTGAACAAGAACAACATGCCAGTCCCAGAACAGCAAGAACCCAAGCGCACCAGCGGTATGTCGGTCAGAGAAGCGGGCCAAAAAGGCGGCGAGACCGTCAAGCAAAAATACGGGCCCGAGTTCTACGAGCAGATCGGCCGCAAGGGCGGGCTAGCCACAAAGCAGGCTCACGGTCACGAATTCTACGAGCAAATCGGTAAGAAGGGTGGAAAGAAAGGCGGCGAAGCCACGCGCGATCGCTACGGACCTAACTTCTACGAGAAAATTGGACAAAAAGGTGGCCAACGAGTCAAGCAGCTCATCGAAGAAGGCAAACGCGCGGCAGCTGCAGCGCGGGAGAAGCGCGCTAGCTAAAGGCGCGCTCTTTCTTCTCTGCGTCGCAACTGGCGCGGGTAGCGCGAGTGCATTCCCAGTCGCTCCAACCCCCGCGCCGGTACCGTCTCCGAGCACGTCTCCAACGGCAACCCCGATGGGCAACGTCTTGCCCTTCGATTCGGGTTTGATGTTCGTTACCGACGAGCCGATATCGTCGAAGGCTTCACACGCCGGTCAAATCGTGAAAGTACATCTGAAGACCGCTCTGTCGGTCGGCGGACACGTGATCGCTCCCGCGGGAACGCCCGGCAGCCTTCGCATCGTCTCGGTTTCAAAGGCGAATATCGGCAACGTCTACGGCTTCGTCGACGTCTATTTCGAGCCGCTGGCGCTGCCCGACGGCCGCACGTTGCCGCTTCGCGCACCCTACGCTCGTTTGGCCCCGCGCGACACGGCAGGCCACGAGTCGACGGTCGGACTCGAAGACACGGTCGGCAGCATGACCGTTCCGTACTATATGCTCTTTTCGATCTTCCGCAAGGGCAAAAACTTCGTGCTCAACCCCGGCGCGGAGATTCCGGCGCGCACGGAAGCCACGCTGACGGCATTACCAAACGGCACCGTCGCCATCGAGACGCCGCGGCCGCCCAGCACCAGCCTGGCAGTCCCCAACTCGAGCTTCCCCGTCGAGCCGCTCGCGACTCCGTTCGGACCGGCATTAGGAAAGCGGCAGGTTCATCCGTCACCCTCGCCAACGCCATCGCCAACGCCATCCGGGAGTCCGACTACGGCTCCCAACTGAGAAAGGGACGCCGATCGTGATGATCACTCGTATGCTGGGCATGCTCGCGCTGTGCGCGCTCGCCGGCACCTCGCTGCTCGCAGCCGCTCCTACGCCGTCGCCGGCTCCCGTGAAGATTTCGCCGTTTCCCCAAGGAGACGAAGTCGCGTTCGTCCAGTCAATCCAAAAAGATTTGGGCTCGCGCTTCGCGACTATCGCCGATGCCGAAAAAGCGGGCTACTTCCGTTACGGCAACGAGGACGAAGACGGCGCGATCAGCTATGCCAATCTGCAATGGCAGAGCGCCGATCCGCAGCATCCCAGCCAGCTCTGGTACGACGTAAAGGGGAACTTGCTCGGCGCCGATTTCTCCGTGCTGCAAAGCTCGTCGATGGCACCACCCAAACTCTGGGGCGTCGACTATCGCCGCTGGGCTTCGTTCCGCGAGCACATTCACTACGTCTTAGCCGGACCCAACGGCACCGAGACTTACGGCGGCCTTTCCGCTAAAAAGTTTGCCGCCGCCGGCGGTAACGTCGACGACCCGCAGGCCGAAACGATCGTCAAGATGGGAAAGGCAAAGAACGTCGCCGACGTCAAACACGTCTTCTTGTTCCCCTCGATCTGGGACCTCATCGTGTGGATCAAGCCCAATCCGGCCGGCGCTTTCGCAGACAAAAATCCCGACGTCGTACCTTCGGCGGCCGCTGAAAAAATGGACTAGGGTTTCGGCGACGGCGACGCTGCCGACGAGCACTGCGTTTCTGCTGCGGTCGTAGCAATATCCACCGCTTTGTCTTCTCCCCAGCCGATGGTTTGGCGTTGCTGGGGGAAGTGCAGAACGACTTTGACGTTCTTCTCGTCGGCCGGCACCATGTTGTCATGCGGCGTCCAACCGTTGAGCGGATGCTGTCCACGCATAATGTTATAGTTCAGCATCGCGTGAGCTAGGCTCATGAGGTCGGTCGAAAGCTGAAACTGGTGCAGATACGCGTCCTGCAGTTGCGCCGCAGCGTCCTTCATCTGTTTGGCGGCTTGCGGATCGGTCGTTAACGACGCCGAATCACGAAGGGCGTCGATCTGCGCGCGAATTGGGTTGAGCGACTGCTCGAGCGTTCCCGACTCCTTGACGATCTTGGCGCGCAGGTCCATGAACCGATTGACGTAGTCCGGATAGTTGAACATGACGTTCATATCGTCGAGCTGCACGTCGACTGCATCGAAGACGCGGTCGTTTGCGACCATCGGAACGAACGCTCCGTTGAAATGCTCGGCGAGCGCGTTACAGTACGGCGACGACTTCACCGTGACGATGGTCTTGAGTGGGCGTGGCGCCACCGCAGGTCCCGGCGAGGCGGCGGAGGTCGCGACCGGCCCGGCGGGCGGTATCAGGGCGAAAAGAAGGCCGGCAATCGAGAGTATCACGTTACCTATAACGCACGGAGGGTGCCCGCGTGATGCAGTCCTCCCCGCCCGTTACTCGTTACTCCAATAGTCTTTTAACGCTTTTCCGCGGGACGGGTGACGCAGCTTGCGCAGCGCCTTGGCCTCGATCTGCCGGATGCGCTCGCGGGTCACGCCGAACTCCTGGCCGACCTCCTCGAGCGTCCGCTGGTGGCCGTCCTCTAGGCCGAACCGCAGTACGAGCACCTTGCGCTCGCGCTCGGTCAGGTTCTGGAGCACGTCCTGCATCTTTTCCTTGAGCAGCATGACCGACGCCGCCTCGGCGGGAGCCACGGCTTCCTGGTCTTCGATGAAGTCGCCCAGATGTGAATCTTCTTCTTCGCCGATCGGCGTCTCGAGCGAGATCGGCTCCTGCGAGATCTTCATCACCTCGCGCACCTTTTCGGGCGTGAGGCTCATCGCTTCGGCGATTTCCTCCACCGAGGGCTCGCGACCGAGCTCTTGGAGCAGCTGCCGCGACACCTTGATCAGGCGATTGATCGTTTCGACCATGTGCACGGGAATGCGGATCGTGCGCGCCTGATCGGCCAGCGCGCGCGTGATCGCCTGACGTATCCACCATGTGGCGTACGTCGAAAACTTATAACCCTTGCGGTAGTCGAACTTCTCGACGGCGCGGATCAAGCCCAAGTTGCCTTCTTGAATCAAGTCCAAGAAGAGCATCCCGCGGCCGACGTATTTCTTTGCGATCGACACGACGAGGCGCAGGTTCGCCTCGGTGAGTTGGCGTTTGGCTTCTTCGCCGGAATCGACGACGGACCAATCCGCCGAACCGTTTCGGCGCGCCTCGAGCTCGCCCGCTTCGATGCGCATGGCCAGCGACTTCTCTTGCTCCATCGAGAGCAGCGGCACGCGGCCAATCTCTTTGAGGTACATCCGAACTGGGTCGTCGAGCGACAGCCCTTCGGCGATCTGCTCTGCGGGTTCGTCGTCGCCTTCGGTTTCCGGCTTCTCGTCCTTCGAGTCGTCGACGACCTCGACGCCCGCGGCGACGGCCTCTTCGAAGAACTCCTCCATCTGCTCTGCACTGAAATCTTCGAGCGCGTCGAACGCCGTGTTGATTTCCTCATAGGTCAGCGACCCGCGGCTTTTGCCGCGCGCGAGCAGCTTCTTCTTGAGTTCCTCAAGCGTTATGGGCGGCCCGGGGGGTTCGGCCGTTCCGCTTTTCTTGCGTGCCATCGTTTTCGCTCTCACCTCCTTTCTCGGAATTTTTTACTACCTTTTTAAGCGGGCCACGAGCGTCTCGAACTCACCGCGAAGTTCGTCGGAGACCGGGCGACCCGCAGCCAAATGCTCGTCGATGAGACGCGACACCTCCTGGTATCGGCGCTGCTCGTCCTCGTGCTGCAGCCGTTCGACCACCCGCTCCAGATGCGCCCGTCGCTCGTCGGAGCCGCCGTAGCGAACCGTCGAGCTGCGGTCGCGCCGTCCCAACGTGGCCAACGCGTCGAGACTCGCCTGATCTTCCGCGAAGAGTCCGAACACGTCGGCAGTCGTGCGTATCGTCGAAGCGGCTTCGACGAAGCGCTCGTAGATCCGACGATAGATTTCGTTGCGGAAGCGCGCCGAAGGGATGCGTTGAGCGTACTCCGTTGCGAGAGCGGGATCTTCGAGCACGATGCTCATGACCTCACGTTCGAACGAGAGCGGCTCGATCGAGGCTCGCGTGTGGCGGCTGCCCACGCCGCTCGCCGGGACAGGCGAGCGTGGTGCGAAGTTTGCCCCGTTTGCGAGAAACCGGCTATTCCTAAGGTCGTCGACGTTCACCTGCAGTCGACCCGCGACGTACACGCGCCAGCGATCCCACTCCTCGCGCGGTGTGAGCTGACGAATCAGCGCTTCGGCCTTTGGGGTGATTTTTGCCGGCGTGTCAAAGCCGGCGCGTAAGCGATCGATCTCGGCGTCTATCTTGAACTCGATGGCTGGTTTGGCGCGCTCCAACTGGTCGCGAAGCGCCGCGGCTCCGTGCTGCCGCAGGAAACTGTCCGGATCTTCACCCGGCGGGAGAAGCACGATCTTGACCGCAGACCCGGTGTGCTCGATTGCCTTAGACGCGACGTCGACGGCTTTGGTTGCAGCCGTATTGCCCGCGATGTCTCCGTCGAAGCACAAGTACACGTACTCGGCATATTTCCGAAGCTCGGTCGCTTGCTCGGGGGTAAAGGACGTCCCTAAGGCCGCCACGGCATTTTCGAAACCGGCTTGATGCATCGCGATGCAATCAAGGTACCCTTCGACGACGATAAGCGTTCGGTCGCTTTGCGCAGCCCGCCGGGCGACGTTGAGCGCGTACAGATGTTGTCCTTTGGTATAGACGGGCGTGCCGGCGGTGTTGAGGTATTTCGGTTCGGCATCGCCGAGCGCGCGACCGCCGAACGCGATCACCTCGCCGGTAGTCGCGTACGTGGGCACCATCAGCCGGTCCCGGTAAAAATCGTAAAAGCCTCCGCGCTGACTCGGCTTCACCAAACCGGCCTTTGCGGCCAATGCGAGATCGACCCCGTTCTCGCGCAGATCGTCGACGAGCGCGTCCCACGAATCGGGTGCGTATCCTAGGCCGAAACGCTCGACGGTCGCCGCCGAGAAACCTCGCTTTTCGCAGTACGCGCGCGCCCGCGCGCCGGCCTCGCTTTGCAAGGCGCGAGCGAAAAACGCCGCCGCCAAGCGGTTCGCATCGTAGATCGCTTCCCGTTCGCTTCGCGCGCGAGCGGCGTGCGGATTCTCGGGTTCGAGTTCGACGCCCGCTTTGACGGCGAGCGTGCGTACCGCTTCGGCAAACGCGACGTTCTCGAGTTTCTGTAGGAACGTAATGACGTCGCCGCCCACGCCGCATCCGAAGCACTTGAAGAATCCGCGATCGGGGTGAACGTGAAACGACGGCGTCTTTTCGGAATGGAACGGGCACAAGCCGACGAGATCGTTTCCGCGCTTACGCAGCGGAACGTACTCGCCGATGAAGTTGGCGATGTCCACGCGCGCGTGGATCTCGCGTAAAACGCCCTGGTCGTATCGCACTTCTAGATGGTATTTAATGAGACGAGCGAAGCTGCCTGGCATTGAAACGGATTTTTGACCCGGTCCACCGCTTCATAGAACTATCCACAGCCGAGGCGCGGTTGCTGGACGCGCCGGCGCTGCAGCGACTGCGGCGCTTGCGCCAGCTCGGACTGGCGTACCTTGCGTTCCCCTCGGCCGAACACTCGCGCTTTACGCACGCTCTGGGCGCCCTGGCGATGGGTACGCGCGCCTTCGACGAGCTGGTTCGCCACGGGCGCGCGTTCTTCGGCGGCGACGCCGACGTTGCGTACCAGCGGCGCCTCGTGCGCGCCGCGCTGCTGCTGCACGACATCGGTCACGGGCCCTTCAGCCATGCGTGCGAAGCGGTCTTGGGCGTCGCACACGAGGCCCGAACGAGCGAGCTGCTCGCGCTCGACGGCTTGCGCCGGGGACTCTCGGACCTCGAGGTTTCGCCCGACGACGTTCTCGGCTTGGTGCTCGGCGACGCGCAGAGCCGCTATCCCGCTTTGCGCGAGCTCGTCAGCGGACCGAATCTCGACGCCGATCGAATGGACTATTTGCAGCGCGACGCGTATTTTACGGGCGTCGCCAGCGGGCGTTACGACGCCGAGCAGCTCGTCGCGTCGCTGCGCTTATTCGAGCGCAACGGGCGTCTCTCGGTCGGAATCGACGCGCGCGGCGTCGTCGCGCTCGAGTCGTTCGTTACCGCGCGCTATATGATGTTTGCCTCGGTGTATTTCCACCATACCACCCGCATCTTCGAACGCGTGCTGCAGGACGTACTGCGCGAGCTCTGGCCCAATCCTCGCGGGCTCGACGCGATCGACCAGTTTCTCCGGTGGGACGATTTCCGGGTGCTCGACGCAATCGCCGACAAACCCAGCGAACCGGCGCGCGCCTTACGCGAGCGGATCGTTCCCTACGCGCTCGCCGCCGAGTTCAACGCCGAGCGCGATTTGAGCGTCTTCGAAGCGTGCGAATCGGCGCTGCGCGACCGCTTCGGCGACGACAAAGTCTGGGCCGACGAACAGTCGCAGGTGCTTCACCGTCTGCCGCTGGGCCTAGGCGACGAGCGGACGGTCTGGGTGGAAACGCCGGCCGGACCCATCGATGCCCGCGAGGCTTCAGACCTCATCGCAAAGCTCAGCGGCAAGGCGTTTTGGCGCAAGTTGTTCGTAAGAAGAACCGGCGTCGACGTTGGAGAAGCGCGCACGATCTGCGCCCGCATCGCCGGAAATCGCCGGTCTGCGTTGAACGACGCCACGCATGAGTAGCTCCACCGTACTCTTTCTTTCTACTATTCTGGGCGCCGCCGGAGGTTTCGTGGCGTACTTAGCTCAGGGCGAAAAAGCCGGATCGCGCATAACCGCCGTCGTTTACGGCGTCGCCGTCTTCTTAGCGTGCCTCGTTTTGGGACGAACGATAGTGGAAGTCAGCGGGAACGACGCCGCGGTCGTAACCAACTTCGGTGCGTACACGAATACCGTTCTCCATCCCGGGTTGAACTTCAAAGCGCCGTGGCAAGGCGTTCTCACGATGCGCACGTCGGCCGTCGTGGCTCAGTTGTCGCAAGACGAAGCCTTTTCGCGCGACCAGCAGGTCGAGCGCAATGACGTGACCGTCAACTATTCGCTCGACGATGCGATGCTGTCGCAGATCGCCCAGCGCTATCGCGACGACATCCTCGACCAGCTCATCAAGCCGCGCACCGAACAGTGGCTCAAGACGATCGAGCCCAACTATACCGCCGCGCAGCTCATCGCCAAGCGCCAGGAAGTCAGCGACCAGTTGCGCGACGATCTCGTGCGAGAGCTCGGACCGCAGGGCGTACGCGTCACGTTCGTGTCGGTCACGGACATCGTGCCGAGCAAGGAGTATCAAGACGCCTCCGAACAGCGCGCCATCGCGCAACAGGAACTCCAACGCGCACAGATCGAGCTGCAGACCAAAGGCGTGCAAGGCCAGCAAAACTACGTCACCGCGCAGTATCAAGCCAAAGCCAATCGCGACCTGATCAACTCGTTCGGCGGCGATCCGCGCTTGGCCGACGCCATCGTGCGGCTCAAAACGATCGAGCTGCTGCGCGATAAATGGACGTCGGGGAACCTACCGGCGGTCATGGGTAACGGCTCGGCGCTGCTCGACATAGCAGGGGGCAACGCGCCGAAGTCACCGTGAGTCGCATCAACGACGTCGGCGGCATGCACGGATTCGGCCCGATCGAGACCCGCGACGACGGTGCGCCGTTCCATCACGAGTGGGAAGCCCGCGTCTTTGCCATCAACCGCCTGATGCTCGAGCGCGGAGCGTACACGCTCGACGAGTTCCGGTACGCCATCGAACGGATGGACCCGCAAGAATACCTCGGCGCCTCGTACTACGAACGCTGGCTCCACGCCATCGAAACGTTGCTGCACGAAAAAGACGCGATCGATGAGCTTTAACCTTGGCGACCGCGTGCGCACGCGCCTGAACAATCCCGAGGGGCACACGCGGCTGCCGGCCTACTTGCGCGGTCGAACGGGCCGCATCGAGCGCGTCATCGGCGCGTATCCCTTCGCTGACGAACGCGCGTTGGCCGGCACGGCGGCGGTGCAAACGCTCTACACGGTCTGTTTTGCCGGCATTGACGTGTGGGGCGACGACGCGCAGGCGGCGACGATCTCGGCCGACCTTTTCGAATCGTATTTGGAGCGGATGTCGTGAGTTCTCTCGAACACGCGCACGATCACGAACGCAGTGCCGCGGTCTCCAATCGCGTCAAGCGTCTCGTCGCCGAACTCGAACGCCGAAATCTCGTGCGCGAATCGGCTCTCGACGGCATCGTCGAAGACTTTTTGCTTCGCGCGTCGCCGGCCAACGGAAAACGCGTGGTCGCACGCGCCTGGACCGACGCGGCGTTCAAAGCGCGATTGCTCGAAGGCGCAAGCGAAGCCGTAACCGAGCTGGGAATCGACATGAGCCATTGGGCACCGGTGAAGCTGCGCGCCGTCGCGAACACCGAGCAGCGCCACAATCTCGTCGTCTGCACGCTCTGCTCGTGCTACCCGATCGCGCTGCTTGGGCCTTCACCCCCATGGTACAAGAGCGAAGCGTACCGTTCGCGGGCGGTACGCGATCCGCGCGGCGTTCTCGCCGAGTTCGACGTCACGCTCGCCCCGAGTGTCGACATCGACGTTTGGGACAGCACCGCCGAAACGCGCTACCTCGTCGTGCCGGCGCGCCCGTCGGGCACTGAAGGTCTGAGCGAAGACGAACTAACCGCGCTCGTCACGCGCAACGGCATGATCGGCACGGCATTGGTTTAGTTACAGGGAGCCGACTTCGACCGGTTCGGCTACCGTAATGGGTGGCGGTACATCGTGACCACGTTCACGCTCGACCTCAATCCATAGCTCAATAGCTTCGCGAACGTTCAGGCGCGCTTCATCGAGTGTGTCGCCTGCCGACGTGCAACCCGGGAGGTCTGGAACGACGGCGCCCCACGAGCCATCGTCTGCCGGATCAAAAACTACTGCGTATTTCATCGTGGCCTGCCTTGTACGCGCAAAATCGCTCTCCGTACGGTCATTTCAACGCCGATGGAAAGTTCTCTTCCGGCGTGATACGGCACTATCATCGAACGTTGGCCGCGATGCTCCGGATGAGCGAAAATTACGTGGCTGCCTTGTTTGCGTATAACCACGAATCCCGCGGACAGCAGGAGCCTAACCGCTTCCCTTGGTCTCACGGAGAGACCAATCACGCCGCAACGCCGGAGGGCTAGAGGGCGTTACTCTAAAACGCCGATTGAGGCTTGTGCGGCGGCGAGTCGCGCGATGGGAACGCGAAACGGCGAGCAGGAGACATAGTCGAGGCCGAGCTGATGGCAGAACGCAACGCTGCTCGGCTCGCCGCCGTGCTCGCCGCAAATACCGATCTTGATGTCCGGACGCGTCGACCGGCCGCGCATGACCGCCTCCCGCATCAGCGTTCCGACGCCGCGCCGATCGAGTACGATGAACGGGTCGGCTTTGAGCACCTTCTTCTCGAGGTAGACCGGGATGAACGACGCCTCGGCATCGTCGCGGCTATAGCCATAGGTCGTCTGCGTGAGGTCGTTGGTGCCGAACGAGAAGAACTCCGCGTCCTCGGCGATCTCGTCTGCGACCACGCACGCGCGCGGAAGCTCGATCATCGTGCCGACCTTATAAGGCAGCGTAACGCCTTCTTTGGTCAGAACCTCGTCCGCGGCCGCTTTGGCGGCGTCGCGCGTCGCACGCATCTCTTCTTTCGTACCGACGCCGGGTATCATCACCTCGGGAATAGGATCGAGGCCCTCGCGCTTTAGCGCGCACGCGGCCTCGAAGATCGCGCGAACTTGCATGGCATAGATTTCCGGGTACACGATCCCTAGACGGCACACGCGCAAGCCGAGCATGGGGTTCTGCTCGTGCAGCTGCAGCACGCGATGCAGCACGGCATCCTTGATCTTGAACTCCGGCGAATCGCTGCCGCGCGTGACGCGCAGTTCCGTCGCTTCGACCAGCAGTTGCTCGAGCGACGGTAAGAACTCGTGCAGCGGCGGATCGAGCAGCCGAATCGTCACCGGCAATCCGTCCATGGCGCGCAGGATGCCCACGAAATCGCCGCGCTGAATCGGCAGCAGCTTAGCCAGGGCCGCGTCGCGCGCCTCGCGCGAGTCGGCGAGAATCATTTGCTGGACGATCGGCAAGCGATCTTGCTGCATGAACATGTGCTCGGTCCGGCAGAGCCCGATGCCCTGGGCGCCCAAACTGCGAGCCCGCGTGGCGTCTTCGGGCGTGTCCGCGTTTGCCCACACATGCAAACCGCGCAGCTCGTCGGCCCACGACAAAAAGATCGCCAGCCATTCCGGCAGCTCCGACGGCGGCGGAATCAACGCCAGCTTGCCCATCGAAACGTTTCCGGTGGAGCCGTCGATCGTCATCCAATCGCCTTCGCGAACCGTCGACTCGCCGACCGTCGCCTGTTTGTTGCGGCGATCGACGTGCAGAGCGTCGCAGCCGGCCACGCAGGGCTTTCCCATGCCGCGCGCCACCACGGCGGCGTGCGACGTCGCGCCGCCTTTGGCGGTGAGAATGCCTTGAGCCGCAATCATGCCGTGAACGTCGTCGGGATTCGTCTCGGTGCGAACGAGGATCGTCGTCTTGCCTTGCTCTTTCCACTCGACCGCATCGTCGGCGGTAAAGACGACCTGTCCGGTCGCGGCACCGGGCGACGCGTTGAGTCCTTTGGCGGCCACGTTCACGCGTTCGTTGGGATCGATTCGTGCGTGGAAGAGCTGATCGAGCGATTGCGCGTCGACCATACCCACGGCGTGGCGCCGGTCGACGATATCCTCGGCCACGAAGTCGAGCGCAATTTTGACGGCGGCTTCGGCGCTGCGCTTTCCGCTGCGCGTCTGCAGCATGAATAGCTTACCGCGCTCGACGGTAAACTCCAGATCCTGCATGTCGTGGTAGTGTCGCTCGAGCCGCCGAGCGATGTCTTTGAACTGCGCGTAGACTTCCGGCTGCGACGTCTTCAGATCGGTGATCCGCTCCGGCGTCCGGATACCGGCGACGACGTCTTCGCCCTGCGCGTTACGCAGGTACTCGCCGAACAGCATCTTCTCGCCGGTATTTGGATTGCGGGTGAACGCGACGCCCGTGCCCGAATCGTCGCCCATGTTTCCGAAGACCATCTCCATCACGCTGACGGCGGTGCCCCACTCGTCGGAAATTTTATTGTAGCGGCGATAATCGATCGCGCGCTTGGAGTTCCACGAATCGAACACGGCGGTGATGGCCAGTTCGAGCTGTTCGCGAACGTCCTGAGGGAAGTCGCGGCCGGCCCGCTCGCGAATCAGCGTTTTAAAACGGCCGCTGAGCTCGCGCCACGATGCGGCATCGACTTCGGGATCGGTCGCCACGCCGAGCTCGCGCTTACGCTCGTCGATGAGTTCGTCAAACGCCTCCTTGTCGACGCCCAGGACGATGTCGGCGAACATCATGATGAATCGCCGATATGCGTCCCACGCGAAGCGTTCGTTGCCGGTCAAACGCGCCAGCGTCTCCACCGTGCCGTCGTTAAGCCCGAGATTGAGAATCGTGTCCATCATACCGGGCATCGAGACGCGCGCGCCGCTGCGCACCGAGACGAGCAGCGGATTTTCGACCGAGCCGAAACCCTTTCCGGTACGCTGCTCGAGCTCGCGCATCGCGACGGAGACTTGATCGCCGAGCCCGCTTGGAAACGTACGTCCCTGGCGATAGAACTCCAGACACGCCTCGGTGGTAATCGTGAAGCCGCTGGGAACCGGTAAACCGGCCGACGTCATCTCCGCCAAGCCGGCGCCTTTGCCGCCCAGCAGGTCGCGCATGGCTTCCGCTCCGGCGGCTTCCTTTATCGCGTTTGCCTGCTCGAAGAAATAGACGTACTGCACACCGGCTCCTACGGACACGGCTTCAGAGTCGCTCTCGTAAGTAGCGTTCCAACTGCTCGGCTTGTACCCGGTCTTGTCGCATCGAATCGCGCTCGCGCACCGTAACGGCGGCGTCCTCGAGCGTCTGGTGATCGACGGTAATGCAGAACGGCGTGCCGATCTCGTCTTGCCGCCGGTAGAGCTGGCCGATGTTGCCTTCGTCGTACTGCGTGCGGAAGTGCGGGCGAAGGTTCGATTCGATTCCGCGCGCGCGCTCGACCAAATCGTCGCGATTGCGAGCCAGCGAGAAGATCGCGGCTTGAACGGGCGCGATCTGCGGGTGAAAACGCAGCACCGTGCGTTCGATTTTCTTGCCGTTGGGATCGACGCTGCTCTCGCGGTCGTAGGCGTCGATCAGGAACGTCAGCGCCGTCCGGTCCATGCCCGCCGAGCTTTCGATCAACAGGGGCGTGTAATGCGTCTTGCTGGCTTCGTCGAAGAACTGCAGGTCCTTACCCGACAACTTCATATGCGCGTCGAGATCGTAGGTCGTGCGGTGCGCGATCGATTCGAGCTCGCCCCAGCCCCACGGAAAGAGGTACTCGACGTCGATACCGGCCTTGGCGTAGTGCGGACGTTCCGCATCGGTGAGCTCGTAGAAACGCAGCCGCTCGGGCTTGATACCGTAGCTCGAATACCACGCTTTGCGCCGGTCGACCCACTCACGAAAGACGTCCATGTCCTTCCCGTCGTCGGGAACGAAATATTCGAGCTCGGCCTGTTCGAACTCACGCACGCGAAAGGTAAAGTTTCCCGGCGTGATCTCGTTTCGGAAGGACTTACCGATCTGAGCGATGCCGAACGGCGGCTTCTTGCGCGCCGTCTGATAGACGTTCTTGAAGTTGACGAAGATGCCCTGAGCGGTTTCCGGACGCAGGTACGCAACGGCCGACGTATCTTCCATCGGCCCGACGGACGTCTTCATCATCAGGTTGAAGTTGCGCGGCTCCGTAAACGAGTCTTTGCTCCCGCAATCCGGGCACTGCGCGCGATTCTTGAGATGGTCCAAGCGAAAGCGGTGCTTACAGACCTTACAATCGACCATCACGTCGTGAAAGACGTCCACGTGACCCGACGCTTTCCACACGTCGGAATGCATGATGATGGAGGAGTCGAAGGCGACGACGTCGTCGCGCAGCTCGACCGTATCCCGCCACCAGGCGTTTTTCACGTTTCGCTTGAGCAGCGCGCCGAGCGGCCCGTAATCCCAGAACCCGTTGAGGCCGCCGTAAATCTCGCTCGATTGAAAGATGAAACCGCGGCGCTTTGCCAGCGCCGTGATCTCTTCCATGGTTACGCGGGTCTCCTGGGCCGATTCCATAAGGCCTTGTAGATTTATCAGCCCGCGCCGTAGCGCCTTCCTCGCCAGACGACGCCGCGGCCGCTCGCAAAGAGCGCGATCGAGACGGTCAAGACCGCAACGGTGAACGCGGTGCCGACCGGATACCACGGCACCGAGGAAGCCGGCGCGCGCATGAGGCGCATTTGGTACGCGACGACTGCCAGAACCGCCGCCATGGCGACCGCGAGAACCGCCGCGTCGATCCACCGCGCCGACAGCAGCGCTGCGATAAAAGTAAGTTGCGTAAGCGGCGAGATGCACGCCAGCGCGCACGCGCCGATCGCTCCCCACACGGGGCGCTCGCGCAAGCCGAGCGCGAAGTTCTTCGTGAACCCGGCCCAGATCTCGCCCAGTGACCGGTACATTCGCGTGTGCGCGACGCCTTCCGATCCGGTCAGTGCGATCCGAAAACGTCCGTCGCGTTTGAAACGGCGTGCGAGCTCCAAATCCTCGGCGATCTCGTTGCGCACCGCCGCATGGCCGCCGATCGCTTCGTACGCCGTGCGCGACGCCAGGACGTACTGCCCGTTGAACAGCGCGACGTCGGGTTTTTCCGGATCGCCCACATCGCCGATCGGCCCCGTTCCGCCGAGAATAGCGAGGAAGAGGCTCGGCATGAGCGCGCGCTCCGGCAACGTCACCAGATCTTGATCCGTGAGCACGCTCAGCGCGCCGAGATTGCGTTCGATCGCAGCGCGCTGCACGGAAGCGGCGCCATTGGGATAGTGAAAGGTGTCGGCGTCGGTAAACAGCAGCCACGCGCCGCGCGACTCACGCACGCCTTGCGTCAACGCCCATGGCTTGCCTACCCAGCCGTCGGGAAGCGCCGTACCCCAGACGATACGCAAACGCGCGTCCTCAGACGCAAGGCGTGCAAGGATTTGCGGGGTCGCGTCGTCCGAGCAATCGTCGACGACGACGACTTCAAAGTCGTTGTGGCGCTGCGCCAGCAGCGAGCGTACGCACTCCTCGATTTGCCGCTCTTCGTTGCGAGCCGGCACGACGATCGAAAGTGTGGGCAAAACGGACACAACGTCGCGCGCCTCGACGCGATCGTAGGGTCGCCGGGCTAGTACGAAGCCGCGAAGTGCGAACAGCAGGTTGACCGCGACGAGGAATGCGACGAACGCGGTCAACGTTACGACAGGCGCATCGAAGCGCGAACCGCGCGGTCCCGCAGTGCGGGCGGCAATGCCGCGACGAAGCTTCCCATGCGCGCCGGCGTACCCAGTACGTACTCCGCCCGCGGCCGGCGCGCAGCCAGGGCGTGGAGGATCGTCGCAGCGACGATCTCGACCGGCATACCGTCGCGCGCCTCTCGCTCGGTAATGGAAACGATGCGCTCGAGGGCCATCCGGTAATGCGGACGCTTGCTGGCGTGTCGCGATGCAATTTGACCGGCTTGGGCGCGCCCCTTTGCCCAGATCGGCGTCTTCACCGAGCCCGGCTCGATCAGAGATACACGAATTTCCGCGGGCGCGAGCTCGACACGCAACGCATCAACCAGACCTCGCAGTGCAAACTTCGAAGCGCTGTACGGACCGACATAGGGCATCGCCAGTCGTCCCGAGATGGAACCGACGAAGACGATGCGGCCGCCGCTCGCGGAAAATAACGGAATGAAGGCCTGCGCGAGCGCGAGCGCACCGAAAACGTTGACTTCAAACTGTTGCCGCATGTCGTCCATAGAAACGTGCTCGAGAGGGCCGCCGACGGCAATGCCGGCATTACTGACGACGCCGTGCAGTTCGATTCCGCTACCGCGCACGATTTCCGCGGCGCGCGTCACCGAATCGGCTTGCGTAACGTCGAGCATCACGGGTCTCACGCCCGGCGAAACCGCGGCGAGCCGTCGCGCGTCGTCGTCGCTGCGCACGCCTGCGAAGACCACGTACCCCTTCTCGGCGAGCACCAAAGCAGTCGCGGCGCCGATGCCCGTCGACGCTCCGCTGATGACTACCCCGCGCGGCGTACTCAAGTCGCGGTCTCTCTGGCAGCACGCTCGGCACGCGCGTCGCGGTTCAGACGCTCTTGAATGCGAGCGTCGCCGAAAACGAGGTCGATCAACCCCGGAAAAGCGGTAGCTATGCGAACCACCGGCGAGTAGTACCAGGGAACGATCGTGCGGCGGCGCGGCCGCCGAATCGCGGCCACGACCGCGGCGGCGACGATATCGGGGCTCGGCAGACCGTCGCCCATCGCTTCGTTCATTTTGCTTTGCACGAAGCCGGGTTCGATCAACGTCACTCCGATACCGTAGCTGCGCACCTCGCGACGAACGCTGTCGGTTAAGCCGCGCAAACCGAATTTCGAAGCCGAATAGATCCCCATGACACCCGCTTCACCGGCGATCGAACCGATGTTGACGATCGACCCGCGCCGCTGTGATTTCATAATCGGCAAGACGGCACGCATCGTGCGCGCGCAGCCGGTGAGGTTTATGTCCACGACCGCTTCGATCGAGGCGTTCGTTTCGTCGCACAACGAAGGACCCGACCCAATACCGGCGACGTTGCAGAGGATGTCGACGCTCCCAAAGGCATCCAGCGCGGACCGCACCAAGCGGCTTACGTCGTCGTTGCTGCGCACGTCCGCCGAAACGGCGATCGCACGAACGCCGCGCGCTATCGCTTCGGCTACAAGCGCGTCGAGCAACGTTGCTTCGCTGGGAATTGCCGCTAACACGAGATTAGCGCCGGACGCGGCTAAGGCACGCACGGTCGACGAACCGATGCTGCCCGACGCGCCCGTGACGATGGCGACTCTACCGCCGGTTTTCATGCAAATACTCCGCTACGGCACGTTTGCCCGCGCGCGATAGCCACGCTTCCTCGATCACGTCGCGCAGACGCTTCACGCCGATCTTGCCCAGCCGCACGAGTACCGCGGGATATCCGTCGAAGTGAGGTGTCGTAAAAAAGATCTTCGGATCGCTTGCGAGCAGGACGTCTTTCATCTCGAGATCGGCGGTTCGCACGCCGAGAATAGGTCCCTTCGGCGCCCCGGCACCCAGCGCCGCGAGATCCGACTTTCGTAACGGGCGTTCCCAGACGAAAAACTTCTTGTTCACCGTCCAGGCCGCGGTTCCAAATGCCGTCCCTTCACTCGCGCCGGGAAATGCGAGCGCAATCTTGCGCACGTCGCTCCACGTAGCCATGGAGAAAGACTCTTCCGGCCTTACCATGAAGTTCCCCGCAGTGGCATCTTTGGAGCTCGTCAATACGCTTGCGACGTTGGGGACGTTTCTCGTCATCGCCGCGACGGCGATTGCGGCGATCGTTCAGCTGCGTCACGCGCGGGGCAGCAACCAGATCGCCGCCCTTGCCGAGCTCAGAGACGCCTTCCAATCCCGGGAATTTTCGGAAGCGAGGGGTTTTATCGAGACGCGATTGCCCGAGCTGCTGGAGAATCCCGAGTTCCGATATCAATTCTGCAACGAATCCGAGCGTACGGCGGAGTTTCGGGACGACATCGACAGACTGCGGCTCATCGGGAACTACTTCGAGGACATGGGCGCGCTTATGCTCGCCGGCCTCGTCGATCGCGAGTCGCTCTGCATGATCTACTCGTCGGATTTGAGCAATGCTTGGGAAGCAGTGGAACCCGCCGTTGCGCTCGCGCGTCGCAAGATCGGCATCTCGGTCTGGGAGAACTTCGAGTACGCGGCAATGGTGTCGTTTCGGTGGATAAAAGCTCATCCCCGAGGGGCGTATCCGGCTGGGGAACCGCGGCTTCCAGTGGCAGACCGGTGGCTGGAATTCGACAAGGAGTATGCCGCGTCGCGGCAGGCGCGAGGCGGGTTAAGCCGGCGCGCGTAGCTTCGGCTGCGTTTGCGCGCGGAGCTGCCCGCACGCGGCGGCGATGTCGCGTCCCATATTCCGGCGTACGGTTACGGGTACGCCGGCGGCTTCCAGAATCGCCGCAAACTCCCAGATTTTCGCATCGCCGGTCCCGGCGAACGGTCCGTCGGGCGTCGTGTTATAGGGAATCAAATTCACGTGATACAGCCGCCCGCGCATGAGCTCGGCCAGTTCGCGTGCCGTTTCCCGCGAATCGTTGACGCCTTCGAGCATGACGTATTCGAAAAAGACTTTGCGGTTGGTCTTCTCGACGTACCGCTCGCACGCGGCCATGAGTTGAGCGATGTCGAACTTTCGGTTCACCGGCATGATGCCGGATCGAATCGTGTCGTTGGGGGCGTGCAGCGAGATCGCGAGATTCACCTGCACATGCTCGCCGGCAAAACGGTCGATCTTGTCGACGAGGCCGACGGTCGAGATCGTGATGTGACGATGACCCAAACCGAAGCCGTGCGGATCGTTGAGCAGTGCCACCGCTTCCATCACCGCGTCGTAGTTATGAAACGGCTCGCCCATGCCCATGAACACGATGTTGGTGACGCGCTTGCCGCGCGACGCGAGCTCGCGCGCGAAGTAGCGCGCTTGATCGAAGATTTCGACGGCGGTGAGGTTTCGCGTGAAGCCGGCTTGGCCCGTCGAGCAAAACGCGCATGCGAACGCACAGCCGGCCTGCGACGATATGCAGACGGTCGTGCGATCGCCGGTATGCTCCATCAAAACCGCCTCGACTTCTTTTCCGTCGGATAGGCGAAACAGCGCCTTGGTCGTCTGGGCGTCGATCGAACGCTGCACCACCGACGGCGTCACCGCCGAGAAACCAATGCCGCGCTCGGCTAGGCGCGAGCGCAGCTCCTTGGGCAGCGTCGTGACGTCGTCGATACCGGCGGCGAGTTCCTTACACGCCGCGCGATAGAGCTGCGTCAGGCGGTAGGGCCGCAACTCAAACTCGGCAGCAAACGACGCGGCATCGGGAAACCCCGCGGGCCGAACGACGTTGGAAAGCCAAATGTCCTTGGGCTCGCGAATCACGGCGGCCATTGTATCACACGTCGCCAAAGAGGCTGAACTGCTCGGGTTGGAGGGCAGCTTCTTGCGCCGGAGGCGCCTCGCGGACGGCGGCGATCTCGTCGAGCCTCGTGCGTACCGCCTTGAGGTCGGCCCAAACCAGGCGTTTCACGGCTTCGATTTCTCCGCCCGTCTGCCGCAGCACGTACGCCGGATGAAAGGTGACCATCAACGGTATGCCGTTCGGTCCGGCATACCAGCGACCCCGCATCTTCGTAATTTGAAAGTCGCGGCCTAAGAACGATTTTGCCGCGGGCGATCCCAACGCCATAATCACGTCGGGGCGGATGATATCGATTTGACGATCGAGGAACGGACGGCAGTTCGCCATCTCTTGCGGATCCGGCGCGCGATTGCGCGGACCGCGTGGTCCCGGTAAGGTCGGACGGCACTTCACCGTGTTGCAAATATAAACGTCTTCGCGCGGCAGGCCGATCGCGACGAGCATGCGATCGAGCAGTTGTCCGGCACGTCCGACGAACGGACGCCCCAACTCGTCTTCGGTTTCTCCCGGACCTTCGCCGACGACCATGAGACGCGCGCACGGATTGCCTTCGCCGTACACGTTGTTGCGGCGTTGCGCGCCGATCGCGCACAGACGGCACGCGTCGGCAGCGGTCGTTTCTTGCTCGAGCAGCCGCAGGCGCTGCGCGCGTTCCTCGAGACTCACGCCGGATCGGCCTTCGTTACCAGCACCGCCTTTCCGAAGGCGACGACCTTGCACGATCCGTCGCTGCCTTCGGAAACATAGAACTGCAGTCCCAAAACCGCGTTCGCGCCGAGCTCGTCGGCGCGGCGGCGCAATCCGTCGAGTGCGTCGGTACGCAACTGCTCCGCATCGCTGAGAAACTCGCCGGCCGATAATCCGATAAGCATACCGAGGCTGCGGAACGTCGAGCGCAATCGATTCCTCTGACGCGACGCGATGCCCGAGACGTACCCGAAGCTACGAACGGTGCGGTAGCCGTCGATTTCCTCGAACGTCACGACGTCGTCGCGCGCGATCACCGAGCAGGCGTCCTCCGGGCGACGGTCGCAGAGTGCAGCATGCCCCCCACTTCCCCGTCGGTGCTCGTCATCCGCCTCGACGCGATCGGTGATGCGCTGGCGCTGGTTCCGCTGCTCGATGCGTTCCGGGAACGCGCCATCCCGGCCGACGTGGTGCTGCGCCCGTCTAATGCCGGCGTGTTTTCCAGCCGCGCGGTGCGCGACGTCGTCATCGCCGCCGGAGTGCGCCAACGATCTGACGACGCGGATAATCTGGCCGCAATCGACCGGTTGGGGCAAGGATTGCGAGCGCGTGACTACACGCACGTGCTCGTGGCGACCGAAGACCCGGCCGGCTACCGTCTGGCGCGCGAGACGCAAGCACCGCTGCGCGTGGGGTTTACCAATCTCTGGGGCAAGCCGTTGAAGACGCTGTGGTCGCGCAGCTGCATCAACGTGCGCGTTTATCGCAGCGCCGGTCTCGACCCGCGGGCACCGCACGAGTGCGAGGTGTTGTTTCGGCTCGGCGCGCCATTACTCGGCGACGCGCAGCCGTCGCGCGACCTGCGGCGCCTGCGCCCGCTCGTGCTCGAAACCGAACCCCCGCCGGACGATCGAGTCGCGGTCCAGATTTCCGATAAGTGGGAACGGCTCGGCATGCCGTTTGCATCCGTCATCGAGCTGATCGAGCGTTGCAGCGCGTTGCGCGAGTTGCGGCTGATCGCATCCGAAATTGAATCGGCCTACGCCGCTCGCGTCGAGACTGCAACGAGGATGCGCGTCGAGCGCTTCGCCGCGCTCGAGCCCTGGAAGTCGGCGATCGGTGCCGCCAGGGCGATCGTCGTACCGGATTCCGGCGCGCTGCACGTCGCTGGTTTCGTGGGAACGCCGGTCGTTGCAGTCTTTCCGCCGGGCCGCGACTTTGGGCTGCAAGTCGCACGCTGGTCGCCGTGGGCCGCATCGCACCGCATCGTACGCGCCGATGGCGACTGGCCGATCGGAACGGCCCGCGCTTTGGCACAGCTGATCTAACGCAATCTTCAGCCGGCGAGAAGGGCGCCGCGCGCGCACGCGCGCATTGCTTGGCCTATGCTCACCGCGTTGGTCTTGGCAGCGGCGACGCTTCAGGCAGACTCGAACGCCGGTTATGAAATATTCGGCAAAACGCGGTTGGCTTGGGAATCACAGCGCTATCCCGAGCTTCTAGCCTACGACGTTGCCGTAACCGTCACCGAAAACGGCCGGCAAAAAACCGAGCGCTATCGCAGCGCTTACGACGCGGTCCAGGACGTCGTTCACTTCAACTCGGTAAGCGACTACGAAGAGGCGCATCCCTATTACGCGCCGGGCGGCTTCGGGCTCGTCTCTCCATTCGATCGTATCCACAGCACGAACGCCGGGATGGATTTCCTGGGCATACCGATGCTCGCACCGAACTATTCATTCGGCTTGGGAACGACGCCGCGCGGCTGCGCCGAGAGCGAGCCCAACGACGCGCAGCTCGTGGAAGAAATCCGGCAAGCGTTCCGCGATCCGATGCCGCGAAATCGACCGGCGCCGGCGCCCGAACCGACGTCCGGGCTGCGCGAAATTGCCGTCGTCGAGGCGCGGTCGCGAACCTATGCCATCTCGCTCGTCGGGATAGAGAACGCCGCGACGCGGCCGGCCTATCATCTGCGATTGCAGCCGCTGCGCGATCCGGGGCGCTTTCGTTTACGCGAGCTTTGGGTCGATACGCGAACGTACGCTCCGATCAAGCTCGTCGAGGCATTGAACTTTGTAACGGGGCCGGGAACGGCAGTTCCGTGGTCGATCACCTTCGATCGGATCGGCGAAGCGTCGTACATCGCAACCGAGACGGCGCTCGCTCCGATCCAGTTGAAAAAGCACGGGTACAGCTCGGCGAGCGTCTCGTTCGAAAACGTACGCTCGGTCGCACGCATCGATGCCGGATTATCGACGTTCGTGCCCGACGATACGCTGATCCTGACGGAGCCGCAACCCGGCTAGCGGCATCGCGCCGAGCGGCGATACAGCTCGATACCGCCTTCCTTCCCAACGGGCACGTAGACGCCGTTACGCACGAGGGTTGTAAGCGCACTCCCGTATTCTCGCAGCCGCGGCGAATTCGGAAAGTCCCGATCGATCAAAACGAAGCACGCCTGCGTTTCGACCCGCGGGTCTTCCGGAAGCAGACGCACGTAGGGGTCGTCGAGCGCGAGGTGCGTGTAGGCTTCTTCTTGCGTTGCTACGCTTGCGTCGCGCGGTATTCGTGCCAACGCCGCGTCGAGCGCGACGTCGCGCGCCTGGCGCGCGCGCAGGTTCAATCCCGGATGCAGCGGATTTGCCACCGCGAACTCGACGACGCACAGCCCCAGGGCCCAATAGAGCGTCAGTCGCGCACGATTGCGCTCCGCCAACTGACCGATACCCGTAGCGAACGCAACGAGTACGTAACCGATCCAGGCACCCGCGTAGTGCGACCCGAGCGTAAACGTGGTGCTCATGCGCGATGCGAGCACTTCAACCAGCGGAGCAAGCGTGATAACGATCGCGCGAGTCCGCAGGGGAACGAACGCAAGCGGCGCGAGGATCAACGCGAGGAATCCGATTCGTTCTAAAATGCCGCGCGGAAACAGTGCGTGCCGGTCCGCGCCCGTCCATGCGAAGAAACGAGTGGGCTGCCACGCCGGCAACGCGTTCGCGTGCGGCTCGATGACGAGAAAGAACACGGCTTCGACCGCCAGCGAGACGAGCGCAACACCCACGGCAAACCGCCACCGGCGCGCGTCGCCGCGGTACGCAAACGCCATGCCCAGTTCGGCGCAGGCCAAGAAGATCGCCTGATCTTCTTTGACGGCGAGCACGACCGCCGCAAACAGACCCGATATCGTGAGGGCGCCGGCGTCGAATGCGTAGAGGCTCCATGCCACCGCCGCGGGCGCGAACCCATTTTCGTGAAAATCTCCGAACACCAGGCCGGCCAGCGGCGGATACAGCCACGCAACGACGGCCGCGAGACGCGCGGTCGAAACGTCCGCGCGCGCCCTGACGATGCCATATACCGGTGGAGCGCACAACGCCCCCGCGATTGCTTGCAGCGCGACCAGCGTCAGCGGCGAGTGGACGACGGCAACGGCAGCGGCGGCGAGATAGAGGATGGGCGAGAAGTGGAAGGCCCAGTGGCTTCCCTCGAGCGGGTTACAAAAACATCCGAACGCGCTCGCTACCGTCTGCTGGAAGATACCGAAATCGACGAGATTGCGGTGAGCGGCGTACTTGACGGCGCCAAGAAACGTGAAAAGCGCTGCGTAAAGAAGGCAGCCCAGCCAAAGCAGCCCGTCGCTAACGCGACGTTCTAGACTGCCGCGCGTCGCTTCAGCAGATATGGCCAAATGAACCCATCGATGTCCCCGTCGAGCACCGCCTGTGCGTTGCCGGTCTCCACGTCGGTGCGATGATCCTTCACGAGTTGGTACGGCTGCAGCACGTAGGAACGAATCTGGCTGCCCCACTCGTTGGCCTGGCGCTCCCCGCGTAAACCGGCGAGTTTGTTCTCGTGCTCCCGCGCGGCCCGCTGCACGAGCTTCGCGCGCAAGATGTTCATCGCGACCTCGCGGTTCTGCGCCTGCGACCGCTCCTGCTGCGACGCAACGACGATTCCACTCGGAAGGTGCACGATCCGGACCGCCGATTCGGTCTTGTTCACGTATTGACCGCCCGCACCGCCCGACTTGAACGTCTCGATGCGCAAGTCGTCGGATTTAATCTCGACGTCGGTGCTTTCGTCCGCCTCGATCTCGGGAATGACGTCGACGGCGGCAAACGACGTGTGCCGCCGATGCGCGGCGTCGAACGGCGAGAGGCGAACGAGCCGGTGAACGCCGCGCTCGCTCTCGAGCATTCCGTACGCGTTGCGGCCGCGCACGAAGAACGTTATCGATTTCAATCCGGCCTCTTCGGCCGGCGACTCGTCGACGATTTGCGTCTGGAAGCCTTTGGCCTCGGCCCATCGCAAATACATGCGCGCCATCATCTGCGTCCAATCGGCCGCATCGACGCCGCCCGCACCGGCAAAAACGCTGAGAATGGCGTTGTGCGCGTCGAACTCGCCGTCGAAGTTGGCGGCCATCTCGAGGTCGTCGACGATTTGCTGGGCCGACGCGATCCCCGTATCGACGTCGCGCGTGGCCTCGTCGTCGTCGCCGAAGAGTTCGAGAACGTCGCGCGCGTCCTGCAGCGCCTTTGCGGCGGCTTCGATCTTGGCGTTCTCCTCGCGGAGGCCGGCGAGCTCCTTCATGATGCGCTGAGCGCTCTCGGGCTCGTTCCAAAAACCCTCCGCGTGCGAGCGCGCTTCGAGCTCGCTTATGCGGCGCGACTTACCGGCGAAGTCAAAGACGCTCCTTGAGCGTCGTGAGACGATCGTCGAGACGTGCGATGGCGGTAAGTTGAGAGTCGCTCATGAGGGGAAAGCGTTTTCGGGAATTCGGCCGCCCTCCCTTGTCGCCGCGCGCTCCCGTCGTGAACGGTGTGCGACTCACGACGGAGGTGTGCAATGTACGTCCAACCCCTAGACGGCCAACTCGGCCCCACAACGCTCGCACCGCTCGAGACCGCGGCCGAGAGCGTTCTTTCACCGGCGCAAAATCTGCTCGCTCAGCCGCTCGGTACCCAGGACGGTATCACGCGCTTCGTGCCGCCGGGAATCAGCGACGCCATGCAGCAAAACCCAACTCAGACCGCACTCTTCGGCCCGCTGTCGGGCCTCTTGCAACAGCTCATGCAGATGCTGCAGTCGATGATGGGCAACGCCGGCTACGGCGAATACGGAGGATACGGCGGCTACACGGGCGGCTGCAACGGCTACGGCAACGAGCAGTACTTTTCCAACGCCTCGGGATCGAGCACCGGCGACCCGCATCTGTCCTTCAACGGCAGCCATTGGAACAGCATGTCGTCTCAGCCCGATCTGCTCGACTCCAATTCGATTCCCGGCGGCTATCAGGTCTCGACGCAGGTCACGGCGCCGAACGCCAAAGGGGTGACGTGGAACCAGTCGGCCACGGTTGCGCTCGACAACGGTAACGTCGCAGTGTCGATGAACAACGAAGGACAAGCCACCGTGCGCGATGGAGATCGCATGATTCCGATCGCCGCGGGACAGACGCTCAATCTCGGCAGCGGCGCGAGCGTTACGTGCAACGGCAATGGCTCGCTTTCCGTTCTAGCGCAAAATCAGTACGGCGGAAGCATTCAAACGACGCTCACCGCTCAGGGTCAAGGCGTCAACGTTGAAGCCAACGCGCAGAACGTCGATCTCGGCGGTTCGCTCGTCGCCGGAAATCAGCAATCGCCGATCGGCACGCCGACTCCCATCGGTACGCCGATTATCGGCGGCCCGGTCTTTGGCCCAATCTCAAATCCGCCGCTGGATCCTTGGCAACCGATAACGCCATCCCCGATCGGCTCGTCACCGATCGGCACACCGCCGGTCGCCGGCCTCATAACGGCTCCCATCTTCCCAACGCAGCAACCCCCGATCCACTTGACCCCGTACTAAAAACGCGACCGGCCCTTGGCCATTCGGCCCATATCGTTGCGAACACGAGGAGAGTAGAATTGCGGGAAACCTTCCTACGGGGTGTTGCAAATGAAAGATCGGCGATCTTGCGGGCCAGTCCGTTCCGCGTTATCTATTCTCGTAGCTTTTGCTTTGCTTGCGGGTTGCAGCGGTCACGATTCGGCGCCGATTCCTACACCGAGAATGCCGGCGAACGGCAAGTTCCACGTTCACCCGTTTCAGTCGTCCGCCGATTACGCCCAGGTCATTCTGGCCGATTCACCAACGGCGTACTACCGTCTTGACGATACCGGCACGACTGCGCACGATTCTTCGGGGCGGGCCCTGAGCGGGAAGATCGGCAGCTCTATTGCGGAAAGCGCTCCGGGGCTCATCGCGACGTCCACCGACGCCGCGATGTCGTTTCCGGGTCTGGCATCCGCAGCCGGCGTCGTTGCGGTACCGGCTACGACGTTATTGCGACCCTGTTGTGTGGTCTCGTTCGAGGCATGGGTACGATTTGCTTCCGTACCGTCGAACCAAACGTTCGTCCTCGGATACGGTAACGACGGGTCGTCCTCGCCGCTTTACGGGCTCTTCTTATCGGCGGACGGAAAGATCAACGTCACGCTTTCACTTGACGGCGGTACGGTGAATCTCGCCGCGCCGACTCCGCTTTTGCCGAACACGACGTACTACGTTGCCGGAACGTATGATGTGCATACGGCACGGATTTTCGTGAACGGTTCGCAGGTCGCTACCGCGCCGGCACCGGCAGGACGCGACTTCAAATCCAATCAAGGAGCCGGCTTGACGATCGGCAACGCACCGGCGCTCAACGGTCCGTCATTCAAGGGGACCATCGATGAAGTGGCCGTTTACGCCGGTAGAGCATTGACGGCCACCCAGATCGCGAATCACTACGCCGCCGGGACCGAAAGCAGCGGGTATGTCGACTGGAACACGTTTGGATACAATTTGCAGCGGACGGGTGATAATCCGAACGAAAGCACCCTTACAGCAAGCAATGTTTCGAGCGGATTGAGCGAAAAATGGGCGACGCCGACAGATCTCGGAGCTGCGATCACCGCCCAGCCGGTACTAGCCACCAACGTTTCGATGAATGGTACGCCGGTGAACGTACTCTACGTCGGCGCCGAAAACAACGTCTTCTATGCAATCAACGCCGACAGCGGCGCCGTGCTATGGAGTAACTCCACCTTTGGGGCCCCGCAACACACCAGTTGCCTCGACCTTCCCGGAGGTCAATTCGGTATTACCGGGACGGCTACGTTCGACAGGAGCTCCGGCCTCGTGTACGTCGCTGACGCCAGTGACAACGTGCACGCGCTCTCGATGTCCACGGGTGTCGAGCAGTGGCGGGTAAATATTCTCTTCGATCCGATTACGCAGTCCGTCATCGGGACCCCGGCGCAAGATCATATCTATTCGGCGCTGACATTTAACCCCAGTAACGGTTTGCTCTACGCCGAGACGGCAGCCTTTTGCGATAGAGCGCCATGGCATGGCCGCATCGTCGCAATTAGTACGGCAACACACCAGGTCGTTGCCGCCTTCCTTCCCAGCAGGACCGCGCCCAGTACATCCGCCACCGTTTATTGCGGTGGTGGGATTTGGGGAATGGGTGGCGCGTCGATCGATCCCCTGACGAACGACGTGTTGGTCGCGACCGGCAATATAGCGACGACCGCAAGCGGCTGCCCGACTAATACTATGGGCGAAACGTATCCGTACGGAGATGCCGTCGTCGAGCTGAGCCCGCAGCTGAATCTCATAAGCTATGAAGGGGCGACTATCAACGGCGTCAACGTGAAGAACGATTCCGACTACGGAGCGACGCCGATGCTCTATAGTACTCCCAATTGCTCCGCGGAGCTTTCGACCACGAAAAACAAGGACGGATATCTCTACACCTATGGGGAAAACTCAAGCGGCCTTACGGCGGTGCAACAAATTCAAGTCGCCAAGACCACGGATATCGGCGACTTCATCGGAGTGCCGGCATTCGATCCGGCTACCGGGCTCGTCTACGTGGGCAATCCGAAGTCGACCGGAAACTATGCGTACGGGCTCAATGCATTCGCGCAAACTGCGGGCGGCTGCAAGGGATTAACGCTCCAGTGGAAGGCCAGCGTCGGCACGACGAACGCGACGGATAACGACAATCAAGCTCCCACGGTTGCAAACGGAGTCGTCTACTTCACCGACGGCATAGGCGACCAGCTCTGGGCGTTCAACGATGCGACGGGGGTGCTTTTGTGGCATAGCGGGACAATCATCGGCTCGCCCTGCACTTCGTACGGGAGTTGCGGCGTCTTTGGAGCACCGCTGGTCGATAACCGCGTCTTCGTCGGTTCGTTCAACCATAAACTCTATGCGTTTGGGCCTTGACCAGACCTGCGTTTACGCTACGCCGCGGCCCCGTGACATTTTTTGAACTTCTTGCCGCTTCCACAGGGACATAGTTCGTTGCGTCCGACCTTGGGTTGTTCGCGTTGCATGGGCTTAGCCGGCGACTCGTCGTCCTTGTTGGTGTGGAGCTGCTGGGGCCGGCGATCCGTGCCCGGCATCGGGCCGAGAAGCTGCTCGACCTCTTGCGGTGCGAGACGACCCTGTTGCGCGGGTTGCGGAAGAATTTCACCCGACGGAATCGGTTCGAACTGCGGTCCCGCTCCGTGTTGCTGCGCCATCAGCTCCGCGGGCGGCGGCCCGTGTTCGATCTGCACGCGGAAGACGCCCTTGATCGCTTCGTCGGCGATATTGTTCTTGAGGGACTCGAAGATTTCGAAGGCTTCCTTTTCGTACTCCACACGCGGATCTTTCTGACCGTACCCGCGAAGGCCGATGCCGGTCTTGAGATGATCCATCACGTAGAGATGGTCGACCCACTGCCGATCGATGATCGGCAGCAGCAGATAGCGCTGCTCCACGACGCGCAGAATCTCCGGCGTCACCTCGTTTTCCTTGGCTTCGTAGGCTTCGAGCGCTTTGGCGTTGAGGAAACGGCGAATTTCTTCGCGATCCTTGTTCTCGAGATCGCTCACCGACGCGGCGCGCTTGGCGGGGAAGATGATATCGAGTTCGTTGATCATCTCGCCCAAACCCCAGTCGCTGGGGTGTGCGTTCTCCGGTGCGTTCTGCTCGACCGTCTCGTCGACTTTTGCCTCGAGCGTCTGCAGCAGGAAGGTCCGCGAATCGAATTTGCCTTCGAGAATGGCGCGGCGATCGGCGTAGATGATCGCGCGCTGCTTGTTCATCACGTCGTCGTACTCGAGAACGTGTTTGCGGATCTCGTAGTTGTGATTTTCGACTTTACTTTGCGCGCGCTCGATCGACTTCGTAACGAGTCCCGATTCGATCGGCTGCTCGTCGGTAAAGCCGACCCTATCCATGATTGCCGTCATGCGCTCGCCGCCGAAGAGACGCATGACTTCGTCCTCCAGCGAAACGTAGAAGCGCGACGAGCCGGGGTCGCCTTGACGTCCCGATCGGCCGCGGAGCTGGTTGTCGATACGCCTCGACTCGTGGCGCTCGGTGCCGATGATGTGCAGTCCGCCGCTTTGCGCGACGCGCTCACCGAGCTTGATGTCGGTACCGCGGCCCGCCATGTTCGTAGCGATGGTTACCTGCGCCGGTTGTCCCGCATCCTTAATGATCTCGGCTTCCTGCTCGTGGTATTTGGCGTTGAGGACGTTGCATTCGACGCCTTTGCGGCGCAGCATCGCGGCCAGCAATTCGCTCTTTTCGATCGAGCGCGTGCCGACGAGAACCGGACGGTTTTTTTGGTGCTCGGCGATGATCTCGTCGACGACGGCTTCGAACTTTGCCTTCTCGCTCTTGTAAACGATGTCGGAGTTGTCCTTACGGATCATCGGCATGTTCGTCGGAACGACTACGACGTCGAGGCCGTAGATGTCGCGAAACTCACGTTCTTCGGTTTTTGCCGTGCCGGTCATACCGGCGAGATGATCGTACAGACGGAAGAGATTTTGGAACGTAATCGTCGCGAGCGTCTGATCCTCGCCGCGAACCTTGATGCCTTCCTTCGCCTCGATCGCCTGATGGATGCCGTCGGAGTAGCGCCGGCCGTACATCAGCCGTCCGGTGAACTCGTCGACGATGATCACGTCACCGTCTTTGACGATGTACTGCTGATCGCGATGGAACAAGTTCCACGCCTTGAGGGCCGCGTTGAGCTGGTGCGTCAGCTCGATATTGCGCTGGTCGTAGAGATTCTGGATGCCCAGCATCTTCTCGACCTTCGCGACGCCGGCTTCCGTGATCGGGACGGCGTGCGCCTTCTCGTCGACGGTGAAGTCTTCTTCTTTCTTGAGGCGCGGAAGGATTTGCGCGAACTTTTGGTAGAGCTCGGTCGATTCTTGCGACGGGCCGCTGATGATCAGCGGCGTGCGCGCTTCGTCGATCAGAATCGAATCGACTTCGTCGACGAGCGCGAAGTACAGCTCGCGCTGAACGAGGTCCTCGACCTGCCACGCCATGTTGTCGCGCAGATAATCGAAACCGACTTCGTTGTTCGTAACGTAGGTGATGTCGCAGGCGTAGGCCGCGCGGCGCTCCGCCGGGTCGAGCCCGTGCTGAATAATGCCGACGGAGAGGCCTAAAAACTGGTAGATTGCGCCCATCCACTCCGCGTCGCGACGCACCAAGTAGTCGTTGACGGTCACGAGGTGGACCCCGCGTCCTTCGAGAGCTCGCGCGAAAATAGGCAGCGTCGAAACGAGCGTCTTGCCTTCGCCGGTTTTCATCTCGGCGATCCGGCCTTCGTATAGCACTTGTCCGCCCATGATCTGGACGTCGAAATGGCGCATGCCGAGCGTCCGTTTTCCGGCTTCGCGGACCACGGCGAAGACTTCGGGCAACATCGCGTCGAGCGATTCACCTGCGTCCAAACGGCCGCGGAACTCCCCGGTCTTGGCGCGCAGCGCCTCGTCGGATAGCGCGGAGATCTCGCCTTCAAGGGCGTTGACCGCGACCGCAGTCCGCCTGACGCGGGCCACCTCGCGCTCGTTTCCGTCGAAAATACTCTTCAAAAATGACATAAAAAGGGTCCTAACTATTCTCCGCGATTGGAAGGGATACCGTGAAGGTGCTTCCCTCGTTTTCCTTAGACTGCACGTCGAGGGTCCCACGATGCGCCTCGACGACTTTTTTGGCAACGTAGAGTCCGATGCCCGAGCCGGCGATCCCGCGGTTTCGGGCGTTGCTCGCTCGCCCGAAACGGGTGAACAGGGCGGGCAGCTCCTCGGGCGGGATGCCGATCCCTCGGTCGGCGACGGCGATGACGGCGCGTCCCTTCTCGGCGCGCACCGTCACGAGCGCTTGTGCCTCGGAGTACTTCAGCGCGTTGGAAACCAGATTGTCGATCACGTGACGGAAGCGTTGCGGATCGAGTTCGACCGGTAACCGTTTCTTGGGCACCGACACGACCAGCCGCGGGTTGTTCGGCGCCGTTGCCTCGACGCACTCCTTCACGAACGTGCCGAGATCGACGGTCGTTCGAACCAGCGAGAACCCCTCGGCCTGCGTCTGCGCGAGCACGAGCGCGTCCTCCGAGAGTGCAATCAGCCGCTGCGTTTGGGCGTTGACGGTTTCGATCTCGTCCTCGTGATCCCGGTCGCTCTCCAGCAGCAGCTCGCAGTACCCCGAGATCACCGTCAACGGTCCCTTGAAATCGTGTGCGAGCATGGCCAAGAGATCGTCTTTGAACTCGCTGGACTCTTGCAGCGCGTAGTTCGCTCGAACGACGGCTTCGTACAGCTCGATGTTGCGCAGTGCCAGCACGAGCAGCGCGCCGAGCTCCTGGAGCAGGCGCAGCTCGTCGCGGCCGAACCGCTCGGCGCCCGGTTTGCCCACGAGCAGAAACGTGTCGATGGTGTCGCCGTCATTCTCGGCTACCGGCCGCGGCAGCGGAACGACGACGTACCCGGGTCCGTCGATGAACCGTTGAATGCGCCGCTCTTCCCCGCCCATCGCTGCGGACCGCTCGACGCGATGCGTCGTGTCGAAGCCGCTCTCGGCGATGAGAACGTCGACATCCTCACCGTACGAGCCGGTCCGCACGTACGACGCGCCGTGCCAGTTGAGAACGCAAGCGCTGCCGGCGTGCACGAGCGTCGCGGCCAACCGGCACATCGCTGCCGCTAGCGGTCCGAGCGCGCGGTGGCTCAGGATCGTCCGTGCCGCTTCAGCCAGCGTTTCGCGCTCCTGTGCGCGGCGCAGCTCGCGCTCGTATGCGTGCGCGTTGGCTAGCGCGATTTCCAAATGCGAACCCAGCGTACGAAAGAACGTCACGCGCTCCTCCGTCGACCATTCCAACTCCGCATCGGGCGTACCGCGAACCGCGAGCATCCCCCACAAACCACCGTCGAGCCGCAGCGGCACCACAACGCCGCTGCGCCCTTCGAACAGCGCGCCGCGCACGGCGCGCGGAAGCAGGGCCGCATCGCTGGGTTCGTCGACCGAGAAGAACGGCTCGAGGTATTGGCGCTCGATTCGCTCCTCGAAAACGGGCGAACGCTGCTCGCGCAGGCGCAGCGCGCGCCGCGCCATCACGTTGCCTTCAAGGCGATAAGCCGCGCAGTCGACGGGCAGTTCGTGCGACACGGTGACGACGAAGACGAGCAGCACTTCGTCGACGTACTGCGTGTCGCGCAGGATCCGAACCACGCGCTCCAGCGACTCGGCCTGTTTTCGGCGTGCCCGCTCGCGCTCGTACAGCCGCGCGTTCGAGAGCGCCAAACCGACGTGAAACGCGAGCGAACGCACCGCCGTCACGTCGGCGTCGTCGAATGCATTGGGCCGGTCGAACGACAGCATCAGCGCGTCCTCAACGCGGCCCTCGACGACGAACGGAACCGCCACGCTATCGTCGGTGCGAAGGGTGAGACCGCCGAAGACTTTGCGCAGGTCCGCGTCGAGCTCGACCGGCTCGGCCGTTATCGAAGCCGTGCTGCCTTGCGCCGCGACCGCCACCGGAACTGCGCGCTCCCCGTCGTGCGAGCGCTGATAGACGATGCACCGGTCCGCCCCGAAAGCCGCGCGCACGCCCTCGACGATGCCGAATAGAACGTCGCGCCGGTCGAGCGATTTATGCAGACGTTCGTTCACCATCGCCAGCAGCCGGCTGTCGCGCGATTGCCGTCGCGCCGACAGCAGCGCGCGATCCATGTCGATGAGGCGAGCGGCAAGCCGGCAAAAGCCCGTAAGAAGGTCGAGCGCGTCGCGATCGGGTTCGCCTTCGACGTTGACGACGACGACGCCGATGGAGCGTCGTCCAACCATCAGCGCGACGAGGACGACGTCACTCTTGCACGCCGACGCGCTCGTGCCCGCGAGCGGACGCTGCTGCGCGGTACCGAGGTACGTCGCGACGTCGCCATAGCGCGCGACGGCGTGAAGGAAGAGACGGCGCAGTTCGAGAGAGTCGTCGCGCAAGGTAAACGCGACGGCGTCGTGCGGCGAGGCCCCCACGATCGTCGTGGCGTCGCTGAAGAGCAATACGGTCGTGGTGCCGCCGCCAACCGCCGATCGTGCGGCCGCCGCAATCGCCTCGGCCTTCTCTCGCGGCGTTGCCGCATCGACGAGGCTATGGAGAGCCGTTACACCCAGATCACGCGAAAGAACGGCGGCTCCTTTGGGCGTTCCTACGGCACTACGATCAGACCGGACACGTTGCCGCCCGAGGTGTAGAACCCCATGGAGGCGGCGTTACCGTATTTGCCCGGCGCGAAGATGTAGACGACTCCGCTGCCGGACTGCGTCGTGTCGGCGACGTAGATCAAACCTTGCGAATCGACTTTGATATCGGTCGGCGCATTGAGCTGGGTCGCGCATCCGGAAATGATGTGCGCCGGCGGACTGCTGATGATGTTTCCTATGCCCTTGACCCTTGGATGGGCAAAGATGAGAATCGCCGGGGCGCTGTTGGAACCGCACTTGGCATGCGCGGCACCCTGGTCGGCGACGTACACGTTGCCTGCGTGGTCGAGCGCGACGCTGGTGGGAACGAACACGTGCGTGTTCTTACCGGTGATCGAAAACGTGGGGCGAACGTTGATCGGCGTCGGTGACGGCGAGGGCGATGCGCTGGGCGAAGGCGAGGTGCTCGGACTGGTCGACGGGCTTGCCGACGGAGTCGGCGTCGTCTTCGGCGTGGGCGTGGGCTTGGGCGTCGGGGACGGCGTCGGCAGAATGAACTTATCGACGCGCTGTCCTTGGACTTCCGTGACGTAAATGTTGTTGTTTTCGTCGAGCGCCACACCACCGGGAACGTTCAAATTCGGATTCGGACCGGCAATCGTGTCGTAGGGTCCGGTGGCGCCCTCGAGCCACAGCTGCAACTGGTTGGGATAAAAGGCGGTCGGGACGACGGCCGACATGACGATGATTTCGCTGTGGATTTTTGGGCTGGGACTTGGGCTCGGACTAGCGCTGGCGCTGCTCGTCGCGGCCGGCCGCACCCCGACCGCTGCCGGCGTGTAGGTCGGCGCCGCGCTCGACTTCGGCGTGATCGCGATTCCGCGCGGACGCCCCGTAAGCGGAATCGAGGCTAAGGGGAGCACGTTCCCGGTCGCTAGCGCGGCGATCTCGACGAGCACTGCCGCTCCCGTGGACGTGTTGTAGTTGGTAACCCAGAGATTCTTCTTGCTATCGAGTGCGATGTATTGCGGTCCGTTGAGGGTCGTGGTCGCTCCGCCGATCCGGTAGGCCGGCCCCGTTCCGCTCTTCTGGCCCTTGGTATAGATGTCGATGCTGTTCTGGTTGCTGCTGGCAGCGTACAGCGTTTGCGACGGGAAGCTCGGACCGACGCCGTTGCCGCCGACCGTCGACGAACCATACGAACTGCACGCCGCGACCGCGATGGCGATGCTCGCGGCGAAAAAGGCAAGGGTAAGCCGAGACAGCAAAATTCACTCTCCTGGGCAGGGGACCGCGGGAGGGTTCCCTTAGTGCGACGAGTTTCCTTGGACGGCGTGCGTCTCTACGGGTGCGGCGGCGTGATTTCTCATCAAGAACCAACCGGCCGCGGCGAGCGCCACCACGACCACGGCGACCGCGACAAAGGTCGTGATGCGCCGCCGGACGTAGGCCGGGCGGCTCGACTCGGTATCGATGATCTGGCGGGGCACTAGACCGCTCGCCGCAGGGGATGGTTGAGATCCGCCGCCTTCACGCGGGAGAGCAGGGTCCCGACGGTGACGAACCGGTAGCCCGCCTTCTCGAACCGATCCACGATGGTCGGCAACGCTTCGATCGTAGCGAGCTTTCCGCTGTGCAGCAGCACGATTTCGGGCGCGGTGGCGTGATCTAAAACGTGACGCTCGAGTTGTTCGACGGTCAACGTCCGCCAATCACCGCCGTCATCGGTCCAAAGCACGACGGAATATCCCAGCGATTGCGCGACGCGCAGCGTGCGCTCGGTGTAGCGTCCGTGCGGCGGACGCATCAAGGTCCGCGTAGCCGGATCGTGCGTAAGCGACCAGAGAACGTCGCCGCCGGTCAGAATCTCGCGGCGCACTACGTCGTTGGGTTCCTGGTCGAGGTTGGGATGAGTCAGCGTGTGATCGGCCACTTCGTTTCCGAGCGACTCCACGCGCCGCGTCAACTCGGGCCATTGCTGCGCGTCTTGTCCGATCAAGAAGAACGTGGCCGGAACGCGCAGATCGTGGAGCACGTCGAGCAGCATCGGAGTGAAGACCGGATACGGTCCGTCATCGAACGTGAGCGCGATCAGCCGCGGACGCCCGGAGCGATCGCCCCCGAGCGACTCATGCGTCGCGCGATAGATGCGCGAGGGCACGTCGTCGGAAAGTTCCAAATGGACGTTTGCACCGGGCGTTACCAGGGCCGGTTTGATATTGCTCTTGTGTACGATCGCACGCCACCCGCCTGCGAGCAGGGCGGCGAGCAAAACGAGCGCGGCGGCGACTTTCATCCAGCTAGTCAATTAACGGATCTGCTGCTGCGAACCTTGCGTCGCCAAGGTCGGAAGCTTGGCCAAATCCTCGCCGACGATCACGGTGACGTCGCTCGTGACCGCGGTCGCATCGGGTACCGGCGATCCGGCGGGGGACGGATCCGGAATCACTTCCGCCTTCGCGGGAGGCAGCGCCGCGCGGATCTTGGCACCCGCAAACGCGACGGTCGAATGTTCGTGAATCTCGGTGGCCGCATAGCCCGCGTGCGACGCATCGCCAACCGAACCAATGACGAAACCGGCTTTGCGCAGACGGTCGGCGACGCGTTTGGCGGCTCCGTCGATGCCGCTGCCGTTCTCGACGTCGACGCGCAGCGTCCCCGGCGCGATCGCGGCAAGCGCCATGGCGTCGGGCGACGGTTCGGGCACCGGCGGCGCCAGCAGCATGCTTTCGACGAGCCGATCGCGCTCTTGCTCATCAGGCACGAGCGAGTCGCCGTAACCCGGCAGATCGACGTCGTCCTTGTACGGCACCTGATTGGCCACGATCGCGCTTTGCGCAATGCCTTGATAATAGTTCGCGAGCGCGAGCAGCTCCGAATCGGTGAAATCGGTTTGCACGTATTTCTTGAAGGTGCGCAGCAGATCGGGGAGATGCATCAGCGTATTGACGCGATCGCCTTTGAGCTTGTCGATCATTGCGTGCAGGACTTGCTGCTGGCGCATGATGCGGCACGGATCGCTGCACCAATCGTGCCGGAAGCGCATGTAGGCGACGGCATCGTCACCCCCGAGGTGCTGCATGCCTTCCTTTAAATGAATGTGCAGGTGGCCCCAGGTGTCGTCGTAGTTGAGCGTGTCACCCGTGCAACCCGTCTTGTATCGCAAACAATCCGACGATTTTACGTCGACGTTCACGCCGCCGATCGCGTTGACGAACTCGCGGGTGGCATCGATTCGCAAGATCACGTACCGGTCGAATCCGGGAATTCCGAGGAACTGCGCAATCACGCTGCGCGCCTCGTTGACCCCGCCTTCGGATTGCGCTTCGTTGATCTTGGCTTGACTGCCGTTGGGCATCGTCGCGATGGTATCGCGCGGTATGGAGAGCTCGAATATCCGTTTGTTCGCGAAGTCGAGATTGACCGCCCAGATGACGTCGCTGCGCGAGTTGGTCGAAAACTCCTGATCGGCCGCCGTGTAGTCGTAATCGAGCCCTTCGACGAGCACGAGAATGTTGGGTTTGCCGAAGACCTGCAGCGGAGACGGCACGAACATCTGCGTGAACGCCACGATCGGATTGCGGTGCATGAAAATCGCGTAACCCGCCATCGTCGAGCCGATCCCCAGTGCGACGAGCCCGGCGATGAATACGATCCGTTTCAGAATCAATGCGTTCAAGCGGTTGCGTGCTCCATGACGGCCGCGCGGCCGAAGAAATCGAACGGCCCGCAGCCGTCGAGTGTGACCGATACAAAGTCGCCCACGTGCGCTTCGCCCGCGAAATATACCCCCCCGTCCACGCCCGGCGCTTCCCCTTGCGAACGTCCGAACCACGCCGACGCGCCGAGCGCCGCGCGCAGAGCGTGCGCTTTGGCGATGCTGCGCCGTTCCTCGACGAGCACCTGGACGGTCGAGCCGATACGTCGCCCGCGCGCGCGTTCCGAAGCGGCACGCTGCGCTTCACGCAGACGAATCAAACGCCGGCGGCGTTCCTTGGCACTGCACGCCCCCTGCATCTCGCCGGCAGGCGTGCCTTCCTCGGCACTATACTCGAAGAACCCGACGCGATCGAGGTCGGCCCGGCCGATCCACTCTTCGAGGTAGGCGACGTGCTCTTCGTTCTCGCCGGGGAAGCCGACGATGAACGTGGAGCGCATCGTGATGCCCGGAACGCGCGACCGAAACTCGTCGACGATCTCGAGATAACGCTCGCCGTTGGAGGGCCGCAGCATCGCGCGCAAGACGTCGGGATGCGCGTGCTGCAGCGGCATGTCCATGTACTTACAGACCTTGGGCAGGTCGGCGATGGCGGTTATGAGCTCGCGATCGACCGTTGCCGGATACAGATAGAGCAACCGAATCCACTCGATGCCGTCGACCTCGTGCAGGCGTTCCAGCAAAGCGGCCAGACCGCCGCGACGGTAACCACGGTCGCGTCCCCACATCGACGTATCCTGCGCGATCAGCACCAGTTCTTTCGTGCCGGCATCGGCGAGAGCGCGCGCTTCCTTGAGGATCGATTCCTCACTGCGGCTGCGAAACGTACCGCGCAACGTTGGAATGATGCAGAACGTGCACGGATGGTCGCAACCCTCGGCGATCTTGAGATAGGCGGTGGCGCGCGGCGTCGTCACCAAGCGCGGCAAGAAGTCGTGTTCCGGCTCCGCTTCGAAGCCCAGCCGAACGGGACGCAGCCCCGCTCGCGCGTCGTCGAGCAGCTCCGCGATGCCGGCGTAGGCGCCCGTGCCGACGACCGCGTCGATCTCGGGAATCAGCGACTGCAGCTGCTCGCCGTAGCGCTGCGCGAGACATCCCGCGACCACGAGCTGTTGGCCGGCGCGTTTACGCGACGCCTGTTCGAGAATCGCCTCCGTCGACTCGGCTTTGGCCGGATCGATAAAGGCGCACGTGTTGATCACGACCGTCCCGGCGCGCTCCGCGTCGGCTTCCAGGCTCCAGCCGGCAGCGCCCAGTTTGGCAATCATCACCTCGGTGTCGACCAGATTCTTCGCGCAGCCTAAGCTGACGAACGCAACGCTCTTTTGCACGCCTCTACCTATAGTTCGTAAACTGCAGCGGGAGGTCGAACTCCATCGCTTTGAGCGCGGTGATGACCTTTTGTAAATCGTCCTTGTTCTTGCCGGTCACGCGAATCTGCTCGTCCTGAATTTGGGCGTTGACCTTGAGCTTGAGCAATTTGATCTTTTCGAGGAGCGCCTTGCTCTTGTCTTTGGGAATGCCGTTGCGAAGCGCAATCGTTTGGCGAACCGTGTTGCCGGCGGCCGGCTCGACCTCCCCCATATCGAACGCCTTGACGTCGATGCCGCGGCGAACGGCCTTCTGCCTAACGATGTCGACGACGTTGCGCATCTTCAGCTCGTCGTCCGAAACGAGCGTGATCTTTTTGTCGTCCGATTCGATGCTGGTCTTGCTGTTCTTGAAATCGAAGCGGCCTTCGATTTCCTTACGTGCCTGATTGAGGGCGTTGTCCAGCTCTTGCTGGTCGATGCGTGACACGATATCGAACGACGATTCACTCGCCATTTCTCTGCCGTCCTAACCTTCTTTACAGGCTAAACGCGTGCTCGACGACGTCGCCCGGTTTGCCCAGCTTTCCAACATCCTTGCCGTCGACGAAGATCTCGACCCCGCCGGCGTTTCCGATGCGCACGAGGGCGTTTTTGCCGTGGAACGTTTTCGACGTACCGGCCGGAAACGTACCCTCCATGCTAACATTGCCGTCAACCGTAACGCGCAGCCAAGAGGGTGCGCTGAGCACCAGCGCGATCGAGTTGGGGCCATAGAGCCCGGGCGCCGCAGAAGGCGTCTGGGTCGCCGGCGGGGCGGCGCTAGGGCTATTAGAAGGAAGAGCCGGCGTCTCGGTATCGGCGGCCAAGGACGGCGGTGCCGATCGATGGCGCATCGTGAGTTCGTTGTAGACGACGAAGGCCACCAGCAGCGCGGCCACCACGGCGGCAAGCCAAATGACCGGCGCCCCGCGGCTCCCTCGCTCGTCCTGCGTGACGGGCGGCGCCACGTAGCTGCCGCGAGGGGTGCGTTCCGCGACGGCCGCGGGCTGGCTGGGGCCGGCGCTATTGAAGGAAGCCACGACCTCCTCGGGATCGAGCCCCAAAAACCGGGCGTACGTACGGAGAAAGCCGCGGACGTAGACGGGCGCCCCAATAGCACTCCAGTTCTCCTCCTCGATAGCGGCCAAGTAAACCGAGCGTATGCGAATCTGCTCGGAGACGTCTGAGAGGGAGAGACCGCGGGCCTCGCGCGCTGCGCGAAATCGCTCGCCCAAAGCTGACATTTCGGGATTTTGAGTTTGCCCCGGTCAGGTGTTATCCTGTCCGGAGTCACATGGCAAGAGAACGCGTAATTGCGGCAATGAGCGGCGGAGTCGACTCCGCCGTGGCTGCTGGTTTGTTGGTGGAAGCCGGATTCGACGTGGTGGGCGTGACGATGAAAATGTACTCACCGTCTAAGCCGGCACACGCAAAAAGTTGTTGCGGCATCGACGATTTCGACGATGCGCGCCGCAGCGCGGCAACCTTGGGGATCCCGCACTACGTGCTCGACTTTCAAGAAACGTTTCGCAAAAACGTGATCGAACGATTCGCCGACGACTACGCCGCGGGGCGTACGCCGAATCCGTGCGTCGCCTGCAATAACTTCGTCAAGCTTGGGACCCTCGCGGAGTACGCCGATCGCGTCGATGCGCGTTTCGTCGCCACCGGACATTACGCTCGCGTCGAGCACCGCGATGACGGGGCCCACCTGTATCGCGGCACGCACGCCAAAGACCAGGCCTACGCGCTGGCGCAACTGCGGTCCGATCAACTCGCTCGGCTGCTCTTGCCGCTGGGCGATCTCGATAAAGCGGCGACTCGCGAACACGCGCGGCGCCTGGGCTTGCCGGTACACGACAAACCAGAATCGCAAGACATCTGTTTCGTCGAAGGCGGCGACTATCGCGAAGTGCTGACGCGCATTCGTCCCGAGATCGATCGACCGGGCGACGTGCTTACGACCCATGGCGCGCCGGCGGGATCGCATCGCGGAATCGCGCGTTACACGGTCGGCCAGCGCGCCGGCGTCCCGCCGAGCGCCGAAGGCCCGCGCTACGTGACGCGGATCGACTCGCCGACCAATACGATCGTCGTCGGGCGCGAGGACGAGTTGTCGTCGACCGTCGTCGAAGCCGACGCACGCAACCTCATTCGACCCGAGCGCTTCGACGGAAAAACGCCGATGACGGCGATGATTCGGTATCGCTCGAACCCTGCGCCGGCGAACGTACGCCTGCTTGGTCGCGACGGAATCGAGCTGCGCTTCGATCGTCCGCAACGTGCGGTCGCGCCGGGCCAACTCGTCGCATTTTTTGATGACGACGGTTGCGAAGTGCTCGGAGCCGCGACGATTTCGCGCGCGCTGGCGTAAAGATTCGTTCAAGCCCTCGGGCGAGCGGCACGAAGAGGTCGAATACTCTAATAACACATGGGGTTCCAAACGCAGGTGAAGACAAGGGGCGTCGCACCGGCGAACGCCGTCGTCGAGCGGATCACGCCGACGGAGTGCGTGATGCGTTGCGTCTTGCTGTTCGATGTGAACGCCCCCGTCGAGTTCGAAGCGTGCTTTCCCGATCGTCCGCCGCTTGCGGTAAAAGGCACGATCCGTTCGCGCGTGCCGGTACCGCCGCGCTTCGAGTACACGATCGCCTTGCAGCCGCTCGAAGCTCCGGCAACTGCGGAAACTCGCCCCGAAGAACTCGGACGCAAACACCAACGGTACGAGGCCGAGTTTTCGCTGCAGTATCGCACCGCCAAGGAAGGCTTCCGAAAGGCCAAGGGCCGCAACGTCTCGACCGGCGGACTCTTGATGACGAGCAAAGAGGCACTCGTCGAAGGCATGTTTCTCGAACTGCACTTCCTTCTGCCGTCGGAAGTGCTCGCGGTGTACAGTTTCAAGAAGGGCTCCGATCGCTCGAAACTCCGCCAGCCGTTCGACGACATCGTCGTTCAGGCGCGCGTCGTTCACTATAGGCCGTTGGGCTCGGAGCTGTACGCGTACGGCGTCAATTTCGTCGGCCTCAGCCGTCACGATCGCGACCAAATCACGCGGTTTGTCGACGCCGTAGGCCGTGTAAAGCTTCGGCAAAAACCTTAATCTTCGGGGATAGGGCAGCCGACCATAAAAATCGAGCCGTAGGAAGTCTCGATTATGTCATGGATAGGCAACACAAAACAAAAACCGACCGCCCCCAAAGCCGAGCTCGCCAAAGCACCTCGGTCGCTCGAGTTTCCTACCACGGTCAGCACCCGCGGGATCGCTCCCGCGAACTGCGTGATCGAACATCTCAGCCCCTCCGAATGCCGTTTCCGGACGGTCGTGCTCTTCGAGTACGGTGACGTCGTCGAGTTTCCGTTCCAGGCGTCGAGCGGTCAGCGCGCGGTGGCGCGCGGAACCGTCGTCGCTCGTGCCCAGAGCGGTCCGCGATTCATCTATCGCGTTCGCCTCGACAAGATGTCGCCCCAGGAAGTCGACGAGCTGGCGCGGACGATGAACGCGAACTACCAGCGCCAGGCGCAAATGCGCGCCAATGAGGCGGCGGTTCGCAACCTCCCGACGACCGAGCGGCTTACGCGCTCGACCGTGCGGGTCGTCACCCAGTTCCCGATCATCTACCGCACGCCCAAAGAAGACTACCGGCAGGCGAAGGCGGGCGACGTTTCGGCCGGCGGACTGCTGATGATCTGCGGCGAGGCACTCGTCGAAGGGGAACCCGTCGAGTTGAAGTTCACGCTACCCGCCGACGTTCTCGCGGCGTACCCCGAAGAGACCGCCCTACTCGACGTGCGCAAGGGTACGGCAACGCCGCTGCGCAACGACCAGCGCCGCGCTTTCCAAGAGATGACGATCGGCGCGCGTGTAGTCAACCATCGGCCGCTGGGCAACAAGACCTACGCGTACGGTCTCGCGTTCACGTGCATCGACGGATTCCAGCACGAAGAGATCGCGCGTTACACGCACGCCGTCCAGCGCGCGCGCAACCGCCACTAGCCACAAGTTCTCGTCACGCTGGGCCATAGAGCCGCCGCATTGCAGCTACTGCGGCGGCTCTCACTTTTCCGCAACTGTCACTAGGCCGTGGCGAGCGCGACGTCGTCGCGGAGGTTCCAGTACGTGTCGCGGATGACCGGAACGAAGCCGGCGGTGCGAATGAGATTCTCTAAATCGCGGCGCGTGGCTTCGTTGGTGCTGCCGGCGTCGTGCACGACTTGCTCTTCGATGATCGTGCCGCCCATATCGTCGCAGCCGTAGAACAACGCGAGCTGCCCCATCTTCAGCCCCGGCGTCAGCCACGACGCTTGGAGATGCGGGAAGTTGTCCATGTAGAGCCGCGACACGGCAAGCACTCGAAGGTACTCGAGCCCGGTGGCTTCCCTACCGCGTAACGGCGTCTTGAACGGCACGTAGTACCACGGGATGAAGGCGGTGAAGCCGCCGGTTTCGTCCTGCAGCTCGCGCAAAACGTGCATGTGCTCGACGCGTTCCTCGGCGGTCTCGATCGACCCGAACATCATCGTCGCCGTGGTCGGCATGCCCAGCTGCTGCGCTTCGCGCATCACACCCAGCCAGCGGTCGGGCTGCACTTTCCGTGCCGAGATGCGCTTGCGGACCCGTTCGACCAAGATCTCGGCACCGGCGCCCGGCAGCGACTTCATCCCGGCGGCTTTCAGCCGCGCCAGCACTTCGCGCGTCGGCATCTCCTCGACGCTGGCCAGACCCACGATCTCCGAAACCGACAACGAGTGAATGTCCACGCCGGGGTACTCGCGCTGCACGCGCTCGAAGAGCGTTTCGAACCAGTCCAAACGCAGCTCAGGATTCACGCCGCCCTGGATCATGATCTGCGTCGCGCCCTGGTCGGCGGCGAACTTCACGCGCTCGAGCACCTTGTCGTGCGACATCGTGTAGCCTTCCTTGTGGTTCTCCGGCCGGAAGAACGCGCAGAAAGTGCAATGCACGTTGCAAACGTTGGTGTAGTTGATCGTCGTGTCGATCACGTACGTCACGACGTTGCTCGGATAAAGCTGCATGCGGCGCGCGTGCGCGGCCGCACCGAGATCGTGGAGGTCGGCCTCATTGTAGATACGCACGCCTTCGTCGAAGGTCAGGCGGCCGCCGGTCGCGGCGCGGTCGAGCAGATCAGCTAGCGAGGACACCGATCGCCTCGGGTAACGACGAGGGAACCGCTGGGATCGCGCCGATGGCGTGCAGCTCGCGGCAGAACGCGCCCAAACCGCTTTGCGCCGCGGAATGGAACGTGAAGTTGAGCTTTCCGTAGTACGACTCGTAGAATCCGGCCGGGCGTGCGATCGTGCGCTGCGCGGCTTCGACGACGTACTGCACGTGCGACCGCGACCACGTGTAGGCGTCGGTAAGCGCGTGCATGCACGCGCGGATCGCTTGCGGATCGCGTTCGAACGAGTCGCGCCGCGCGGCCCACACGGCAAAAACGGTTTGATGTCCGGTCCACTCGTGCCAGAGCTTGCCCAAGTCGTAACACGACTCCGGCGCGAAGCGCTCGCGCGCGTCGATGGCGGCATCGCCGATGAGCAGCGCCGGCTGTCCGGCCGCCGCGCGCTGCAGAGGATCGTCCACGGACTGGTACGACGGACGCACGCCGAAGCGCCGTTCGAGCAGCACGCGCAACAGATTGCGGCCGCTGGCCGATTCTTGCGTCACGTAGATCGTTGCGTCGCCCAATGCCGGCGGCGCCGCGGGCGACACGAGGATGACGGAGACGACCTCGTCGCGCGCGCCGATGCATAAGTCGGGAAGGAGCACGAGCTCGTCGGGATGCGCGGCCCAGGCGAACGCCGAGATCGGGCTGACGTCGAGCTCGCCGCCGAGCAGCATTGCGTTCAGGCGCGACGGAACGTCGGCGTGCAGCGTACCGGGATACGCGATCGCACCGGCGTCAAACGCAGCATAAATCGGAAGATCGTTCGTGTACTTGATGCGCCCGCAACGTAACACTGCTAGAGCCCCTGGGGGGCCCCGACCGCTTCGCGGGCGGGGGGCGCGGAGGCGCGCAGCGCCGCAGTGCCTGTTAAACCATCGGGGTCCCCGACGTGCGCAGCACGTTGGGGTGGGGACCAGTCGTAGGGGAACTCTTGATACGTCGAGTTGCGGCGAACGGGAACGTAGCCCGCCTCTTCGATCAAGCGCCGGAACTCGCGGTCGTCGACGTACTGCGCCGAACGCGTCCCGGCCGAGTGATAGATCATCTCCTCGTCGGTCGAGCCGTGCGTGCCGTCCATGTCGTCGGCGCCGAACTGCAGCGCGACCTGGCACACTTTCAAGCCCTGAATCATCCAGTACGCCTTGATGTGATCGAAGTTGTCGAGCATCAGGCGAGCGACGGCGAACGTGCGCAAGTCGTCGAGGCCGGTCGTCCAGCCGCAGTCGGAGAGCTCGTTGCCGTCGGGATGAAACGCCAGCGGAATGAACGCGTTGAAGCCGGGCGAGCGGTTCTGCGACTCGCGCAGCCGGATCATGTGATCGACACGGTCCTCGAGCGACTCGATGTGACCGTAGAGCATGGTCGCGTTGCTCGCGACGCCTTGCCGGTGAAGCTCCTCGTGGATGGCCAGCCAGTTGGCGCTATTGACCTTGTTCGGACAAATCTTAGCTCGCGTCTCTTCGCCCAGAATCTCGGCCGCGCCGCCGTTGACGTTGTCGAGCCCGGCCTCTTTGAGCTTGCCGACGATCTCGGGGAAGCTCATGCGGTGGCGCTTGGCCATGTACTCGATCTCGGCCGCCGTAAAGAGCGACAACTGGACGTGCGGCAGCGCTTCCTTGAACCTGCGCATCAGCGGAAGCCAATAATCGAGTGAGAGCTGACGCGGATCGTGGCCGCCGACGATGTGAATTTGGTTGAAGTTGTTTCCTGTTTCAACGGCCTTGGCGAAAACCTGATCGGCCGTCATCCGGAAGACGCGCTGCGGCTCTTTGAACTCGTCGGCTGCGAACGAACAAAATCGGCACGCGGCGAAACAGACGTTGGTCGAGTTGATGTAGCGGTTGAGGACGTAGAAAACTTTCTTGCCGCTCTTACGTTCTTTCACCCGGCGCGCGATGCGGCCGACACCGTGAAGATCGTGCGTCCGGTAGAGCGTCAGGCCGTCCTCGAACGACAGCGCAACGTTTGATTCGACTTTGCGCTCGATCTCTCGGAGCGCAGGATCAAGGTAGGTCATCGGTGTGGTCTCCGCTTCCCTCAGGCAGGGCAAATGCCTTCAGCGGAAGGACGGCTATCGCAGCCGACAATAGCGCGCAGGCGAGCAGTGCGCCGCCGATGAGGTCGGTCAGGTAATGCGCGCCGAGCGCCAGGCGCGACCAGCACGTTCCCAGCACGAGCGCGAGCAGCAGCAGTGGAAGCAAGGTCCGCAAGGTGCGACTTAACTCGGAGCGCCAGATCAATGCCGCCCACAGACCGTAGAACCCCAACGATATCGCGGCGTGCGAGCTCGGATACGAAAACGCCGTTTCGTGCCGCACGACCCAGTCGAGCCTGCGCGGTCGCGCAAAAAGGTGCTGAAAGAGATCGGCCCCCAGCCAGCAGAGCAGCAGCATCACCAGCGAAAAAGCGATGCGGCCGCGCCACGACGGCACGCGTACCGCAACGACGATGAGCGCGACCGCGACGGGCCCGAGTACGTAGACGTAACACGACCACGTCAGCCACCACGCGACGAGTGTCGAGTGATTCAGCAACGCGCTTTCCCAGCCGACGAATAACGCCGGCTCGCCGCTGCGCGCCGCGTACGATCCCAACCACGCGAAGACGGCGAACGCGACGATCGCGTTGATCAGCGCGCCGATGCGAAGCGTCACCGACGTAACCGGTAGCTTTAGCTTCCGCCGGCGGCGAAGAGGTTCTGCTGGCCGCCTTCTTCGCGTCCCATTCGCGATGCCATGATGTCGAGCTCGGCCAGGCCGATGAGAATCTTGCGCGGCTTCGTGCCCTCGTGGGCGCCGACGACTTTGAACTCCTCGAGCTGCTTCATGATCCGCACGGCGCGCGGGTGGCCGATCGAAAACTGCGATTGCAGCTGCGCGGTAGACGCATAGTTGGTTTCGATGATGAAGCGTGCGGCTTCGCAGCAAAGCGGATCGGCGTCCTTACGGGCGTCCTCGTCGGCGATCGGCGTCACCTCGACGTCGAGCAGATTGTCCGGACGTCCCTGGCGCGCCCAAAACTCGACCAGCCGGTTGACCTCGGAGGCGTTGATCAGCGCGCCCTGCGCGCGCACCGGTTTTGGCGCGTCGATCGGAAGGTAGAGCATGTCGCCGCGTCCGAGCAATCGTTCGGCGCCGTTCATGTCGAGGATGACGCGCGAATCGGCTTGCGAACTGACCGCAAACGCGATGCGCGATGGAATGTTGGCTTTGATCAAACCGGTGATGACGTCGACGGAAGGCCGTTGCGTGGCGACGATCAGGTGTATACCCGTCGCGCGCGCCAGCTGCGCGAGGCGCATGATCGTCGTCTCGACCTTTGCGGGCGCGACGAGCATAAGGTCGGCCAGCTCGTCGATGACGATAACGACGTACGGCAGTTTCTCGTCGGGGAATTTTGCGTTGTACTCTTCGATCTTGCGCACGCCCGCTTTGGCAAAGCGTTCGTACCGGCTGTCCATCTCTTTGGTCATTTCGAAGAGCGCGCCGGCGGCGAGCCGCGGATCGGTGATGACCTCTTTAATGAGGTGCGGAATGCCGTTGTAGATCGCAAGCTCCACGCGCTTGGGATCGATCATCAGCAGCTGAACTTGATCCGGCGTGGCGCTTACGAGCAGCGATGCGATAATGGTATTGAGGCAGACGGATTTGCCGGCACCGGTCGCGCCGGCGACCAGCAAATGCGGCATCTTCCCGAGATCGCCGAAAACGGGGCGCCCGGTAATGTCCTTTCCGAGCGCCATCCACAACGGCGGAACCTGGCCGCGGTTCGGCAGCGAGTCGAGGATCTCGCGAATGGCGACGATCGATATCGTTTGGTTGGGAACCTCGATACCGACCGCGGACTTGCCGGGAATCGGCGCCTCGATGCGTACGCTCGTTGCAGCGAGCGCGAGCGCTATGTCGTCTGCGAGTGAAGCGATGCGCGAAATCTTCACGCCCCGTTCGGGCTTGAGCTCGTAACGCGTGATCGACGGACCGCGCTCGATGTGCGAGACCTTTGCGCCGACGCCGAAGCTGGCCAGGGTGTCCTCGAGCACGTGCCCCCGATTGGACTCGTCGACCGCCTGCGCTTGCGGCGGATCGAAGATGGCCAGATCCGGAAGCCGGTAGGCGCGTACCGCGGTCACGGTGTCGGCGGATTCGTATTCGCCCGCAACGATCGCGGGCTCGGCTTCTTCCTCTTCCTCAACAACGTCTTCGACGGCGTCCTCGGCGTCGTGCGGCGGCGCGGGTGGGGCGACGAAATGCATCCACCCCTCGATCAGCGGCGGCTCGGAGCTGCGCGGCGGTTGGGGTTGTCGCGCCACAGCAAGCGGAGCGGGCTCGTCCGCCCGCGGCGCCTCGGCCTGTGGCGAGGGCTCCGGCTTAGGAATCGACGCAACGTCGAACGCCTCGCTCAACGACGCGTGGCCGGTGGGCACGTGAAGACTGAAGCGCGGCAGGCTCGGCAGTTTCGGCAGCTTCACGCCGCGTGACGCAACGATGACGCGGCCGATGAGCCGCTTGAGGCTCGCGTTGGTCAGCCACAGCGTCAGCGACAAGAACCCGATCGACAACGCGATCCAGGCCCCGACGGGGCCGATCAGCGCGTGCAGCGCCCACCAGATCTGCGCGCCGATAAACCCGCCGCGCGTCGATCCTCCCGCGCCCAGCGCGGCGTCGATCATAAGGAAGTACGCCAGCGCGGCGCTGCCAAAGCTCGCGATCAGGCGCGGAACGTTCACCTCGAGGAACACAATGGCGCCCATTGCCGCCAACAACACCGGGAAAAGCGCGGCACCGCCTCCAAAGAGGAGGCGCAACGTTGACGCGGTCCATCCGCCGAAGCTGCCGGCAAGGTGCGGAACGGCGAGCGAAACGCCGCAAAGGACGGCGAGTCCGATCGCGGTGATTCCTACGATTTCGAGGTTGAGCCGAGCTCTGGCAGTCGCCTTGGACCGCGCACGCGCCATGGAATAACACCGTTCGTCCTAAACGCGAGGAGTTCATCTTGAGCAAACACGACGTGAGCCATTGTCACGGACAGGATGTCCCCGCGCGCAGCGCGGCGCCCGGAGGGCGGTGAGATGAGCACACCGACCGTCGTCGTCCTGGAGGGAGACCAAACCGGGCAAGAGTTGCTGCTGGAAGCGCTGCGCGTCCTGGACCGCTCCGTCATCGACGTCGAGCTCGCGTTCGTCCGCTACGATTTGTCGCTGGAGAACCGGCGCGCGACGCAAAACCAGGTCGTCTTCGAAGCGGCCGACGCAATGAAGACTCACGGATTGGGACTCAAAGCCGCAACCATCACGCCTGAAGGCAAAGGCGACGTGGGTTCGCCCAACTTGCTGCTGCGCGAAGCGATCGACGGAAAAGTCATGATGCGAACCGGGCGCAAGCTGCCGCGCGTGCGCCCCGCGGCCGGCATTAACGCACCGATTTCGGTCGTGCGAATGGCGGTCGGCGACGCGTACGGCGCCAAGGAGTGGCGCGAAGGCGAGGGACTCGATGAAATTGCGTTTCGCACGGAGACGATTTCGCGCGCGGTGTGCCGCTACGTGAGCGAGTACGCATTCGTTCACGCAAAAAAGACGAAAGCCGTGGTGTTCGGCGGACCGAAGTATACGGTCAGCCCCGTGTACGAAGGCATGCTCAAAGAAGAAATGGATGCCGCGGCGGCCCGGCATCCCGACGTGCGATACGATCCGCAGCTCATCGATGCAACCTACGCGCTGCTGCTGTCAAACGTGGGCGACGACCCGCTCGTCATTCCCTCGCTCAATCGCGACGGCGATTGTCTATCGGATCTGGTGATGCAGCTATTCGGTTCGATCGCCGGCGCCGAATCGGTTTTACTATCGTTCGACGCCAACCTCAAACCGGCGGTCGTGATGGCCGAAGCTCCGCACGGAACCGCACCGCGACTGCAAGGCAAGAACGTCGCCAATCCGCTGGCGATGATTCTCGCCGCCGCCGCGCTGCTGTCGTACGTCGACGATCGCCGCGCCGCCAATGCGTCGCGCGCGATCTACGAATCGTCGCTCGAAGCGGTACACAGCGGCACGGCTACCGCCGATCTCGGCGGTCACTCCAGCACGACCGAGTTCACGGATGCCGTGATCGAGGGGGTGCGCCGAAAACTCGACGTCTGGTCGACGCTCTAAAAAACTGTAAAGTTTCGCACAAGTTGGGTCCTATGCACCACATCCACTGAGGACCGACGACCACCAAACTCAAATGAGCATCGTCGAGCATGGTGTGGTTATCGCGTTCTGCGCCCGAGCGTAGCAATCAGCGCCGGTCGTATCGGCAGTCTATTGAGCTGCCGATTGCGGTGAGCGTGCGCGGACTTCCCGCGCCGGTATACGGAACGCTCATCAATATCTCCGAAACCGGCTGCCGCTTGAGGTCGCTGATTCTTCTCGACCGCAACCGCATCATCGAGTTCGAGTTGAGCCGCCCGGGCTCGGACGGTCTGAAGCTGCGCGGTCGCGTGTTGTCGCGCGCTACTCCGCAAACCGACGCCGGCTACGAATACGGCGTCGCGTTCGAAGATGTCGAGGCAGGGCAACGCGACGTACTGGGACGCGAGATTGCCGAGATGCAGCGCCGCGCCGCGAGCGCTCGCGTCGCCGCGCGCGAGTCGGCCAAATACGTGGCCGAGGGCAACAAACAGCGCCGCACCAGCGTTCGTACGGTTTTCGCCGTCCCGGTGCGCTATCGCCCGGTCAATCGGCCCGCGGCGGTCGGCGAAGCCAGCGATATTTCGGCCGGTGGCTTACGCTTAATGTGTACCGATTCGTTAGCCATCGGCAGCGATCTCGAGATTCGATTCACGCTGCCGAGTAACGTGCTCAACGTCTATCCCGCCCCCGAGAGTCGCGTCGAGATCACGCCCTTCGGTCAACGCCGCGTTCACGCACCCGACAACCGACGTGCGTTCGAAGAGATGGCGATTCGCGGACGGATCCTTTCGCGGTACGAAGGGCAGCAAGGGCGCGAAATCTACGGCGTGACGTTTACCGACATCGACGGCTATCAACGCGAAGAGATTGCGCGCTTCACGCACGCAGTGCAGCTCGCGCGCATCCGCAGCAACGGTTGAACGGACTCGGCGTCTACTTACACCCGACCGCGGCATCGACGATCGTCTGCGATGCGGCGTTTTCCGACCGACCGATGAGAATTTGATCGACTCTCATCGCATCGGCCAGCTTTTCGTATGGGCTATATAAAGGCCGCGATGCCGACGCTTGAGCTATCCTGACTTGCGACGATGCGACCGGGTCGCTTGTCGAACCCGCACCTTTGACGATGTTCTTCTGCGACGTCAGCCGCGCTTGCAACGGCGAAAGCCCGTTGAGCGGGTCTGCCTGGCCCGTCGCACCTCCGTTGATAAATGAGACCGCTCCGGCATTGAACAGGCTTGCAAGATCCGACGTATCGGCAGTTCCGGCGAGAATATTTGCCGCCGTATGCTGACGATCGAGAACCGCGCTCAGTTGCGATTTGATCGCCGCCAGGTTCGCCTGCTCTTGCGTGCCCGAACCCGTTGCCAAATGCTTCGGATCGGAAAGAATCGTTTCGATCGTCGCGACGTTGTGGTCGATCGCCGAAGCTAACTGGCGCTGGCGGGAATCGAGTATGGCGGTCTGGCCCGAGGTGGGCGACCACTGCGCCGGTCCTTGTTGGTTGAACGACGAGGTTGGCTCGCCGCCATATTTCGCGTTGCGGTCGCCGGCCATCAATGCCGATCGCCCCAAGTCGATCAACTGGTCGTTTCGCATCAGACCGGCGAGCGCGGGTTTTACCGAGTTTGCCAATGCCGTACAGAAGGGTGACGAATGCACGGTTACGATGGTCTTGAGCGCCGGCTGCGGCGACGGCGCTCCAAGAACAACTAAGAGCAAGAGCGCTACTCGCAACCTTCTACCGCTTCGATAATCGCGTGCGCCGCGGTTTGTTCGGTTTGTCCGATCATCGCTTGATCGATCTTTAACGCGCTGGCGAGCTTCGCGTACGGACTGTCGAACGTGTTCGAGCCTGCGGCGCGGTTTATCGCTGCTTGCGATGCCGTGGTGGGATCGGTCGTTGGCGCGAAGCCCCTTATTCCTCCCCTTTGAGGCACGACGTTATTCTGCGACGTCAGGCGCGCGCCCAGTGCCGAAGTGCCGCTCTGATCCGCCGGCGTTATGGGCGCAACCACGTCCCTTTCGATGCCGGTGGCCGACGAGGAGTTATAGAGGCCCGCTAGGTCCGACGTGGCGGTGTTACCGGCAATAATGTTGGTTGCGCTGCGCTGCTCGTGCAGAATCAGGTCCAGTTGCGCCCTGATCTGCGCGAGCTTGGCCTTGTCGTCGCCGTCGGGCTTGGGCGCGTTTGGATTGGCCAGCACCGTTTGGACCATCTCCATGTTTTGCGTGATTGCCGCGGTCAGCTGGCGCTGCCGGGCGTCGAGCAGCATGACGTCGCCCTCCGAGGCGGTCCACTGCGCCGCGCCTTGCTGATTGAACGACGAGACCGGCGCGCCGCCGAATTTCACATCGCGGTCGCCGGCAACCAGGGTCGATCGTCCCAGGTCGATCAGTTGGTCGTTGCGCATCAAACCGACGAGGGCCGGCCGGATCGCCAGGACCAAGTACGTGCAGAACTGTGACGAATGCACGGTGACGATCGTCTTGGGCGGCGAGGGCTGCGGCGCGGGCGGAGATACCATAGCGGTGAGCAAGAAGCTGATCCATGCTAGCAGCATACGAGTTCCTCCGTCCCCAGATTACCACTACGCCGCGATGAGCGCCACGCCGATCAGCGCCAAACCCACGCCGAACTTCTGGACGAGCTGCAAGCGTTCGCGCAGGACGAAACGGGCGAGAAAAACGGTGCTGGCCGGGTAGAGCGAGGTCAGCACCGATGCAACGGCCAGCTGGCCGGTTTGCGCGGCCACGACGTAGAGCGCGTTCGCGGTCATGTCGATCGCGCCGGAGGCCACGACCGTTCCAAGCGTCGCGCGCGGCAGCCGCATCGGCGTTCGGCCGGCAAGCGCCAACAGCAGCAGACACACGACCGATCCGATGCGGGCGGCGAGCAAACCGCCGAAGCCGTGGCCGCGCTGACCCAGACCCAGCGCCAAGAAAAAGAGACCGATTGCGACGCCCGACGCAATTGCCTCTTTGACGCCTTCGGTCGCGATCTCGCGCTCTCCACTTTCTTCTTTCGACATCGAGATCAGCACGACGGCGACGAGTGCGACGAAGATGCCGAGCAGTTGGAACCACGTCAACGCGTCACCGCGGACGACTCCGGCGATGACGGGAAACGCCGCGGCAATGACGGCCGTGATCGGCGAAACCACACCCATCTTTCCGATCGAAAGCGCGTGGTAGAGCAGCGCGATACCTATTGCGCCGAAGACGCCGCCGGCCGCGCTCCAGAGCAGCTCGGAATGCAGTGGATGACCGCCGTAAAACGGCACGACGCCGAGCAGGCAGATCAGCCCGACCGACTGCGCGATAAGCGTGACGGCAAGCATCGGCGCGCGTTTTGACGCGAAACCTCCGAGGAAATCGGCCGACCCGTAGAACGCCGCGGCCGCGATTCCACAGCTAACCGCGACGAGAATCGGCTATCCTTCCTATTGGCATCCTCCCGAGGCTTCGACGATGCTCTTCGAGGCGACGCTTTCTGCATCGGAGATCGACGCCTCGTCGCTCACTAGCGCCCGCGTGAAGGGCTCGTATGGATCGTAGAACGGCCGCTGGGATATCGTCGCGGCTTGCCAGACGTTGTAGATCGCGTCGCCTTCCCCGCCGTGACCGGCTTTCATCGCCTCCAAGGGGCTCACTCCGTTGGTCGCGTCGGCACCGCCCCACGACGGGTCGCGATTGTACAGCGTCACGAGTTCCGAGTTTTCGACCTGTCCGGAGATGAGGTCGACGGCCGTGCGCTGCTTGGCGGCAATCGCGTTGAGTTGCGAGTCGATCGCCGAGAGCTTGGCCGTTTCATCGCTTGCCGTAATACCGGCAAAGCGCTTCTTGTCGGCGAGCATCGCTTCGATGGTCTCGACGCCGTCCTCGAGATTCTTGGCGAGCCGGCGCTGCCGGATCTCGACGATCGTGGCGTCGCCCTGCGATTGCGACGTAGCAGGCGGCCCTATGACTTCGGCAACGGAGGGACTGTCGATAGCGCCGTGCGTCGCCCGGTACCCCGCGTCCGCAAACGCAGTACGCCCTCGTTCGATCAATCTATCGTTGAGAATGAGGCCGGCAAGTACCGGACGTACCGCTTTCCCCAACGCCGTACAGAACTGCGACGAGTGCACCGTGACGATCGTCTTTAACGTCGTCGGCTGTGGCGACGGTGACGCCACGGCGGTCGCTACCAGAAAAGCTGCAACGGAAAGCGGCTGCATGATCGCAAGCACCCCTCACTCGAGTATAGCAGGGAACGCAACGCTGGACCGAGCGCGGCCGTGACCGGCCAAGCTTAGACCTCCATGACGACGGGAATCACCACGGGGCGGCGCTTGGTGCGATTGTGAATGGCGCGCGCGAGGCCGTTACGGATGTGCTCCTTGACCGTATTGACGTCGCGCATGCCTTCGACCGAAACCTCGCCGATGCTGGCGAGCAGCTCCGCGCGCAACTCGTCGAGCACGCCGTCGGATTCGGGCAGGTAGAAAACACCCTTCGAGATCAAGTCGGGCCCGGCGATCACGCGGGCTTCCTCGGCGTCGATGGCGACGACCACCATCATGATACCGTCGTTGGAGAGCGCCTTGCGGTCGCGAAGCACCGCTTCGCCGACGTTCCCTACGCCGGAACGGTCGACGAAGACGTGACCGCCGTACGTTTTGCCGATCTTGTCGCCGTATTCGTGCGTAAACTGGAGCACGTCGCCGTTCTCCAACACGAAGACGTTTCCGGACTCGACGCCGGTCTGTACGGCAAGGCGTCCGTGCTGCATCAACATCCGGTATTCGCCGTGAACCGGTACGAAGAACTCGGGCCGAACCAGGTTGAGCATCAGCAGCAGCTCTTCTTGTGAGCCGTGGCCCGAGACGTGCGAACGTCCGTCGGTGCCGTGAATGACGGTCGCACCGAGCTTGCAGAGGTTGTTGATCGTTTTATAAACGCTCTTTTCGTTACCGGGAATCGGCGTCGCGCTAATGACCACCGTGTCGCCCGGAACGATCCGAAACTTCTTGTGATCGCGTACCGACATGCGCGCGAGTCCGCTCATCGGCTCGCCTTGCGAGCCGGTGGTCATCACGACGACGCGTTCGGGCGGATGATTGTCGATCTCTTCGATCTTTACGATCGTCTCGGACGGAATGCGCAGATATTTGAGTTCGCTGGAAAAGTGCACGACGTTTTGCATCGAGCGCCCGAGAAACGCCACCTTGCGGTTGAAGCGCACGGCGTGATCGATGACTTGCTGAATCCGCGGCACGTTCGACGCAAACGACGCGACGACGATGCGCCCCTTGGCGTGCGAGAAGATCCCGGTGAACGCCTCGCCGACCATGCGCTCCGACAGCGTGTGACCCGGTCGTTCGGCGTTGGTGGAGTCGGAGAGCATGCACAGCACGCCCTCGTCGCCGATGCGGGCGATCCGCGCGAAGTCGGCCGGTTTGCCGTCGATCGGCGTTTGATCGAACTTGAAGTCGCCGGTGTGAAAAATCGTACCGACGGGCGTGCGAATCGCCAGCGCGCAGGCTCCGGCCACCGAATGGTTGATGTGCACGAACTCGGCTTCGATCGAACCGTACGTTACGCGGTCTCCGGGCTCGACCTGGACGAACTCGACCTCGCCCAGCTTCTGCTCGCCGCGCGACTTGGCTTTGATCAACGCGATCGAGAGCGACGTTCCGACGATCGGCGTCGACGGAAACTCGCGAATGAAGTAGGGTAATCCGCCGATGTGATCTTCGTGGCCGTGCGTCACGAGGACGGCGCGAAGTTTGTGCGCGCGCTCGCGGACGTAGGTGAAATCGTTGATCACGATGTCGACGCCGTACATCTCGTCGTCGGGGAACATCAGGCCGCAATCGACGACCACGAGATCTTCCGCCGTCTCGATGACGGTCATGTTGCGGCCGATCTCGCCGCAGCCCCCGAGCGGGACGACTCGCGCGTACGGCTCGGAAGGCGGCGCAGGGACGATCAGAGCGTCGGAATTGGTCAAGGGCTCTTGTTCTTTTGGCGTTGTGCGTGAAATGAGGTCCCCGGAGGACCTCGATGACCTACACTCTTCCTTTGGCCGCTGCCATCGCCTTCAGCGCGGCGGCCGCCAAGCCGAAGACCCGCACGACTCCGGCGCCGGCGCTGCGATCCGAGCGCGTCGACCAGCTGTTGTCGAAACGGGCGCTGCGCCGGGCCAAGCTCTTGATCCAACTGCGTCTTTACGAACTACGCGACGAGCGGTTGGAATGCGTCAGAATGGCGATCCTGCGCCGCCTCCCATGGGATTTGCGACCGCAGGAGCCGCTGCGCGGGTGCCTGGAGGCGCAAGCCTCGCCGGAGTGAAACAATCGGGCGCGCGACGGGCTAGTACTACCCGGCAGCGCTTGTTGAGAATAGCGAGGACTCTGTATGGCCGTCGATTCGTCCCAAGAGACGAAAGCCAGCGGGCTTAACACGCTCGTCGATACGATCATTTCCCCCAAAGAGGCCTTCGAGGCGCTCGCCGTCTCGCCGACGTGGGGATGGGCGTGTCTGGTCGCAATCGTGCTCCTCCTCGGCGGTTACGCATTGCAACGACCGGCACAGCTCCATGCCGCCGTTGGAACGCTTCAACACATGATGGCCACCAACTCGCTGTTCGCCAGCATGAGCGACGAGCAGAAACAGCGTGCCATTGAGAGCGCGTCGCACCCAAGTGCCCTACAGACTGCGTTCGGCGTCTTTGGTGTGATCGTCAGCTTATTCTTTGCCGCCTTGATCAACAGTGTGGTGCTGCTGATCGCAAATATAGCCGGGCGCGGGCGTGCCGATTTCGGTCGCTTGTGGGCGGCGTCGATGAACATCGCCATACCGACGTTCGGCCTAAACTACGTGGTGCTGGGCGTCATCTGCCTAGCCGTTGGCGCGGATCACTTTCAAAACACCGGCGATCTGCTTCGATCGGTTCCGGGGCTCGCGACGCTTCTTCCCGGAACGCGGGGCGCACTCGCCGGCTTCTTGATGGGCATAAACGTCTTCACGCTATGGGGTTTCGGCCTCAACGTCGCGATGATGCGCATTATGGCACGGGTAAGCGGCGCCGTCGCATGGATCTTTCCACTGTTGATACTGCTCGGCGGCGCCTGCATTTTTGCCGGCACGTCACGCTTCTACGGCGGCTAAAGAGTGTTCGCACTGCCCCTCGCACCGGTACTGGCCGTATCGATGACGCTCCCCGACGCCGTCGCGTACGCGATCGGGCATAGCTCCACGGTCGCGACGCAGCGCGCGGCGCTGACTTCGGCTCAGCACGCCCTGGCACTGCAACGCGGCGTGGCGTGGCCGACGGTCAACGGAACCCTTCAAAGCTTCTTGGCCAAGAGTGCGAACTTTCAAGGTACGTTCGCAGCCATTGGTGCGGCGCAGCAAAACGTCGTTAGTCAAAATACCGCGTCAGTGGGCTTCAACAATTGGAACGTAACGACCGGCGGGTTCTCGTTCCTCGCGCTGGCGGCCGCCCGCGCACAGACCGAGCAAGCGCAGAACACGCTAGCCAATGACGAAGACCAAGTAGCATCGACGGTTACCAACGCCTTCTACGGCATCGTTCAGAAGCAAGCTATCGTAAACGTCGATGCGATTACGCTCAACGCGCAGAACGTTCTGGTCGAGGTGGCCGTTGCCAAAGAAAAGGCCGGAGTGGCGGCCGGGGTCGACGTACTCCAAGCCAAAACGTCGGCGGCGAAGAGCGAGTCGTCACTGGTCGGCGATAAAGCGGCGGTCGAAGACGCGAGCGAAGCGCTCGCGCAGCAAATAGGCGCGCCGCTGAGCACGCGGTTCAATGTGGGTAACGAAGTGCCGCAACCGCCGATTCCCAAGGGAAGCGTCGATAGTCTGGTAGCGATCGCCGACGCAAATCGGCCCGACGTCTCCGCGGCGCGCGAAGGCGTGCTCGCGGCCCGCTACACGCGGCGCGGCTGGAACGTCGAGCTCTATCCGCAGATCTCGCTTTCCGCGAACATGGGCAACCAGTTTTCCCCGACGAGCGCCGCGGCGTCGCAGCTTTCCGAGGAGCAGCTCTGCCGGTTCTACGGTATCGCGCCGTGTCCGAGCGTTCCCCGAGGATCTCCGGGTTTCTGGTCGCTCCAAGCGGTTACGACGCTCACCTTGCCGCTCGTGGATTACAACGCGCGGCACAGCGAGCGCGTTAACGACGACGCGCAGCTGGTGTCGGCGGAAACAACGTTCACGCAGACGCGGCTGCAGGCCGAGTTGGACGTGCGTCAGAGCTACCGCGCCGCGCAAACCGCGCAGTCGCAACTCATGTGGGCCAAGCAAGAGTCGGACTACGGAACCGAATCGGCACGCATCGCGCAGCTTCAATACAAAGCCGGGGTCAAGACCATTTACGACGTCCTCCAAGCTCAACTCGCCGCTCAACAAGCCCTCGACGATTACGTCAACGCGCGCGTGAACTATGTCGACGCCATCGTCAAGCTTCGCGTATCGCTGGGTACCTACGACGCCCGCTCCGCCGTCATGGATTTGCAATAAAAATGAAGAAACGAACGCGTAACGTCATCGTGATCGTCGGAGGACTCGTCGTCCTCACCCTCATCGCGGTGATCGCCGGACGCCGCAGTAGCGGCGACGCCCTCGAAGTCCGCGTACAGAAGCTCTCCTACGCGCCGTTTACGATCAAGCTGCCGGAGAACGGCATCGTCATGCACGAACGCGCGGCTACGATTCCGGTCTTGGTTGCGGGCAACATCGGGCGAATGCTCGTAAGTGCCGGCAGCCAGGTGAGCGAAGGGCAACTGCTCGCCACTGTCTACAACCCGTCGATCGATTACGCTGCGGCAGGATCGTCGGCCGACCAAGCGTCGGCGACCGCCAACGTCACCGCGGCGCAAGTTCAGGAGCAGAACGCCAAGGTCGGCTACCAGGCTCAAGTCGACACGAACAAGTCGGCGCTCGACGAAGCCAAACGCGTTTACGATTCCGACGTCACGCTTTTTGCCAACAGGGCGATTCCGCGAAATCAGCTCGACGCCGACAGGGCAAAGCTCGAACAGGCGCAAGTCGCCTACGATCAATCCGTCGCGCAATTGAAGCTTGGAGCGGTGTCGGGATTCAACGGCGGAACGACGCAAGCGATGATAGCCGCCGAACAAAAAGCCCGCATTCTCAATGCTCAAAACCAGCAGCAAGCGGGATTCCTGGAAGTCCGCGCGCCGTTCGACGGCGTGATTCAAAGCGTCACCGCGCAAACCAACGATGCGCTGCGGCCGCTGCAGCCGGGCGATCAAGTCACTGCCGGACAGCCCTTGTTCACCATTGCCGGAGGGCACGGGTACATCGTCCGTGCCGAGGTCGACGAGCAAGACATTATCAACGTAAAGCTCGGAATGCCGGCGCACATTACGGGCCAAGATTTTCCGGGACGGACGATTAACGGACACGTCGCCGACATCGCACCGATCGCAACGAAATCGACCGATGCGTCGAGCACGGCCAAACAAGTGCTCACGACGATCGTACTGGATTCGAATCCGCCGTATCTTCGCGACGGAATGAGTGCCGACGTCGACATTCTCACGACCGACATCCCGCACTCGATCGTGGTTCCCAACGACGCCGTCTTCAAGGAAAAGAACAAGTCTTACGTTTGGGTGATCGTCAACGGCATGGCCGAAAAACGCCCGATCGTCGTTGGAAAGGTCGGCGACACCACGACGTTAGTGAAGTCCGGCCTTGCGCCGGGTAACGTGATCGTCGCGCAGCACAACGAGTTACTCAAACAAGGCGCGAAGGTGAAACCGGCGCCGTCCGCGTCGTCTCTTCCTTCGCCTAGCGGAACGTGACGGTTCTCTTCGCCTATGTCGAAGAGGCGGCCGCCGCGCTCTGGCGCAACCGCGTCCGCTCGGCGTTGACCATGCTCGGCATGATCATCGGAAGCGCGTCGATCATCGCAGTCTTCGGTATCAGCCGCGCGGCGACGAGCGGCATCACGGGGACTTTCGCCTCGTTTGGCGTTCTGCCGGTTTGGGTCAGCGTCGACGAGTCGCAGGACGACCCGACGGCCGCTCAGATTCAATATCGCGACGTCGCAGCCGTGCGGGAGGCGCTCGGCGATAGCGCCATCGACGTTGGGCCCGTATGGTCACGCAGCTATACCGTTGCGGCCGGCAATACGCACGACTACGAACAAGTTACGTCGTGGGACGGGTATAACGACAATTCGCTAGCGATGGCGGAAGGTCGCCAGATCGATCGCGACGACGTCGATCGTGCCGCGCAAGTCTGCGTGCTCACCGCAGATCTGGCACGCAAGTACCTTGGGGGAGGTCCGGCCGTCGGACGTTATCTGCGAGTCGGCGGGAACCGCTGCGAGGTCATCGGCGTATACGCCGACATCAAAGGCTCGTTCATGAGTGCGGTTTTCAGCAACAGCTCTGTGTACTTGCCCGCCACAACGTTCTACCGCAGCCTCAGTCCCGGCAGCGTCGATGACGTTCAGGTGTTTCCGGCCGATCAGAGCCGGGCCGACGAGATCGGAAACGAAACGATCGCGGCCTTACAGCGCATTCATGGATCCAAATCGCAGTACCAAGTTCAGAACGGCGCCGGATTCGTCGCCGCGTTCAGCAGCGTGCTCAGCGTCATCGCGACGGGCCTTTCCGCTATCGGCGGCGTCGCGCTGCTCGTAGCGGGAATCGGGATCATGAACATCATGCTGGTTTCGGTCGCCGAGCGGACGCGTGAGATCGGCATTCGCAAAGCGATCGGTGCCAGCCGCGGCAACATTATCCTGCAGTTCATGCTCGAGGCCGTTGTCCTTTCGATCATAGGCGGCGGAATCGGAATGGGCATCGGCATCGCGGCGACCATCGGAACTGCGTTCCTGCTGAGTAAGCAGCTCGGCGAACTGATCATTCCCTACGTCTTGATCGTGAGCATCGCGCTGTCGTTTTCAATTGCAATCGGAATGATCTTTGGGACGTATCCTGCGATTCGCGCGGCGAGTTTGGATCCCATCGAGGCGCTCCGCTCGTGAGCGAGCTGGAGGCGAGCCATTGTGACCCCACAGGATGTGGGCACGGGCCGAAGGCACGTGTGACGCGGAGCGGCGTCAGATGATTTACCTTCAAGAAGCGTTCGCGGTGCTGTTCGCAAACAAGGTCCGATCTCTGCTCACCATCACGGGCTTGATCATCGGCGTCGGCGCCGTGATCGCCATCCAAGTGCTGGGAGCCAGCATGGCCGGTTCGATTGACGGTCTCATAGGCAACATGTCCGATAACTCATTTATCATCTTTCCTTCACAGACGCAACGCAACGTCAACGAAGCGGTGATAAAGCTCAGCGACCTTCAACAAGTCGTCGACAACGTGCCGTCGATAATCGACGGCGTCCCGATCGGCGGCTCGCAAGATCTGGTGCGCAACGGACACGTCGAAGGGCGCTATCGCATTTCGCCTGAAAGCGCCAACCCGTTCAATAATCTGCCGCTGCTTTACGGACGCAAAATCGATGCCGACGACGTGACCGGTGCCACCAACGTCGCGGTCATCTCGAACGACGTGTACCTGCGATTATTCCCGAGCGGCGGCGATCCGACCGGCCAAAGCATCTACGCGGGCCCAAACCGCTTTCTCATCGTGGGGGTGTTGACGCCGCCGAAGCGAGGTTTTCTCAACGCGAGTTTCGGGGGCGGCATCGCCATCCCGTGGACGACGTACGTCCACCGCTACCTGCGCGGCGACCAGATCTTTGCCGCCCGCTTCGTGGCGTCGGACGCGTCGAAGATCGGCAGTTCCGAGGTCGCCGTCATCAACGAGCTGCGCCAACTGCGCGGCAAGCCCGATCTGCAGTACCAAACTTTCGACAAATCGCAGTTCTCGCAGGGCGTCGCCGGCGTTTTCAACGCGATCACGTTCGTCGTGGCGGTCATCGGGGCCGTCTCGCTATTGGTCGCCGGCATCGGGATCATGAACATCATGCTCGTCTCGGTTGCCGAGCGCACTCGGGAAATCGGCGTGCGCAAGGCGATCGGTGCGCGACGGTCACAAGTGCTCGCGCAGTTTTTCATCGAGGCACTCACGCTGTGCGGGGTTGGATGCGCGATCGGTTGGGCGATCGGCGTCGGCATCGGCGCGCTGGTCAATAACGTTGCGATCATTAAGGTGACGGGAAGCGTCGTACCCGTTCCATGGCTGCAAACGATCGCCACCACGGTCGCCTTCGCCGTCGTAGTAACGCTGGCGTTCGGTACCTATCCCGCATTTAGAGCGGCCAGTCTAGATCCTATTGAGGCGTTACGGTATGAGTAATAACGGCATCAGCGCGATCGATCTGCGCGACATTCGCAAGACGTATGAAAACGGGCCGCTGAAAGTGCCCGTGCTGCACGGCATCAGTTTTACGGTGCAGCCGGGAGAGTACGTCGCGATCATGGGGCCTTCGGGATCCGGCAAGTCGACGTTGATGAACTTAATCGGTTGTCTCGATCGTCCCACGTCGGGAACCTACGTGCTCGACGGCGTCGACGTATCGAAGCTCGACGACAACGCGCTGGCGGAGATTCGCCTACGCAAGCTGGGCTTCGTGTTCCAAGGATTCAACTTGCTCGCGCGCACCGACGCGCTCAACAACGTCGCGCTTCCGCTCTTTTACGCCGGGATCAACGGACGCAAACGGCGCGAGCTGGCGCAACGGACACTCGACGCGGTGGGTCTGGCCGACCGCGGACATCACCAGCCGACGCAGCTTTCGGGCGGCCAACAGCAGCGCGTGGCCATCGCCCGTGCCCTCATCAACGACCCCGCGGTACTCCTGGCGGACGAACCAACCGGGAACCTCGACTCAAAAACCAGCGCAGAGATCATGGCGCTCTTCGCCAAGCTTCACGGCTCCGGCCGTACGATCGTTATGGTCACGCACGACGAGCGCGTCGCCGCCCACGCCGGCCGGACGATCCGTCTTCTCGACGGCTTGGTCGTGGCCGACACGACCGTGCCCGCTTGCTCTGCCTAGCCGAAGGCCGCACCCCGCTGTGACTTTTTTTCGTTACGCGAGTAGATAGAGCCAAGACACTCCCCCATAGGGTACGATTGAGAAGCAATGTTAAGGAATAGAACACTGCCCACGCTGATCGTGGGCCTCATCGGCGCAGTCGTCGGCAGCTTTGCCATGATGATCTACGCCGGCTCGCACTTCGGCGGCGTTGCCGGACCGGGCCAAACGCCTCCAGCCTTCGCGTCGGCGCCGTTGACCGGAGTCAGCGATCAAGACCGCATCGTCAGTGCGGTCAAACGCACGAAGAGCTCGGTCGTGGCAATCACCGAACAGATCAACGGTCAGCAATACATTCCGGCAGATCCGTTCTTCCAGCAGTTTTTCGGGCAGCAAGGCCCCGGCTTCAGTCAGCCGTATAAAGCCGAAGCTTCCGGCTCGGGATTCGTCCTCGACGATCAGGGCGACATCGTCACGAACGCGCACGTCGTTCAGCCGCCCGAGCAGCCCAACTCGAGGATAACCAACCTCACTGTCGTGTTTGCGAACGGCGATAAAGTACCGGCGCACGTCGTAGCCGCCAACGTCGGTGCCGACGTCGCGATCATCAAGGTCGACAACTATAAGAAACTGCCGCCGCCGCTGCAGTTGGCCGATTCGGACCGGCTCGAGGCGGGTCAGTGGGCGATCGCCATCGGCGAGCCGCTGCAGCTCCAGCAAACCGTTACGGTGGGCGTGGTCTCGGCGTTCGATCGTACCGAGCCGATTCCGACCGAGAACGGCAGCGAGATCAACTTCAAAGGGCTGCTCCAGACCTCGGCGCCGATCAACCCGGGTAACTCCGGCGGACCTCTGCTCGACATCGACGGCCGCGTCATCGGCTTGAACCAATCGACGGTGAAGTCCGCATACGCGCAGGGAATCGGCTTCGCTATCCCTTCGAATACCGTCAGGCGCGTGGTCGCCGACCTTATGAAGCACCCAGGCGTCCATCAGGGCACCGACGAGGGCTTCTTGGGCATCCTCATGCAGCAGTTGACGCCCGGCTTCAAAAATCAGACCGGCTATCAGGGCGACAGCGGCATCGGGATCCGCGAGGTGGTCTCGGGATCGCCCGCGGACCAGTCGGGCGTTTCGCCCGGCGACGTCATCACGCAGGTCGACGGAAAGACCTACAGCGATCTCAAGTCGCTCCAGGACTACATCAAGAGCAAGAAACCGGGCGACTCGGTCCGTCTGAGCATCTGGTCGCAGGGCATGAAAAAGATGGTCGCGGTCAAGCTCGGCGAGATGCCGGCCGCCCAGCCGATGAGTCAGGAGCAGCAACAGCAACCCGAGCAGCCCGAACAGCAACCGGAGCAGCCCGAGCAACCGTAGTCCAATCCTGGGGGCCCGGCGCGACAAAGTCGCGTGGGGAAGGCCACTCCTGCAACCCCGGCACCTCAGCCGGGGTTGTGTAATTTTGGAAACACTAGACCGTGCCATCGTGTATGATGGTGCGGGTACATTTCAAAATCTATCCGGCCGCCCGTAAGCGGCAAGGCACCGCCGAGGAGGGAGTGCGACCTCGCGCACGACCGACCCGGCTAAGCTGGTCCAGAGCGCCGGAAATCCTAACGAGGTATCGTTTTCATGGCTAAAGTGGTCGGTATCGACCTCGGCACGACCAACTCGGTCGTCGCCGTGATGGAGGGCCCGCAGCCCGTCGTCATTCCGAACTCCGAAGGATCGCGCACGACTCCTTCGGTGGTCGCATTTACTAAAACCGGCGAGCGTCTCGTCGGACAACTCGCGAAGCGTCAAGCAATCACCAATCCCGATCGCACGATCGCTTCGATCAAGCGTCATATGGGCGAAGGCGATTATAGCGTCAAGATCGACGGCAAGGATTACACGCCGCAAGAGATCTCCGCGATGATTCTCCAGAAACTCGTCAACGACGCGAGTAACTATTTGGGCGAGCGCGTGACCAAAGCGGTCATCACGGTTCCCGCCTATTTCAACGATTCGCAGCGTCAAGCGACCAAAGACGCCGGCAAGATCGCCGGTCTCGACGTGCTGCGCATCATCAACGAGCCGACGGCGGCCGCCCTGGCGTACGGTCTCGAAAAGAAGGGCAACGAGACGATCCTGGTGTGGGATCTCGGCGGCGGTACGTTCGACGTCTCGATCCTGGAAGTCGGCGACGGCGTCTTCGAGGTGAAGGCGACCAACGGCGACACGCATCTCGGCGGCGACGACTACGACCAACGCGCTGTGGAATGGCTCGTCGACCAATTCCGTCGCGACCAAGGCATCGACCTCAGCAAAGACAAGCAGGCGATGCAGCGTTTGACGGAAGCGGCCGAAAAAGCCAAGATCGAGCTCTCGTCGGTCGTGCAGACGAGCATCAACCTGCCGTTCATCACGGCCGATCAAGAAGGTCCCAAGCATCTCGACTACACGCTGACGCGTGCGAAGTTCGAAGAGCTCACCGCCGACCTCACCGATCGATGCATCGGACCGTTCAAGAGCGCGATCGCCGATGCGAAGCTCGACATCTCGAAGATCGACGAAGTGATCATGGTCGGCGGCGCGACGCGCATGCCGGTCATTCAGGAACTCGTCCGCAAGCTTACCGGCAAGGAACCGAACCTCACCGTCAATCCCGACGAAGTCGTGGCGATCGGTGCGGCGATTCAAGCCGGCGTCCTAGCTGGCGAAGTCCGCGATGTCGTTCTGCTCGACGTGACGCCCCTGTCGCTGGGCCTGGAGACCAAGGGGGGCGTGTTCACCGTGCTCGCCGAGCGCAACACGACCATCCCCACCGAGAAGAAAGAGGTCTTCACCACCGCCGAGGACAACCAAACCGCCGTGACGATCAAGGTCTACCAGGGCGAGCGCCCGATGGCCGCCGACAACCGCCTGCTCGGCGAGTTCAACCTGGAGGGCATCCCGCCGGCCCCCGCG